>NZ_JBFUAP010000002.1:0-517457 GCF_056406215.1 Mucilaginibacter sp. P1_D10 | reverse complement strand
GATGACCAATGGTACAGAGTTCGTAGAAAAAGGGATACAAGACTATGAGAACAGGTTACAAGAACAAAAAAGAAAGCAACTTGAAAAAATGGCAGTGCAGTTCAATATGCAGCTAGTTCCTGTGTAAAAAGAGAATGTGTCCTCAGGATAGTAGTGGAAACCCCGGAATGAAGCACCGCTTCTATCAGCGGTGCGGAATGAGGAGTTGGAACGGATAGCGCGGGCCGCAGGCAACGCCCAAATCATTCTGAACCATGATGCGCTTGATTAAAGGATTCCACGATTCATAAAGCATCAAGAAATCATAAAATCCCATAAATCATGGTTCAGACAAAAATTGATTGCAAGCCGGAGACGCAAAATATTGCGTCTCTACAAAAAATCCTGTCCAATCTTTCAATCGCTAAATCCTGTCTGTAGTTAATTATTGTTAATTATCCCGCATAAACTTTTACCTTTAGGGCAGGTTTGTTATTTTCGCAAACTATGGTGATAGCTATGAGCCTGTTTGGTCTCATACCTGCCTGCCGGCAGGCAGGTCTAAAATCTTACATCTCATATCTAAAAATATGGAAGAATTCGAAACAAGCGCATCGGCCAGGAAAACCAAAACGATATACATTTCTACCGTTTTTGGTATTGCCATGGTTTTATTGATGATAGGGCTGCTGGGGCTGATATTGGTGAAAGCGAATAACCTCTCGCGCTATGTAAAGGAGAACATCGTGGTAAATATTTTTATGGACGATGCCGCCCACGAAACCGACGTGCTGCAATTTCAAAAACAACTGGAAGGCAACCCCATGGTGAAGCAAACCCAGTACGTAAGCAAGGAACTTGCCGCGCGCAACCTGCAGAAGGACCTTGGCGAAGATTTCGTGAAGTTCCTGGGCTATAACCCGCTGTCGCAATCGCTGGATGTGTACCTCAAGGCCGATTACGCCAACAATGCCGGCATCGAGAAATTCAAAGCCGAGCTGATGAAGAACCCCTTGGTGAAAGAAGTAAAATACCAGCAAAGTTTGGTTGACCAGATGAACCAGAACCTTAAATCCATCATCCTGGTGATACTGGCATTCGCCAGCATATTCGTGGTGCTATCGGTGGCGTTGATCAATAACACCATCAGGCTGGCCATCTATTCGCAAAGGTTTTTAATCAAATCGATGCAATTGGTTGGCGCTACGAAAGGTTTCATCCGCAAGCCGTTTTTGCTTTATGGTATATGGCATGGCCTGTTAGGCGGCTTGATTGCTATATTGATCCTTATCGGCACGCTTTACCTGGCTTACCAGCAAATACCCGATCTGGTTATCCTGCGCAACTATACCGAGTTTGGCATCGTGTTCCTGGGGGTTATCGGCATCGGCGTCATCATGTCGGCCGTGAGCACTTACCTGGCGGTAAACAAATTCCTGCGCCTAAAAATATACGACCTTTACAGGTAGTTTATTAGTTCACAGGTTCATTAGTCATTAGTTCATTGGTGTAGCTGAATCAACAAATCAGCCACTAATTCAATAAATCATTATTCAAAAATTGCTCATTCACTAATTAATAAAATGGCACAAGTATCAAAACCGGTTGCCCCGGCTAAAACAACCGCTCCGGCAAAAACACAGCCGGTAAGTACCGCCCCACAGGCGCAGTTCGTATTCGGCAAAGAGAACTACCTTTGGCTTATCATCAGCATTGCTGTAGTAACCTTAGGTTTCGTACTGATGAGCGGCAAAACAGATATTTACAGCACCACTAAAATAGTGATTGCCCCCGTGGTAGTGCTGGCAGGCTTTGGTTTAGGTTTTTATGCGATCCTAAAAAAACCAACCGCTAAAGCATGAACGATCTTTTACACGTAATTGTATTAGCAATAGTTGAGGGTATTACCGAGTTTTTGCCTGTATCGTCCACCGGGCACATGATTATTGCCTCCTCTATAATGGGTATCCAAAGCAATGATTTTATAAAGCTGTTTACGGTAGCCATACAGTTAGGCGCTATACTTTCGGTAGTGGTGCTGTACTGGAAACGTTTTTTCCAAACCCTCGATTTTTATTACAAACTGTTCGTCGCCTTCCTTCCGGCGGCTGTCTTCGGCTTGCTGTTCAGCAAAAAAATCGACGAGCTGATGGAGAGCGCCCTAACCGTAGGCATCACTTTATTTATTGGCGGTATTATATTGCTGTTTGTTGATAAATGGTTTAACCAACCCGATGTTAAAGAAGAAAAAGAGATAAGCTATTTAACTGCCCTTAAGATCGGTCTCTTCCAGTGCTTATCTATGATACCCGGCACCTCGCGTTCTGCCGCTACCATCGTAGGTGGCATGAGCCAAAAGCTGAGCCGTAAGGCTGCTGCCGAGTTTTCGTTCTTCCTGGCGGTGCCTACTATGTTTGCAGCAACTGCCAAAAAACTATTCGATTTCATTCACGACGGCCATGTTTTTACCGGCGAAGAAATAAAGCTGCTGGCCATTGGCAACGTAATCGCCTTTATAGTGGCTTTGCTGGCTATAAAAACATTCATCACTTTCCTGGAGAAACGCGGCTTCCAGTTATTTGGCTGGTACCGTATTTTGGTAGGCGGTATTATCATTATCCTGATCCTTACCAAACACGACCTGCAAGTTATATAAAGCCCTCTTAATAATATTTACTGATAGCGATGCGCCAAAAGCCATCGCTATTTTTTTGGTGGCTATTGGTCTGAACTCGAATTTTATGAAATTTATAGAACTTTACAGAATTAATGAATAACAGCAATGTGAGCACAAATTCTGGCTATTCTCAAAATTCCTTAAAATTCGAGTTCAGACACTTACCTTTGCCGCTTAAATTCTTACATTGAGCACTACTTCTTTTACCAATATACAGCAATTTGCCGATGGCCAGCTTTTGCTGGTAAACAAACCCTACCAATGGACCAGCTTTGATGTAGTTGGCAAACTGCGCAATGCCTTTAAGCCCTTAAAGCTAAAGGTGGGCCACGCCGGCACGCTGGATCCTCTGGCTACCGGCCTGCTCATCATCTGCACCGGCAAAATGACTAAGCAGATAGATACCTTCCAGGCCGAAGAAAAGGAATACACCGGCACCATGGTATTAGGAGCCACCACCCCCACCTACGATTTGGAGAGCGAACCGGAGATTAAATTCGATACCGCACACCTTACCGATGAACAAATAAGGGCCGCCTGCGCGCAGTTTACCGGGGATATACAGCAGTACCCGCCGGCCCACTCCGCCATAAAAATTGATGGCGAACGCCTGTACGAAAAGGCCCGCCGCGGCGAGGAAGTAGAGCTGCGCCTGCGCAACGTTACCATTACCCAATTTGAGATAACCCGCATAGAGCTGCCCGAGGTTGATTTTAGGGTAGTGTGCAGCAAGGGCACTTACATCCGCTCGCTGGCGAACGATTTTGGCGTAGCCCTTAACAACGGTGCCTACCTATCGCGCCTTTGCCGCACCCGCAGCGGTAATTACCATATAGAAGATGCACACGAAGTATTGGAATTGGTAAATACAATTAGGGAATTAAAAAGTGTTGGTTCGATAAGCGATGCATCAATTACGGGTCATTAATTTTGAGGGACAACAAAAACGTTTCTCGTTTAGGCTTTCTGCGGTTACATTTGCGCTAACACTACTATGAAGATTTACCATCACATCGATGAGTTCGTTCCAGTAAAAAATGCCGTGGTTACCATTGGCACGTTTGACGGCGTGCATATCGGGCACCGCAAAATCATTTCGCGCTTAAAAGAATTAGCCACAGCATCTGATGCGGAAACGGTTATCCTTACTTTTTTTCCGCATCCGCGGATGATACTACACCCCGAAGACGAAAACATCAAGCTCATCACCACCATTGCCGAAAAAGCTACATTGATGGAGCAGCTGGGGGTTGACCATTTGATCATCACCCCTTTTTCCAGGGACTTCAGCAATCAGAGTGCCGAAGAATACATCCGCGACGTGCTGGTGAAGAAAATTGGCACCAAAACCATCGTAATCGGCTACGACCACCGCTTCGGCAAAGACCGCAAAGGCGGGCTGGAAGATTTGCTGCGCCTTGCGCCCGAATACGGTTTCGAGGTGTTGGAAATACCCGAGCAGGATATCAACGATGTGGCTATCAGCTCTACCCGCATCCGCACTGCCCTGCTCGATGGGGAGATTGATATTGCTAACGAATGCCTGGGCTACCCTTTCTTCATCACCGGCAAGGTTATCCGCGGCGACCAATTGGGCCGGCAGCTGGGCTACCCTACCGCCAACCTTATGCTGGAAGAAAAGTATAAACTTATCCCATCAGACGGCATCTACGCCGTGCGCGTAAATGTGGAAGGCAAGGACTACAACGGCATGGCTTACATAGGCCACCGCCCCACGGTTAACGGCATGACGCGCAACATCGAGGTGAATATTTTCGATTTCAATCGGGAAATTTACAATAAGCAGCTCCGTATGGAGTTCCTTCACTTCGTCCGCGAGGATATCCACTTCGCATCGCTGGATGAATTGGTGGTGCAGTTGGGTAAAGATAAAGAAGATGTACTGGCCCTGCTGATTCTGGATAAACCGCAGTTTAATACCTAGGGCAAGGGCTACAAATAAATGGACAACGACAAATCTGCCCCGGTAATACTGCAAACAAAACAACACTTCCACATCCTCGACGGTTTAAGGGGCGTAGCAGCTTTATCTGTAGTTACCTTTCATTTTATGGAATGGGCCTATGGTGATTACAGTAAGGATTTCATAGGGCATGGTTTCCTGGCTGTAGATTTCTTTTTCTGCCTTTCGGGCTTTGTTATCGGGTACGCGTATGACGACCGTATAGGAAAAATGGGCGTGCTGGAATTCTTCAAATCGCGCATCATCAGGCTGCACCCGCTGGTTATATTAGGATCGGTATTGGGCCTGATGGCCTTTCTGTTCGACCCTTTTGGCGGCCACCCCGAATTATACAGTGCAGGCAAAATTGCCCTCACCTTTATCTGCTCGCTGCTGCTCATACCCCTGCCCGTAATAGCCGACCGTGGCTTTAACCTGTTCAGTTTCAATGCACCGGCGTGGTCGCTCTTTTGGGAATATATTGCCAATATTGCATATGCCTTCGTCCTTTGTAAAATAAACCGGCGCTACCTGCTGCTTCTAGCCATTTTGGCGGCGCTGGGTATTTGCCTTGTGGCCTACCGTTCGGGTAATTTAATGGGTGGCTGGAGCGGCCCAACCTTTTGGGATGGCAGCGCCCGTATAACCTATTCCTTTTTAGCAGGGCTGCTTATTTACCGCGCCAACTGGATCATCAAAAACAAGTTGGGATTTATCGGCATAGCCATATTGTTGTTCCTGGCTTTTGTGATGCCCTTTTCTAAGTGGAACTGGTTGTCAGAACCTTTGGTAGTACTCTTCTACTTCCCTTTGCTGATAGCCCTGGG
Source organism: Mucilaginibacter sp. P1_D10 (assembly GCF_056406215.1). NCBI lineage: Bacteria > Pseudomonadati > Bacteroidota > Sphingobacteriia > Sphingobacteriales > Sphingobacteriaceae > Mucilaginibacter > Mucilaginibacter sp. P1_D10. The sequence goes on along the minus strand of NZ_JBFUAP010000002.1, from coordinate 512,011 downwards.
CGCAGGGGCTACGTTAACGCCCGGCTTAAAAAAGATATGCATCTTCTCGGGGGAAATATCCTACCCCTTGTACATGACGCATTACGCTGTGCTGTGGATGTTTGGCAACTATTATGGCAGCCATAAACCGGGCACCTGGCAATTGGCGCTCATCATCATCACCTCATTGATACTACTAGTGAGTGCGGCGTACCTGGTAATGATAATTTACGATATCCCGGTAAGGAAATATTTGAGCCGGAAACGTAACGAAAAGCTTGCCGCAAAAATGCAGGATAGCGTATCTAAAACTGCAGTTAAATAAAAATAGCGATGGGCAAATCCATCGCTATTAAAAACTTCTGCTCCCCCTTGCGCCACCGCTATAGCTAAGGCGACACGCGGTTAGGGGGCCATGCCGCTAACCCCTCACCTCAAATCGCTCCTTTAAAAACTCCCCGGTAAAGCTATCTTCTTTTTTAATCAAATCTTCTGGCACGCCCTCGAATACCACGTTACCGCCGCGGTTGCCGCCGCCCGGACCGATGTCTATCACCCAGTCGGCGCATTTTATTACGTCCATATTGTGTTCTATCACGATGATGGTGTTGCCATGATCCAGCAGGGCATCGAATGATTTCAGCAGCTTCTTGATATCGGCGAAGTGTAGGCCGGTGGTTGGCTCATCGAATATAAAGAGCGTTTTATGCGTGTTATTGCCTTTCACCAGGAACGATGCCAGCTTGATGCGCTGCGCCTCGCCGCCCGATAGGGTATTGGATGATTGCCCTAACTGCACATAACCCAACCCCACATCAACCAGTGGTTTTATCTTGGCCAGTATTTTAGGCTCTTTGCCGAAGAACTCCAGTGCTTCATCAATAGTGAGCTCCAATACTTCGGATACGTTCTTTTCATTATAAGTAACATCCAATATATGCTGCTTGAAGCGTTTGCCGCCGCAGGATTCGCAGGTTAAAAAGATATCAGCCATAAACTGCATTTCTATCTTCACTTCGCCTTCGCCCTGGCAAACATCGCAACGACCACCTTCTACGTTGAAGGAGAACGCAGATGGCTTCAGCCCCGCCGCTTTGGCCACAGGTAGCGCTGCATACAGGTTACGTATCTCATCCCAGGCTTTAACATAAGTGACCGGGTTTGAGCGGGATGAACGACCGATGGGGTTTTGGTCAACCAATTCAACTTGTTCTATTTTTGCTATATCACCGTCGAGGCCGTCGAAGCTGCCGGTTTGCTCGCCGTTGTAGTTGCCCAATGCTTTCTGCAGTGCAGGGGCCAATACGCGCTTTACCAAACTTGTTTTACCCGAACCAGATACGCCGGTTACAACGGTAAGCACACCCAGCGGGAATTTAGCATCTACATGGTTCAGGTTGTTCTCGCGTGCGCCTTTAATCTCTATGTAATCGTTCCATTTGCGGCGATGAGCAGGGATTGCGATTGACTCGCGGCCGCTGAGGTATTTGCCGGTAAGGCTGTTATCATCTACGATAATCTGCTCATAAGTGCCGGTGAAGATGAGGTTGCCGCCATGCGTACCCGCTTCGGGGCCGATATCGATGATATGGTCCGCGGCCTTCATTATTTCCTCTTCGTGCTCTACTACCAATACCGTGTTGCCTACATCGCGCAGCGATTTTAACACCCCAACCAAACGCTGGGTATCACGCGGGTGCAAGCCGATGCTCGGTTCATCTAACACGTAAACCGAACCTACCAGGCTGCTGCCCAAAGAGGTAGCAAGGTTTATACGCTGCGATTCTCCGCCGGATAAGGTATTGGAGAGGCGGTTAAGGGTGAGGTAGCTGAGGCCTACATCATTTAAAAATTGCAGGCGGTTGTTAATTTCCAGCAGCAGTCGTTTGCCTATCTTAACATCGGTAGGGCTAAGGTTAAGGCTACTGAAGAATGCCAACGCGGTATCCAAAGGCATCAATACGATATCCGTAATCGATTTGCCATCGATTTTTACGTACGATGCATCCTTGCGCAGGCGGCTGCCTTTGCACTCGGGGCAGGTGGTTTTGCCCCGGTATCGCGATAGCAGCACCCTGTACTGTATCTTGTAGGTTTGCTCCTCCATCTCCTTAAAAAAGTCATCCAACCCACGGAAGTATTGGTTACCGCTCCATAGCAGTTGTTGCTGCTCGGGTGTAAGTTGGTTGTATTGGCGGTGGATAGGGAAGTCGAATTTTATAGAACTTTTCACCAGTCTGTCGTTCCACTCGCGCATCTTTTCGCCTCGCCAGGGGGCAATGGCACCTTCGTAAACGGTTTTGCTTTTATCGGGGATAACCAGGTCCTCGTCTATACCGATAACCTTGCCGTAGCCTTCGCAACGCTTGCAGGCACCATAAGGATTATTGAAGCTGAAGAAATTTGGCGATGGCTCCTCGAAACGAATGCCATCAAGCTCGAAACGGTCGCAGAAGAAACGCTCCTGCTCTACAGCCCCACCTAAATCCTCCCCGGTAGGGAGCACTTCAGAGGATTCGGGCAATTTATATCTTACATAGCAATCACCCTTGCCTTCAAAAAAGGCAGTCTGGATACTATCGCCAAGGCGGCTGATGGTTTCGTCCTCGTCGTTTTTAATCACACGGTCTATAACGATGCGCAATGCATCGTAGGTAGTAGTCTGCGAGTGGTCGGCTTCGGACTCTGCGGCAACTTTTTTGGTTTTTGCTTTCCCTTTTACCTGCTCCACTTCGCCTTTTGCGCCGAAAGCGGTATTATCGATACTGTCATCTTCCAGCATGCTCTCTATGCGGTTCAGCTGACCATTGTACTCTACGCGGATAAAACCTTTCTGCATCAATACCGCCAGCTCCTCTTTAAGGCTGCGGTTGTTGTGCGGATGCAGCGGGCAAAGGATGGTTACCTGCGTATCTGTAGGCAAGCCCATGATAAAGTTGATAACATCGGTAACGCTATCTTTTTTTACCACACCGCCCGATACGGGCGAAATAGTTTTGCCTATGCGCGAAAACAGCAGCTTAAGGTAATCGTATATCTCGGTACTGGTGCCCACGGTAGAGCGTGGGTTGCTGGTAATTACTTTTTGCTCAATAGCTATAGCAGGCGCAATACCTTTGATATAATCTACGTCGGGCTTATTCATACGGCCTAAAAACTGGCGCGCATAACTGCTCAGGCTTTCTACATACCTGCGCTGCCCTTCGGCGTAAAGGGTATCGAACGCCAACGATGATTTGCCCGAACCCGACATGCCGGTGATAACCACCAGCTTGTTCTTAGGGATGGCCACATCCATATTCTTGAGGTTGTGCACCCTGGCCCCTTTTATGATGATATGTTTCTGCGGGTCTTTTTCGGCTTCTTCGATCATATTTATGCGTTCATAGTTGATGGCTCATGGATAATGGTTAAGCACTGAAATTTAGTTGACAGGCGATTAAACCTTCTTGATAATCAGCGTCTAAACCATAATAACCAAAGAGCCATTAACTGATATTTTATTTGTTTTTTGGGCTATTAACTATGATCTATAAACCATGAACCGTGCCCAATCGCAAAAATCCTAAAATATTTAGCTTTTTCCAAATGGGTTGTACATCAATATAGCGATAATGTAGTGTTTGGGTGAATACTTGCAATGGGCTGACATGGGTTTAAAATGATGATGGCATGACATTGCACCCCCTTAAAAAATATTTGTTTTTATTTCTAAGATTATTATATTTGAGGGTAACATTTTTTAACCCCTAAAAGAAACGCTATAGACACAACTCTACTCAATAAATAACGATAAAGATTTTAATTTAGTTTATTAGTAGTTTCTATGGATTTTCAATTGAAAAGTGATCAGGATCTAATCCATCTCTATGTCGGCGGTGACGAAGCAGGGCTTGTAGAGCTCATCCGCAGATACCAAGCCAAAATTTATACTTCTATTTACCTGCTCGTTAAAGACGAAGCACTGGCCGAAGATATTTTCCAGGATACGTTCATAAAAGTTATTAATACGCTAAAAGCCGGCAAATACAACGAGGAAGGCAAGTTTTTGCCATGGGTAACCCGTATTGGCCATAACCTGGTGATAGACCATTTCCGCCGCGAAAAACGTGCGCCTATGGTAAGCAACGGCGACGACTTCGATATCTTCGAGGTGCTGGGCAATTACGATGAAAGTGCCGAGGACCGCCTGGTGCGCGAACAAACCCATAAGGATCTAAAATCGTTGATACAGCTGCTACCATCAGAACAGAAGGAAGTGCTGATTATGCGCCACTTCGGCGATATGAGCTTCAAAGAAATTGCCGATGTTACCGACGTTAGCATCAATACCGCCCTTGGCCGTATGCGCTACGCACTGAACAACCTGCGCAAGATGATGCAGACCAAAGAGTTGAGTTTGAAAAATTGAGGATTAGCCATTTGGCGAAACGATAAAACGCGATGGGATACCTGTAATGGCATTTCCATCGCGTTTTTTTTGCGTAGTGGGAACAACTCTAGCTACCCACCTTATAAAAAAACAATATCCTGCCATATTATGTGTGGCTTTAATTTGGAACGCTGCGTCTAAAAGAAAATCATGACCGACAGAATTGAAATAAAAAATATTGATGATTGGAATTCACTGTTAGCGAAAGCTGCAAATGGAGACAGTGAAGCGCAAAACGAAGTTGCTTCGTACTATGAAGACGGTTTAATAATTAACAACGCAATAATTGTTGAAATTGATAAACAACTAGCATTTAACTGGACCAAAAAATCATACGAAAGTGGCGATATACAAGGAATTGAAAGGTACGCAAACTATCTATGCGATGGAGAATACAAATATTGTGAAAAGGATGTTAATCTGGCAATGCAGCTTTACGAAAAAGCTATGGATGCTGGTTCGGGTACCGCGGCATACAATTTAGGACTTGAATACAGGAACAAACAAAATTTTGGAAAGGCGTTTGAACTTTACTCAAAGGGAAACCAATCAGAACTCACAACCGGTCTGTGTTATTATTACGGTATTGGCATAGAAAAAGACAAAGTTAAAGCGTTGGAATTTTTTAACGCAGTCAATAAAGGCTACAATACAGAATACGATATCAACGAAGCTAATTTTTTGATAGGCAAAATGTATTTAGACGGCGATGGTGTTGAGCGCTCAATTGAAAAAGCAAGGTACCATTTGGAACTTGCGGATAATGACCGTGATCATCGTTCAGCACAAGAACTCTTAATAGTTATTGGTCGCCGAAAAATGATAAATTAAATACTCTGCCAAAGTAGCGGGGAGCAGGAACGAACTGCCGACCGCATACCAGCGGATATGATCTTACGCACTAACCACCTGAGCCATCGAATTTTGTTTTGATTATGCCCCGTATGAAGGCCTGCCGAAGAAGTTTCAAGTTGTACCTATGTTGCCCCCCAAATTAAGAAGAGCGTCAACTAACCCCGTTCAATTACCCTGTACGGATACTTCTGCCAGTTTTGGGTTCCCGAAATAGCAAACTTTAATTCCCTAACCCATTCACCATATTATTGTTAATTGCGATAGCCTAATTGCTTGCATAAAAGCGTTCGCGCATTTTTTTCAAATACTTTGCAGCCGGTTTTTCTATTACATAATAAGTTATTGTACTAAACGCTAATGTTCCTATAGCTACGTAGCAAAAGCTAATAATTAAGTAGTTGTTAAGGTTAATGCCCAGTATTTTTAATACTTTATCAAAGGATTCAATAAACAAAAAGTGATTTACATATAACGAATAGGATATAAGGCCTAAAAAGTAAGCAGCTTTACTGGATAAAAACCGATTGATCATATTTCTTTCTGTTATATAAACGATAAAAAAGGGCATCGAAAGGATGATCAAAATGTCCGTCTTTTTAAAGAAAAGCAAAACAAATAGCGGAATGGCTAAGTATTTTACAAACACAACTTGTTGTTTTATTCTTTCAAAACTCAAATAGGCAAAAATACCTAATAGGTATGCTGCAATAGTCCGTAAAAAGCTAGCCGGACCCCGGGTGAATGAAATTACCGGATAAAAACCTTGATTTTTATATAAATAATAATAATTACCCCAGTTTAAAAAAGCATTCCTAAAAGTGCATATCGCTATAAATATGATAACTGATGCCATTAGTAGCATCCAGGCTTTGTTCCTAATTTTCCATATAAAATAAAACGCTATTGGAAAGAAAAAATAAACAACCCATTCGTTTGTTAATGACCAGCCTGGTGAAATCAGGGAGTCGTTTGAAAAATGAAATATCCCCTGTAATAAAGTTAAATTTACAATAAGGCTTTCAAAATCACCGGAATGAAAAAGGAGAAAATACAATAGCGTTACAACGATATATAAGGGAAATATCCTGGAAAATCGCTTATACATAAACGCTTTATAATCACTTTTAGATAGATGATTATTAAAGTTGGCTGATGATGTTAAACTTAATAAAAAGCCACTTAGCACAAAAAATAAATCGACCGATAGATAACCATGACCAATAAAAACCGCCAAATAATCGTTAATCGGCAGCGGTTTTTTATGAGAAAACACCCCATACCAATGGAAAATAATTACATAAACAGCAGCCAAGCCACGTACACCTGTTAAACTCTTTATTTCATTTGTGCCCATAGGTTTTGAACATTGGCGAGTTTAACGCGTAGACGGTAAACATAATCGTAATAACAAGAAAAGCCCCTTTTTCAAGGGGCCTTCTGCCAATGTAGCGGGGAGCAGGATCGAACTGCCGACCTTAGGGTTATGAATCCTACGCTCTAACCATCTGAGCTACCCCGCCGGGTGGTTATTTTCAGCACTCGTTTCAATGAGTACTACTTTTCGGAATATATTTCGATGCTTCCTGAAAAAGGTTTGCAAATATAGCAGAAATTAGTTTTCTTTAGAAAAAATGTTAACATTTACATTTTCACCGGTTGCTAACGATTAACCCGCCCATGTCCGAGAAGAAGAAATTCAATTTAGAATACGAGATAAAATCCTCTCCCAGAATACTGTACACCTTCCTGAACGAGGCTAACGGTTTATCGCAATGGTTTGCCGACGATGTTACCGTGCGCGACCAGATTTACACTTTTACATGGGACGATGAGAAGCAAAACGCCAAACTCGTTGCCATTAAAGAGAACAAACTGGTGCGTTTTAAATGGGTAGACGATGAACCGCAAACCTATTTCGAGATGGAAATCATCCAGGATGAGCTTACTAACGACGTGGCCCTGGCTGTTACTGATTTTGCCACGCCCGATACCCTTACTGAGCGCAAGCAGATATGGGATAACCAGGTAGATTACCTCATAAGCGTGCTGGGCGCATAACCCCTCCGTAATTTTCTGTATTTTTGCGGCCTTGATAACAATATGCACCAATAATTGCAGTTATGCATATGCAGTTGCCGTGCTGCCGAATTTGCCCCGATGAAGAAAATACACCTCCTGCTGCTCAAATCATTCATAAGGCCGTTTATCGTTACCTTGTTCATTGTGATGTTTGTGTTGCTGATGTTGTTTTTGTTCAAATACATCGATGACCTCATCGGCAAGGGCTTCCAGTGGTATATCATCCTGGAGCTGATGATGTACAACTCGGCTACCAACGTAGCTATGGCGCTGCCCCTATCGGTATTATTATCTTCTATCATGACCTACGGCAGCCTGGGCGAAAACTACGAACTGGTGGCCATTAAATCGGCAGGCATTTCTTTGCGCCGCGCCATGTACCCCATGATGGTTGTTGTGGTAATCCTGAGCATCGCCGCTTTCGCCTTTTCCGATTGGATGCTGCCTCGGGCCAACCTCAAATACTACTCGCTGCTGTATGATGTACGCAAACAAAAATCGGCTGATTTATTGCCCGAGAATATCTTTAGCAACCGATTCCCGGGTGCCTCTATCCGCGTAAAACGGAAGGATAAAGACGGGCAAACGCTGCACGACATCATGATTTACCAGCGCGGCGCCCTGCAGATAAACCATATCGTAACCTTCGCGAAATCGGGCCTGATGTACCGCACAAAAGATGACAAATTCCTGGTTTTAAGGCTTAAAGACGGCGTTCGTTACGAAGAAACCCCTAGCGATAATAATTACTTTCAACGCCAAAAGCTCACGCGGTTCCGATTTAAGGAAACCGAGCAAAAGTTTGACCTCTCGGATATAGGGATTCACCGTACCGACCAAAACGAGTTCAGGAGCGCATCTATGATGATGAATCTGAAGCAATTAGATCATTATGTAGATTCGGCAAGCCGTTACGTAGATAGCACCGTAAACACCAACTATACGCTCATCAGGCCCTATATCAAATATTTTGCTGTGCCCGATAAGTGGGCAGCTATAAAGCATGTTGCCCCTGCCGATAGCAATATACTGAATACCGTAAACGAAAAGCTTAACTCGTACAACAACGCCGCTATTGAGGTAAAGCAACTGCAGGATGTGCTGCGGAACCGTACCGACAGTTATAAGGATTCGTCCAAGAGCATCCGCCGCTATATCATGGAATACCAGCGGAAGTTCACGCTCGGCGCGGCCTGTATCGTATTATTTTTGATTGGCGCGCCACTTGGTGCCATCATACGCAAAGGGGGGCTTGGCCTGCCGGTGGTGGTATCGGTAATCTTCTTTTTAATTTATTACATCATCGGTACCATAGGCGAAAAATCGGCCAAGGAGGGCGACCTCTCTCCTATTGTTGGCGCCTGGATAGCCATTGCGGTATTGTTCCCGATAGGGCTTTTCCTCAGTTATAAGGCCGCTACCGATTCGGCTGTATTTGATATGGATCTGTACAAACGCTTCTTTAAACGCTTCCGTTTACGCAAGGCAAAGCAGCCCGTATAGTTTTACAAATTACCGACTGTATTCATTCAATTATCATCTAACTTTGTTGCGCCCCCCCGTTTATAGTTTTTAAGCACTTCGGGGCATCCATAAATATGCATACTTTGCTAAACACCATACCCGAAGCGATAGAGGCCATCAAGGCTGGTAAAACCATCATCGTAGTAGATGATGAGGATCGCGAAAACGAGGGCGATTTTTTAACCGCTGCCCGCAACGCAACGCCCGAAACCATTAATTTTATGGTACGCCAGGGCCGCGGGCTGGTTTGCGCGCCCATCACCACCCGGCGCGCCCGCGAGCTTGAGCTGGAGCCCATGGTGAGCCACAACACCACCTCGCATGAAACGGCCTTCACCGTTTCTGTAGATTTGCTGGGCCATGGCTGCACCACAGGCATATCTGCTACCGACCGCTCGAAAACAACCCTCGCGCTGATTGACCCGGCCACCAGACCCGAAGATTTGGGTCGCCCCGGGCATATATTCCCTTTGATTGCCAAAGATGGCGGCGTGCTGCGCCGTTCGGGCCATACCGAGGCGGCTATAGATCTTTCTGTTTTGGCCGGGTTTGAGCCCGCCGGCGTTATCTGCGAAATAATGAAGGAAGACGGCGATATGGCCCGCCTGCCCGAATTGCTGGAGATTGCCAAAGAATTTAACCTGGTTATTGTATCTATAAAAGATTTGATTGCTTACCGCCTGGACACCGAATCGTTGGTGCGTAAGGAGGTATCGGTAAAAATGCCCACCCAATGGGGCGATTTCGACATGATTGCCTACACCCAGCTGGATACCGGCGAGAATCACCTTGCCCTTGTAAAAGGTGAATGGCAGGTTGGCGAACCTATAATGGTGCGCGTGCACAGCAGCTGCGTTACCGGCGATATCTTCGGCTCCTGCCGTTGCGATTGCGGGCCGCAATTGCACAAAGCCATGGAAATCATCAGCAAAGAGGGTAAAGGAGTTATTATTTACATGAACCAGGAGGGCCGCGGCATTGGCCTGGTAAACAAGCTTAAAGCCTACCACCTGCAAGAGAACGGGCTGGATACCGTTGAAGCCAACATAAAGCTGGGTTTCGGCATGGATCAGCGCGATTATGGCATCGGCGCGCAGATATTGCGTAGTCTGGGTATATCTAAAATGCGCCTGCTTACCAACAACCCAAAGAAACGTGCGGGGCTAATTGGCTATGGTTTAGAGGTGGTAGAGAACCTACCGATAGAAATCCCTTCTAACCCGCATAACGAGGCCTACCTGCGTACCAAACGCGATAAGATGGACCACGCCATCATGCGCGAACATTAATCATCTGCGCCGTCGTCTGCGTCTTTATCATCAGGCGCGGTATTGGTAACTGTTGGCGCCATGGTTGCTGCAGGTACGGGCAGCGGCGTAGTCGGTGTTTTATTTCTCCGGCTCTGCCTGAAAATATTGCGGAAAAACTCGCCGATAGTATCAAAATCGCGTTGGTAAACCAAACCTATACCGTTTACATATTGTACCCCCAGTTGGTCGTTTATGGAATTGAGCGTAGTGCTGTTGAGCGCGCGGTACGAGTACCTTGCGCGCAGGTTGCCGTCTTTCCGTATCAGGTACTGTATTTCAAAATCTTTATTCAACGTGCGGAAATCTGAATTGAACAGGCTGGTACTGCTGTTAAAGATATCGCTGGTGCCGGTGTTAGAGTAAAAGCTGCCGTTCAGCAGTAACCGTTCGTTCAAAAACCTGAAGCCTAAGCTGGCATCGTTAAGCGAACGTATGTTCAAATCGAAATTTTTGATGTTTGATTGCGATATGAAGTTATTGAGCTTATTAAACGCAAACTCGCTTACGGCCTGGGTTGCTGTGCCCACTACCTGGTTGGTTAAGTTATTGCCCGTGCCCGATGCAAAATTGCGCCGCACAATAATGCTTAGCGCCTGCTGGCTGCGATTATTATTATCGGCCAGGTAAGTACTCAGGTCGTCTTTTATAGAGGGGTCTACCGGGAAGTTGAAGTTGAAATCGATAGTAGGTTGTATCAGCGATTTGCTTATGAGCAATTCTGCCTGCACCAATACCTGTTTTGCGCCATAGGGCGAGGTTAAGCCCGCCGCGTTGTACAAGGGGGCAATATCGGTACGTACCTCGTACAAAGCCTTTAAATTAATTTCGGCATTGGCGGGGTTGCCCGTCCATCTGATGGTGCCCCCCTGGCTCACCACGAAGTTCTTGCTGATAAAATCCTTGGCCGTAAATTCGAATTTGCCCGAGGTGATGAGGAAATCGCCAAACATCTCGAAATCGCCGAGGCTGTTGATCTTCAACTGTAGGTTTTTTGCCTGCCCGGTGCCTTCCAGCACGCCGTAATCGGTACTGATGCGCACAATGGTCTTCTCATCCACCGTAAGATCGAAGTTGAGGGTAACGCCATTGAAAGCGTTTACTTTGGCAATCACTTTACGGGTGGTATCGTTATGGTCTACGAATTTAATGAAGTCGTAATCGGCCGCGGTAGAAGAGGTGTTTAGCGGGATGTTGAAAATTGTACCAGCCTCGGTGCTGGCCGTTATATCAATTTTCATGTTATCCACCGGGCCTTTGAAACTGAAGGTACCCGAGCCATACGCTGTACCGTAATACAGGTGGTTATCTTTAAAGGTTGTATTAAGCGCCAACAGGTTTCGGGCTTCCAGCGTAATATCTATAGTGGGGTTTTTGATGTTATTGAGGTCTACCCTTCCGTTGGCTGTACCTGTTCCGCCTTTAAAATCTTTCAGCACCATGTTATCTATGTTGATAACGCTATTGGCCATGCTTAGCTTATGCGTTACGGTGTAGGCTGTTTTGAGGTAATCAACTGTAACGCCTGTGTTGTTGAGGGTAAGGTCTCCATTCAGCTCGGGGCTGGATGGAGAGCCTGACAGCTTGAGGTTGGCAGATACCGTTCCCTTGAGGTCGGATACGAGCCCTTTTACGAATGGCTCGAAGATGACGGCCTCGGTATGATCCATTTTTACGTCGAAATCGAGGTTGTCGCCTGCATCGTGCCCAAGCGTATATACGCCCGAAAGGTTAAGCGTTTCTAAACCATGGTGGGTAATGTTTACCTTAACATCGGCTTGTTCGCGCTCGTTATCCAGTTTCGACTTTACCTTTACATCACCCACCAACGTTTTGTTCATAATGAGCGAATCGATGGTGAGGTTGGCATCCACACCCGGTTTTTTAATAACCGACGAAAACACCACATCGCCGTTCAATGCGCCCTGCAGCAACACACCCGATGGCTTGGTAAGCTGGTTAAGGGTAGCCATGCTGAATTTTTGGAAGGTTACCTTAAGCTCATCTGCCGGGTTATCGGATATAAATCCGTTTATCTTCACTTTTTGCACGCCGTTGGAAAGCTCGAACCCCGACACCTGTGTTTTGCCATCAAGCAGGCGGATGCGTACCTGGTCTTGTATTTTCCAGTTCTGTCGCTCAAGCACCACATCCGATGGCAGCAATTTTAGTTTAGCAGTGGTATCGCGCCCAAACTCAACCAGGCCGTAAAGGTCCAACTGGTTGGTTGCATCTTTATCAGATAGCTTAATGTTGAAGTTGAGGCTATCGTTTTTCAGAAAGTTGGCAATGTTGATGTTTTTAATGTAGAGGCTATCCGTAAGGTCTATCCTGTTTAAGGATACGTTTAGGCTCAGCATATCGTCGCTGGTGCTTTCATCTATGATGAAATCGTGAAAAACGATTTTGCCCAGCTTTATCGTCTTTATCAAACCGCTAAGGGTGGCTGTTTTATCGTTTGAATTGAACTTGCCCACAAACGTACCCTGGTCGGGTATCTTCAGGTCGGGCCTGAAGATGGCCAACACCGGATCGAGGTTTTTCAAAGTCAGGTTAAAATCGAAATTCTGCGGCTTGGGCTGGGTAATATCTGTTTTTAACGACGGGATATACTTTTTGGCAATGGTTTTGAAATACGATGGCAGGGTAGCCAGGTTAAAGCTCCCTTTGATGCTGCCATCTGCCACGTCTGAGTGTAAGGAAATAGTGCGGGCATCACCCTTTCCGCTTGCGTTTATGGCGACCGTATCCACCACATAACTCTGCCGCGGGTCGGTAATCCTGATGCAGGTAAGCAATATGTGTCCGTCTAAATTCTCCAGGTTGTTGCCCGAAAAGTTGGTATTTAGTTGCGATGTAACCGTAACGGTATCTTTTATCAGTTTCAGCTCGCGCAGGCGGGCGTTATCTACGTTGCCCGTAAAATCAAAAATGGGCAGGGTGGGGTTCAGGTTAACACTGCCGGCAATGTCCAGCTTAACGTTCTTGTCTTTAATAGATAGCTTACCGGCGGCTATCTTTTTGATAAAGGTGCCGCTGGTTACCAAATTGCTATAATTATAGCCTTTATAGCCAATGTATTTTATTTTGGCGTTGCCCTTTACGTTAAGGGTTTTCAAATCATCGCCACTGCCGCTTAGGTTGCCTGAGAGGGTAGTGCGGCCGAGATCCTTATTATCCAGCAAACTGCCGAGGTTAAAATCGGTAGCGGTTATCTTGCCACTGTAGCTTGGGTCGCCCTTTTTATTTATTTTAAGGTTGATGTCCGGGTCGAAACGGCCCAAGGCGGTCTTGAACGTGCCGAAGGCAACAAAGTCATTTTGCAAACCGGTAAACCTACCGGTAAAGTTTACGTTGCCGAATTTGCCTACGATGGCCGGTATCTTTGCCGTGGGCTTGCCGGTGAAGTGGCTATACAGGTAATCCAGATCCTTCCTGTTGGTAGCCACCTGGTCGAATTTCAACTGCAGGAAAGTGTTCTCCCAATCGGGCAGGCCCGTGAGGTTAAAATCGCCTTTTACAAAGGTGGCCTGGCCGGCCGTTACAGTAAGGTTTTTTGCCCGCAGGTTATTCACCATGCCCTTTACGCGCCCATCAACTCCCAGTTCGAAGTTTATTTTGCCCAGCGAAGTGGTGAAATAGGTAATATCCTTTGATGACAGGTGCGATTTTTTGATGTCGGCATCCATGGTAATTCGGTTCTCGAAATCGTCGAAATCATCGAACGATTTGAACCTCATCTTAAAAAAGTTGCTCACCCTGGAGTTTGGGGTCGCTATAGCCAGGTTCTGCAGCAGTATCTGTGTAGTATCTATAGTGGTATTGGCACTGAAGTGGTTTACCTTAAATCCGCTTTTCTCCTGTAAGGTAAGCCCCGCAACATCGGCTTTAAAGAGGTGGTTCTTCAAATCCATGTTGTTTACCACTACGCTGAAGTGCTTTACGTCCAGGTCATCGAAATTAACACCGTTTATTACCTTGCTCCGCAATTGATTCTTATACCTGAAATGGAAGTTATTGAGAGCAATCTTCTGGAAAGTTAGCGACCAGGGCTTGCTCACCGTTTTCTTGGTGGTATCGCCGCCCGAGTTAAAATAATCTATAATGAATTTAAGGTTGGTGGTGCTGTCCTTTTGTTTTTTAAGGTTGATGCTGCCATTATCCAACTGGATTGATTTAAAATCGATCACCCGCCTTTTGATGCTATTAAATATGGAAAAGCCGCTAAGTTCTACGGATAACTTTGGCGTGCTAAGCAGGGTGTCCTGTTGCTTATCCAATACGTAAAAACCCTCCAGCACTACCGATTTAAATGGTACTACGTACAGGCTTTTGATATCAACCTTGGTATTGAGCTCTTTGGACAAATAAGCGGTCGCTTTTTTTGCTGCCCAGGTTTGCACCGGCTTATATTGGAATAGTATTAACACTATGCTGACAAACAGCAATAGGATCAGCACGATGCTTAACGCTATTTTGAGTAGTTTTTTAATAACTTTGTATTTAATTAAAAATTCAAAAGTAAAAATTCAAAAACGGATAAAGTGTTTTACTTCTGAATCGATTTATTAACCCAGAAGTAGGTCGCTCTTTTTCTGACTTTTGACTTTTGATTTTCTACTTTGTAAAGTGCCTGTAATATTAGCAATCGAATCTTCTTGTGACGAAACCTCCGCATCCATTTGCGTAGACGGCCGCATATTGAGCAATGTTATTGCCAACCAAACCATACACGAAGCTTACGGAGGCGTTGTGCCCGAGCTTGCGTCCCGGGTTCATCAGCAAAACATTGTACCCGCTGTGCAACAAGCCCTATTAAACGCAAAAGTAAACAAAAATGATATTGATGCGGTAGCTTTTACACGCGGGCCGGGGCTTTTAGGTTCTTTATTGGTTGGGGTATCGTTCGCCAAGGCTTTTGCGCTGGCAAAAAACCTGCCGCTTATAGATATCAATCACATGCAAGCGCACATACTAGCGCATTTTATTGCCGATGAAAAGCCTAAGTTCCCCTTTCTGTGCCTCACGGTATCGGGCGGGCATACGCAGATCGTTCTGGTGAAGGATTACTTCGATATGGAAATCATCGGCCAAACCTTAGATGATGCCGCCGGCGAGGCCATGGATAAAACCAGCAAGATATTGGGCCTGCCCTATCCCGGCGGCCCGTTAATTGATAAAAACGCCCGCAACGGTAACCCCGATGCTTATAAATTCCCCGAGCCGCAGATACCCGGGTACAACTTCAGTTTTAGCGGACTTAAAACGGCCATCCTGTATTTCATCAGAGATAACGTGGCCAAAAACCCAAACTTTATAGAGGAGAATATGGCGGATATCTGTGCATCGGTAGAGAAGCGCATTGCCACCATCCTGCTCAATAAACTAAAACGCGCCGCCCAGGAATACGGCATCAAAGATATTGCCTTAGCGGGCGGGGTATCTGCCAATACCGGCCTGCGCCAGGGGCTAACTAACCTCTGCGCCGAAAAAGGCTGGAACTGCTTTATCCCTAAATTCGAATACTGTACAGACAATGCCGCTATGATAGCCATTGCCGGTTACTATAAATATCTGAAAGGCGAATTTATAGGGCATGAAGTAGCGCCGATGGCGAGGATGCCATTTGGTTGATAGTTCATGGTTGATGGTTCATAGTAAAACCTTGCTTCGACTTTCAACTATCCTCTATAAACCATCAATTATGAACTATGATACCTCAACCATGATTCATTGACTATGAACCATTAACTATCAACTTAAAACTATGACCGCAGCATCGTATATCTTCTGGGCAATATTCGTATTGCCGCTTATCGCATTTTTAGTATGGGTTTTGCGCCAGGACAAGCGCAACGGCAAAATAGGCTTGTACGTTTTGGCCGCCATAGTCATCGGCGTAATTATTTATATGAACTGGCGCCACATGTTCCAGGCGGGTACTAATGCCGGGGACGCGAGCAGCCAATAAGAGGCCTGCCCTACGGAGGCGAAATGATTGATTCAGCAAAATAGCGAGGAGCACGAGGGGAGCCTTTGTAATTATATAATTACAAAGGCGGGTAACGCTTCAATGGTTTTTGCCTGGCACTTCTGAAACTGATAATTTCTATTTGCTTTGTTGCCCGGTTGAGCCGATAAGTTATTACGGTAAGCTTATTGATTGGCCCCCTGCGTACGTTTTCTTTTCTTGCTGTTCTTTGAAGTATTTCCGGAAATTGAGATAGAATCTCAAAAAAGCGATCGGTTTCGTTTATAAAACGTATTATTTCTTTTTCTGTCCAATTCTCTGATAAATAATTAATGATTTTATCAAAACCATTAATAGCCTGTTTGGTCCAGATTATTTTGTACGCCATTTATCGTACTTTCTCATAACTTCCTCATGCGGAACAGTCTCGCCTCTGTCAGCCTGTGCTAAACCTTCTTCTATATCGGCTTTTTCTTCGTCGGTTATCTGGTCCCACCAATCTTCCTGTTGTTTGTTCTTGAGCTCGAGAACGCTCTCTATAACCGCAGGTTCATCAACCTCTGCAAGCCATTTTATTAAGTTTAATTTTTCTGCCTGGATGTCCATACTCAAATATACAAATATTCGCTCCTACTTCAACACATCCCACTTCTCAATCTTCCTGTACGGTTTGCTAAAGAAATCGCCTATTACCTGGTTAAACACGTCGCGGTAGTATATTGGGGTAGAGTGCCCGGAATTAGGCAATATCCACAAATACGATTGGGGGATATTTTTGGCAATCAATAGGGTGTGCTCGGGTTGGATAACATCATGGTCGCCGCCTATAACTAATGTAGGGCAGGCAATTTTATGCAGGGCTTCGGCTTTGATATGCGGTTCGTAGCTAAGTAGGTGCAACAGCAGTAATTGATCTTTTATCTCCCTTGTTGGGTTCTTCATCCGTTTTACCGAGTCGGCACCAATCACGTTCTGTTTCAGGATAAAATCTTGTACGTAAGGGTAAACTGCCGTGGTATCAGGCCAGAGGTTGGCACCGGTTACGGCCAGCATTTTTACTTTATCGGGGTTGCGCATAGCTAACAGCAGGCCCTCTATACCGCCGTCGCTCCATCCTATCACATTGGCATTTTTGATATTTAGTTTATCCATCAGCGCGTTCAGGTCGTCGCTCAGCATTTCATAGCTTAACGAATCCTTATCGTTGTTTGATTTCCCTTGCGCACGGCTATCGGCCAATATTACCTGGTATTTTTTGGCGAAGTAGGGTATCTGGTACCTGAAGTCTTTTATAGAGCCGCCATTGCCATGGATGATGAGCAAGGGTTCGCCTTTGCCGTACACCTCATAGTACATCTTCATACCGCGTATATCGGCATATTTGCCTACTGCTTTATTGTTGCCGTAGGTTACGGTATCTAATTTAATGGTTTCTTTTTGCTGCGCAAACGCATGGATGGCGGATAGCGCCAATAAAACGACAAAGAAGAGTTTAAGGGCTTTCATGTGAGTGGTTATGTTGGCATAAAGTTATAAATTTATGCTGATTGCGCATTATTTTTTGATGGTTCATTTATGATAGCGTCGCCTTTTTGCGGAAGAAATGCAGCCTTGTTTTTAGAGGCAATTGCAAAAATGGAATATCCTTCATAAAAAACACATTGATTTTTAAGCTTTTACGGTTAAACTTGCGCTAAATATTGCCATAATGCTAAATTAATAAAACAGTATTGCAATTTGAGAATATTAAACGTACTTTTGCGCTCGATTTGGCGATGTAGCCAAATACGTTATTTAAATTCATGAACCCATTTATCAATCTGGGAATCCGTCATGATATTGTTAATGCCATCTCTGAGTTAGGATTTGAAAATCCAACACCAATCCAGGAACAGTCAATTCCGGTATTGTTAACAGGCAGCAACGATTTTGTCGGATTAGCCCAAACAGGGACCGGTAAAACAGCTGCTTTTGGACTGCCGCTATTAGAACTGCTCGATTTCGAAGTAAATCATCCGCAGGCGCTTGTTTTATGCCCAACACGTGAACTTTGTTTACAAATCACGAACGACATTAAGAACTACGCCAAAAAAATGAACAACGTTAATGTTGTTGCCGTTTATGGCGGTGCAAGCATTCAAGATCAACTTCGCGTTATCAAACGCGGCGTACAGATCGTGGTGGCCACGCCTGGCCGTATGCTAGACATTATTAACCGTAAAGCGATAGATTTTTCGCAGGTTAGGTTTGTAGTATTGGATGAGGCTGATGAGATGCTCAACATGGGCTTCCAGGAAGACATTGACAGTATTTTATCAACCACGCCCGACGAGAAAAAAACCTGGCTGTTCTCAGCCACTATGCCTTCTGAAGTTAGAAGGATTGCCAAGAAATACATGACCGACCCTTTCGAGCTTACAATGGGCGAGAAAAACACCGGTAATGTTAATATCGACCACGAGTACTACGTAGTACGTGCCCGTGATAAATATGCAGCATTCAAACGCATCGTAGACAATAACCCCGAAATCTTCGGTATCGTATTTTGCCGTACCAAGATAGAAACACAGGAAATTGCCGAAGCGCTGATCAAAGATGGCTACAACGCCGATTCTTTACATGGTGATTTATCACAGCAGCAACGCGATAAGGTGATGAAACGCTACCGCGAACGCAGCTTGCAATTATTAATTGCTACTGATGTTGCAGCCCGCGGTATAGATGTTAACGATGTTACGCACGTTATTAACTATAGCTTGCCGGATGAGATAGAGAACTACACCCACCGTAGCGGTCGTACAGCCCGTGCAGGTAAAACAGGTGTATCTATCGCTATCATCAACAGCAAAGAGCTTGGCAAAATACGCCAGATAGAACGCACCATTGGTAAAAAGTTTGTTAAAGGCGAAATACCTACAGGCTTTGATGTTTGCGAAAAACAACTTTTTGCATTGGTACATAAAGTACACAATGTTGAGGTTAACGAGCAGCAGATAGAGCAATACATCCCACGTATTATGGATGAGTTTGCCGAGCTGACCAAGGAAGAAGTTATCAAACGTTTTGCATCTTTAGAGTTTAACCGCTTTTTAGATTATTATAAAAACGCACCAGACCTTAACGCACCTGCGGATGATTTCCGCACCAGGGATGGCGAAAGAGGCGAACGTGCACCACGCGATAACGGTGGCAAAAGCGAATACACACGCCTGTTTATCAACTTAGGTAGTGTTGACGAGTTTAACCGCGGCGACTTGCTGGGTTACATTTGCAACAACGCCAAAATAAGCGGCCGTACTGTTGGCAAAATAGATGTTAAAGGTGTTTACTCCTTTTTTGAAGTAAACAATGCTGATGTTGAGATGGTAACCAACAACTTTAAAGGTGTTGAATTTAAAGGCCGCGAAGTTAGGATAGAAGTATCCGGCGAAGGTACCAGCACCACCCGTACAGGTGGTGGCGACAGGCGCGAAGGCGGCTACCAAAGGCGCGAAGGCGGCGGCGGTTACAATCGCGAAAGAAGTTTTGGTGGTGGTGAAAGACGTGAAGGCGGATTTAACAGAGACAGGAACAAAGGCGCCGCTGGCGGTGGTTTCCGCGATTTCTCTGGCAAACCACGCGAAGAACGCCCGGAACGCCGTAGAAGGTTCTAATTTAGTTTTTAGTTTTCATAAGCGCTTTTGGGGGGTAGTTTACCCGAAAGCATAGTTTTAGTTTAGTTTTGTTTACAAAGCCTCTCGTTTGCACCAGCATCCGGGAGGTTTTTGTTTAAACGTTATTGATGTTAATATATCCATAAGATACTGCACTTGTGAAACATAGTAAGTAAATTTATCGTTTATAGGATAGTAAGTATTAAATAATTTAGAATAAATCACCAAGAACATGGAAACAAACAAAAAGCATACGCTAAAGGGCGGCTCTGCATTTTTAGCGAAGGTGATGCAGGATAAGAAGGATATAAAGGATGCCTTAAAAAACAAAAAGCCGTTGAGCGACCTGGCTAAAGAAAAGGGTATTAATTTTGCAAAACCTTTATAATGTAGTTCCGTCCGAAGACGGCCTAACCTATACCTTTACTACACGATATAACATTATATATCAATTAGCGTTGATCAGCTATCAATTAGGTGAGATCAACGCTTTTTCTTTGTCGTTATACCCGGATACAGAACCAACCCATGTAGATTATTGGATCAAGAACACCGTCATTAAACTTATCGGAGATATCCTTGAAAAGGAGTCGAACGTGATATTTTATATTTGCGATTCGGAAGACAACCGCCACGATAAACGCCACGTAATATTTGAATATTGGTATCAGAGATCAGCTGAAGATTTTTACTACATAAGCAAATTCAATTATATTGCTATCTCGGAAAATGGATATCCAATTAACGCTTCGGTATTGTATAACAACCTAAACCCATTGGGAAACTTAATTATAGAAAGCTTTAAGTCGGAACTGGACAATTTTTGATCCGATTATTTCCTTTCTCTCTTGTATTGCAAATTAGCTCTGTTTAACGGCTAAATTCTACCGCAACCGAATCGGGGAACATCAGGCTAAGCTGCTTCTCGTCCAGCTTTTGTATCAGGAATTTGGTGTAGGGCAGGTTGCCCTCAAACGAAGTGAAGATGGTATCGCCTTTGGTAAAATAGTCCTCAGGCTCGTTATCCAGCGTAAACTGCTTATCGGTTATCTTAAGGTTGATTAGCCCGTCTTTAGATTTCCAGATGCCCTGAAGTTTTTTATCGGGTTGAGCTTTTTTTTGGCTGCATGCGGCGGTTGATAATATCAGCGCACAGGCAGCAATCGTAAATATTAAAGGATAGCTTTTCATGATGTTGATAAGGTAGCAAAAAAGCGCCTGTTTTGCAACAAGCGCTCCTGTTTATATTTCCAATGTTAGGGTTTGGCCACCAGTGCCGATTCTTTCACGTAAACGTGGCGACCCTTGCTGTTTACGTAGTAATAGTAGGAGTTTTTATCTATGTAGATGGTTTGGCCCTGCGGGCCCACCTTGCCGGCGTATTTTTTATCTACTACGGCAGCTGCGCCGGTAGAGGCTATCTGGGCGGTTTTGTTGCCCACTTTGCTGGCTGTTTTTTTGGTGGCTTTCCAGCCTTTTTTGGCGGTGGTGCCAACTTTTTGGGCTACAGTAGTATCTTTATGGGTTTGGGCAAAGCTTTGCGAGGCTGCAAATAATGCAACCGCAACTAATGCTGTACTGAATAACTTTTTCATGATAGCGCGTAAATTAAGTTTAACTGTTTAGCTTAACTCAATTTCTCTGCCAGTTTGCGCATTTCGGCCGCGGGCGATGCTTTTTTGTATAAAATAGCGTAAACGGCTTCGCATATGGGCATATCTACTTTATACTGCAGGTTTACCTGGTGTAGGCAATTTACTGCATAGTAGCCCTCCGCAATCATATTCATCTCCAGTTGCGCCGAGGTCACGGTATAACCCTTCCCAATCATATTGCCGAAGGTACGGTTGCGGCTAAACTGCGAATAGGCGGTAACCAACAAGTCACCCAGGTAGGCCGATTCTTTGATGTCGCGGTCTATGGGGTGCACCTGGTCTACGAAGCGTTCCAACTCGCGTATGGCATTAGATATCAGTACCGCCTGGAAATTGTCTCCGTAGCCCACGCCATGACATATGCCGCTGGCTATGGCATAAACGTTCTTGAGCACTGCACCATATTCGGTACCGTAGATATCATCAGATACGATGGTTTTGATGTAGCGGGTGTTCAGCATGGCGGCAAACTCGGTAGCCAGCCCCACGTCCTGCGAGGCGATGGTGAGGTACGATAATTTCTCCAATGCAACCTCCTCCGCGTGGCAGGGGCCGCTTATCACCATAAAGTCGCTGAAGGACACCTTGTATTTATCGTGCATAAACTCGCCGATAATCTGGTTCTCATCGGGCACGATACCTTTTACGGCAGATACGATCTTCTTACCTGCCAGATCTTCGGGCGTTATTCCTTTTAATGCTTCTTTCAAAAAGGCGGCGGGCACGTTCAATAATATGCAATCGGCTGCCTGTATCAGCGGCTTCAAATCGGCAGAGATATTTGCAGCCGGCACTTTTATTTCTACCGAACTTAAATAGTTGGGGTTGTGGCGGAATTTGCTGATATGCTCCACGGCCTGCTCGTTCCGCATCCACCAAAAAATTTCTTTTTCAATGGTGTTATCGGTAAGCATCTTAATATTGGCTGTTGCCCAGCTGCCGCCGCCAACAACGGTAATCTTATGTATTTGCTTAAGCATTACAGCGTATAATGTACTGCAGGGCTAATTGGTTTTCCCTTGCGGTACAAAGAAATGAAAAAAAGGCGAGAGGTGAAAGGTTAAGGGCAAAAGGTAATACCCACCGGTAAGATGGTTTAAAATAAAAAAGGGTGAAAGATTCTAAAACCTTTCACCCCTGACCTTTCGGCTTTTACCTTTAAAACTTAGTTCTTCTTATCGCCGGTGAATAGCTTGGCTTTATCTACTCTCTCTACCAGCATGCCATCGTTAAGCTCTTTAGAGATAGCCGCAAATGGTGCCGATACTACTTCTTCGCCGCCTTTCAGGCCGCTTAATATCTGTATGTAAGCATCATCCTGTATGCCGGTAGTTACCTGCACCTGTTTTACCTTGTTGGTTTTGGCATCGAATACATACACATATTCCTTGGCTACCGGGGTGCTGGCTGTCTTCTTTTTATCGTCTGTACCGTTACCGGTTGCGGTTGCTTTCTTGTCTTCGCGGGTAGTAACCGATTGTATAGGCACCGATAAGGCCTTTACGTGGTTGGTTTGGATATCTACCGTTGCGGTCAATCCCGGGCGGAAGGGTGAGTGATTTGCTGCGTTCTTCTTTAACAGATCCATGTACGATTGTGCTGTAATCCTCACCTTTACGGTAAAGTTGGTCACCTGGTCGGCATTGGTGCCTACCACGTTGGCCGAACTGCCTATCTCTATTACTTCGCCCTCGAATTTCTTGCCCAAAAAGGCATCGATTTCTATTTGTGCAGGGTTGCCGATGCCTATACGGTTGATGTCGTTCTCGTTCACGTCAACGTTTACATCCATTTTGTTCAGGTCGGATATGGTCATGATCTCGGTACCTGCAAATTGCTGGGTTCCTAAAACACGCTCGCCAATTTCAATGGATAATTTTGATACAACGCCATCAACAGGTGCGTAGATAGTTGTTTTGGCCAGGTTATCCTGTGCTTCTTTAACAGATGCTGATGACTGGGCCAGGCCGTAGGTAGACCCGATAACGTTTTGCTTAGCTGCTTCTAAAGAAGCCTTCGCGCCTTCGTAGTTAGCTTTTGCCTGCTCGAATTCGGCAGTGGTAAGTACTTTATTTTTGTAAAGCTCCTGGCTGCGTTTGTATATCGAAAGCTGGTTGGCAAAGGTAGCTTCAGATTGTTTCAGCATCTGCGATGAATTGCCCACGCTTGCTTTTTGCGAGTTGTAAGATGCCACGGCGCGGTCGTAGCCCGATTTTAAGATATCCGGGCGGATCTTACAAAGCAGCTGGCCTTTCTTAACCACGTCGCCTTCTTTTATAGGCAGTTCAACTACCTCGCCGCTCACCTCGGGGCTTATCTTAACCTCGATGTGGGGTTTTATCTTGCCGCTGGCAGATACGGTTTCGTTTATATCGCGCGTATCGGCTTTCTCTGTGGCAATCTGCGTTAGCTTCGGCTTGCCGATAACGCCGGCCATTTTAAGTATTATCAGCAAAGCAATCAGCGAGCCTAAACCGATGAGGATATATTTAGTAGTCTTTCCCATGATGTTTTATATTCAGGATTTTTTTTGTGAGTTAACGTTTATAATGTGATAGGGTTGCCAAGGTAATAATCGATTATTTTGCTGCGGAACACCAGTTCGTAGCGTGCCTGTATCAAATCGAACTGCGATTTGTTGAGGTTGGTAAGCGAGGTATTGTAATCCAGCGAGTTTACCAGCCCCACATTGTAGCGTTGCTGTATAATGTTGAAGGCATCTTTGTTGGCCTGGTAAGTTTGCGTGGTACTTGCCAGTTTTTTATTGGCGGCGCGCAAATCGAACACGGCTTGTATAATTACCTTGCTCAGGCTGTTCTTTGCCGACTGGGTATTCAACTCGGCGCCCTGGTAATTGATACGTGCTTTACGTACTGATGTGCGGGTTGCAAAGCGGCTAAAAATAGGTATCTGCAGCGATAACCCTATCGATTGGTTGAAGTTATCTTTAAACTGATCAAAAAACGGATAGTTGGCAGTTGGGTTATCGAACCTGATGCTCGCATCTGAATAACGCGAGTTGCCCGAGCCGAATAAAACCAGGCTTGGGTAATAGGCGCCCATGGCTACTTTTATGCTCTGCTGCGCTGCAAGTTGCCTGGTTTCGGCCAGTTTTACGTCGGGGTTTATTTCTAAAGCGGTTTTCAACACGGTTGCTTCATCGTACAGGGTGCGGATATCGGTAAGCTTGCTGATGTCCGGCTTCTCCACGGTAATTTGTTCCAGCGGGCCCATTTCCATATATTGCTTCAATACCAGTATCGATAAATCCAGCTGGTTTTGGGCGGTGGTAAGGTTAAGATCGGCAGTGTACTGTTGTGCCTTGGCCTGCGAAAGGTCGGCAAGGGTTTGGTTGCCCGCATCGAAGTTTTTCTGCACGCGGTCTAAAGCAATTTTGGCGACATCTATCTGTTGTTGGGCTGCGGTTACCAAATCCTGATTGGTTAATATGGCCAGGTATTGGATAACAACGTTCAGGATAAGGTCGTTCTTTATTTTCGCGGTGTTGCTTTTATCTACATCAACCAAAATACGGTTCTGGATGATCTGGTTGCGCAGTTGCCCACCCTGAAAAAGCGTTATCTGTGCATTTATGCCGGCATTTACGGTAAAAGTTCGTTGGTTTATGAACTGGTTGGTGGTTGGGTCGATGTTACGGCCAAAGTTGTAGCCCGCCTGCGGGTTTGCGCTTACGGCCGGCAGTTTGTTATAACGGCTTTGGTTGTAATCTTCGGTACTCAGGGCTTCGTTAAGCAGCGCCTGTTTTATAGTAAGGTTGCGTTCCAGTGCGCGGTCTACCGCTTTTTGCAGGGTAATCAATTCCTGCGCTTTAGCGGATATATTGGTTACCGAAATTAATATGAAGCAAGCAATAGTTACTTTTGTGAATGGTAATTTTAGTTTCATAATAAGTGTTGTACAATCGTAGTAAGCTAAAAGCTTTGCAAGCCTCAATTTCTTTGTTTAAAAATATGGAACAAATAACCTCTTTTTAGCATGTACCTGGTAAAAACTCCCCGCCTGCTTAAATGGCTGTATCCCGGTTTGATATGGAATGCTGCGCCCGATACCCGCTGTATTTATTTGACTTTTGACGACGGCCCTATACCCATTGTTACACCGTTCGTATTAAATATTTTAAAACAATACCAGGCCAAGGCAACTTTCTTTTGCATCGGCGATAATATCGGTAAGTATCCCGACGTATTCGCGCAGGTAAAAGAACAGGGCCACGCCATAGGCAGCCACACCTACAACCACCTTAAAGGATGGGCCACGGACAATGAAAAGTACCTGCAGAACTTTTTGAAAGCCGATGAATTAACGGGCACAAACCTTTTCCGCCCGCCATACGGGCGTATAAAGCGACAGCAGATTAAACTGCTTAAACAGGCCCGACCAGACTTAAATATTGTGATGTGGGATGTGCTGAGCGGCGATTTCGATACCAGCCTCGCCCCTGCCGATTGCCTGAAGAATGTGCTGAAACATACCGAAGCAGGATCGATAGTGGTATTTCACGATAGCCAGAAAGCCTTTGAGCGGCTGGAGTACGTGCTTCCGCGCGCGTTGGAAGAGTGGAGCAGGGAGGGGTATAGTTTCGAAAGTTTGCAGTAGGCGGTTTGCAGTTTACTTATTTGCCCCCCCAAGGAGGATTTGCACGCGGAAAGCGGCACCTTAATATAATCATTTACGATGAAAACGGTGGTGACACGATATTGACACCACCCTAAAATTTTTAAGTATTTGATTATGAATAATTTGAAAGTGTTCACGATGTTCACGCGGCGCGCGTGAACACTATATTGGGTTATTTTGGTTTGCTGGTTGCCAGGTTAATTGCTACATTTCGGCATGGTTCGTCAATTATTAATTATTGCGCTTTTTACCGTATGTGCGCAAAGCCTGCGTGCACAGAATGCCGATACGGCCCGCGTAGTCATCAGCCAAGTATCCATGCCGCAATTGGGCCGGGGGCGCACCATACGGGTTTTTTTGCCTGCCGGGTATGCTACCTCAAAAAGGAAATACCCCGTATTGTATATGCACGATGGGCAGAACCTGTTTACCGGCAACACCAGTTTTGCAGGCAGCTGGTTGGTAGATTCTACCCTGAAAACTTTCCCGGCCAATAAGCAGACGATAGTAGTGGGCATTGATAACAGCGGCCAATACCGCATGGCCGAGTATAATGCCTATACCAGCAAATACGCTACCAAGCCCGATGGCGATGCCTACCTTGCCTTTATGGTAAATACGTTGAAGCCGCATATAGATAGCCTTTACCGTACCAAAAAGGATGTGAAGCATACTGCTATTGCTGGCAGCTCGATGGGTGGGCTCATATCTATGTATGCTGCGGTAAAATACCCGGATGTGTTTGGGGTGGCGGGCGTGTTCTCGCCATCGTTTTGGATAGCCCCACAAATGTACCCGTTGACTACCAGCGCGAAATTAAGCCTTAAACAGCGCTACTTTTTAGCCTGCGGCGACCAGGAGGGCGACGAGGCTGATTATGTAAATAAGATGGATTCGGTATTGACCGGCAAAGGCTTCAATCGTAAAAATGTACCCGCACCGTTGATTATGAAAGGTGCCAAACATAACGAGGCGCAGTGGAAAGTTGCTTTTAAGGCATTTTACGAGTGGTTTGCTAATTAAGGGTTGAGCTATGCAACAAATTGCACAAATGCCTGTTAGCCAATTAACAGCCCCGGTAAACTTTAAAAATCATGAGAAAATGGATAGCCGCCGCGATTATCGCAACAGGCTTTTTTTGCTTTATCAATTGTAAAAAGAATACGAATGCTGTACCGCCAACAGAACCGGGCGATGCTACGCTTACCGATGTGGTGCTCACCCAGAATTTAAACTATCCTTGGGAAATTTTATGGGGACCTGATAACATGCTCTGGATAACCGAGCGAAACGGCAAAATAAGCCGTGTAAACCCTGCCGACGGCACAAAAAAGCAAGTGATTAATATTACCGAGGTAGTGCCCAATGGTGAAGGTGGCTTGTTGGGCATGGTGCTGCACCCTGATTTTGCAACTACACCCGAAGTTTTTGTTGCTTATAATTACGATAAAGCCGGTACATATACCAAAAAGGTGGTAAAATTCACTTATAACGGCACTACGCTGATAAACCCGGTAATACTGCTGGATAATATCCCCGCCTCCAACGTCCATAACGGCACGCGGCTGGCTATATCGCCTGATAAAAAACTATTTATCACCAGCGGCGATGCTTCGGTATCATCGCGGGCGCAGGATATAAGCAGTTTGGCCGGCAAGATACAACGCATCAATCTGGATGGCAGCATCCCTGCAGATAACCCTGTAGCCGGCAGCCCGCTTTGGACATTCGGGCACCGTAACCCACAAGGACTGGTTTTCGTGGGCGACAGGCTATACAGTTCGGAACATGGCGCCACTACCAACGATGAGATAAACATCATCCAAAAAGGCCGCAACTTCGGCTGGCCCAATGTAGAGGGCTTTTGCGATACGGGTACCGAACCTTCTTTTTGTACCACAAATAATGTGGTAGAACCCATCCAGGCCTGGTCGCCTACCATCGCGCCATCCGGTATCGATTATTATAACAACGATGCTATCCCGCAATGGAAGAATTCGTTGTTGCTTGCTGTATTGAAGGATTCGGAACTGCTACAGATAAAACTGAACGCCGCAGGCGATAAGGTAGATGCTGTAAACACCTATTATAAAGGCACCTATGGCCGCATGCGCGATGTTGCCATATCTCCGCAGGGCGACGTGTATATTATTACCAGCAATGGGGGAGGAACCGATAAGATAATTAAGGTGAGCAAGCAGTAGTTTAGCCCCTAAGATCATGACAGCTATATTATCGACGCGTCATTGAGGCACGAAGCAATCTCCCGATACGCAATGGCGACTTGCAACGGGCTATGCTTGCGTAGAGATTGCTTCGTGCCTCGCAATGATGTGGTGGAAAACAAACAGTAAATTTGCATCCCTCTCCCCTTCCCTTATTTATATCGCATCTAAATAACATTTGTACAAAGGGCTGACTGTGAATAAAGTTTATAATTTGTAAATTCGCGGCTACCCGCCCGAAATGGGCTGGCAAACCTTTTTTCCCACTAAAAAGATCAAACATTATGGCTTTTGATTTAGATATGATCAAAAAAGTTTACGATCGCTACAGCACCCGCATTGCGGCTGCACGCTTAGCGACCGGCAAACACCTTACGCTTACAGAAAAAATATTATACGCTCACCTTTCCGAAGGCGATGCTAAAAAAGCCTTCGAACGCGGTACCGACTACGTTGACTTTGCACCAGACCGCGTAGCCATGCAGGATGCCACTGCCCAGATGGCCCTTTTGCAATTTATGCAGGCAGGCCGCCCGCAGGTTGCCGTACCCTCAACCGTACATTGCGATCACCTTATACAAGCAAAAATCGGCGCTGTTGAAGATTTAAGCACAGCTGTTGATATCAATAAAGAAGTTTACGATTTCCTTTCATCCGTATCTGATAAATACGGCATCGGTTTCTGGAAAGCCGGTGCAGGTATCATTCACCAGGTAGTGTTGGAAAACTACGCGTTCCCAGGTGGTATGATGATAGGTACCGACTCACACACACCTAACGCAGGTGGTTTGGGTATGGTTGCCATAGGTGTTGGCGGTGCCGATGCCTGCGATGTGATGGCAGGTTTGCCATGGGAGCTAAAATTCCCTAAGCTTATCGGTGTTAAATTAACCGGCAAGCTATCGGGCTGGGCTTCTGCAAAAGACGTTATTTTGAAAGTAGCAGGTATCCTTACCGTAAAAGGTGGTACCGGTGCCATAGTAGAATATTTTGGCGAAGGCGCACGTTCGCTTTCGGCAACAGGTAAAGGTACCATCTGTAACATGGGTGCCGAAATTGGTGCTACCACTTCTATCTTCGGTTACGACGAAAAGATCGCTACCTATTTAACAGGCACTTCACGTGCGGAAGTTGCCGAACTGGCGAACGCCGTTGCAGAACACTTAACCGGTGATGACGAAGTTTACGCTAACCCGGCCGCTTACTTCGACCAGGTTATCGAAATCAACCTGTCGGAGCTTGAGCCACATATCAACGGCCCTTTCACGCCGGATCTGGCATGGCCTATCTCTAAATTCGCTACCGCTGTTCGCGAGAACAACTGGCCGGTTACTTTAGAAGTTGGCTTGATTGGTTCTTGTACCAACTCATCTTACGAGGATATTACCCGTTCGGCATCAATCGCCAAACAGGCTATTGATAAAAACCTGCAAACTAAAGCAGAGTTCACCATTACCCCTGGTAGTGAACTGGTGCGCTACACTGTGGAGCGCGATGGTTACTTAGGTACCTTCGAGAGCATGGGTGGCGTTGTATTGGCAAATGCTTGTGGTCCGTGTATCGGCCAGTGGGCCCGTCATACCGACGACCCAACCCGCAAAAACTCTATCATTACATCCTTCAACCGTAACTTTGCAAAACGCCAGGACGGTAACCCAAACACACACGCATTCGTAGCGTCTCCGGAAATTGTAACCGCTATGGTTATTGCCGGCGATCTAACTTTCAACCCACTTACTGATACCTTAACTAATAAGGATGGCGAGCAGGTAATGCTGGATGAACCGCTGGGTATAGAAATGCCGGTACGTGGTTACGCAGTTGAAGATGCAGGTTACCAGGCACCGGCCGAAGATGGCAGCGCGGTAGAAGTAAAGGTTAGCCCAACTTCTGCACGTTTGCAATTGCTTGATCCATTCTCTGCATGGGAGGGTACCGATATCACCGGCTTAAAGCTGCTGATAAAAGCAAAAGGTAAATGTACTACCGACCATATTTCGATGGCCGGCCCATGGTTGAAGTTCCGTGGTCACCTGGATAACATATCCAACAATATGCTGATCGGCGCTATCAACTACTTCAACCTAAACGCCGATAGCGTTAAGAACCAACTGACCGGCGAATACGGCCCGGTACCTGCTACCCAGCGCGATTACAAAGCGCATGGCATTGGCAGTATTGTTGTTGGCGACGAGAACTACGGCGAAGGCTCATCGCGCGAGCACGCTGCGATGGAACCCCGCCACTTGGGTGTACGTGTAATATTGGTGAAATCGTTCGCCCGTATCCACGAAACCAACCTGAAGAAACAAGGTATGCTGGGCATCACCTTTGCAGATAGCAGCGACTACGACAAGATACTGGAAGACGATATTTTCGATATCGTTGGCTTAACCACCTTTGCACCAGGCAAGCAACTAACCGTTGTATTGCACCATGCAGATGGTACCAGCGAAAGCTTCGCGGTTAACCACACCTATAACGCTCAACAAATTGAGTGGTTTAAAGCAGGTGGCGCGTTGAATATCATCCGCGCGCAAATGGCATCTTAATTTTAGAATTTAGTCCCGATAATCATCGGGATTAGATTAAGCCTTCCCGATTGGGGAGGCTTTTTTTATGGGGTTACACACAGGACGTTTGTAGTCTGCTATTAATATTAACCATCTGAAATATAACAATTACTTAACATTAAACTTATTTAAGCTATCTTCTTTCTCATTAGCTTTAGCTAATTTATACCTACAACAATGACGAAAGAGGAAATTACATTATGGCAGAAAATCCAAGCGTTCCAACTTGATGAACCGGACGCGGGCTTTAAGTTTTCTGCAAGGCTGGCCAGGGAGAATGGCTGGAGCCTAAACTACACTTACCGCGTAATAGCCGAATACAAGAAATTCATCTTTATGTGCTGCGTTAGCGAAAGTGGCGTCACCCCGTCAGACCCGGTAGACCAGGCCTGGCACCTGCATCTTACCTTTACCCGTTCTTATTGGATAGACCTTTGCAAAAACACAATCGAAAAGGAAATTCACCACAACCCCACAAAAGGAGGCACACAGGAGGCTGAGAAGTTCGACAAGTTTTACACCTCGTCGCAAACACTTTATACCGATAAATTCGGGGTAACACCGCCGGACGATATCTGGCATAATAACCAGCAGCGTTTTACGGATATCGATTTTCAGCGGGTAAACATCGGGCGATACTGGCTGATCAAAAAACCGAAGTTATCCGTAGCGGGGATTACTTTACTGATGTTATTGGTTGCCTGTGCCATCTTTATACAAGCGGCAGAGGATTACGGTACGCCATTATTGATGCTCGGCGTGGTAATTGCCGTTGCCATTGGCGTTTACAAATGGGAATTTGACCCAAACAAAGGGAAAGGCAACAACGACAGGGGCGGCAGTGGTTGCAGTACCGCCGGATGCGGTGGCGACTTTGGCTCCTCTCACCATGGAGGGCACCACGGTGGCCACGATGGCGGGCACAGTGGCGACGGTGGCCATAGCGGTTGTGGCAGCGGGTGCTCATCATCGGGTTGCAGCGGTTGTGGAAGCGGATGCGGAAGTGATTAAAACTTTACGAACAAAAAGTTCCCCTCTGGCGCTAGTGTCCGGGCGGCGCAATGAATGGGCTGCTCGCACCCTGCACCTACAGGCGTAGTAGTAACAAGTATAAATCCTGTGTAGGTTAGAAAGGCACACCCTGGCGCGAGTAGCGCCGCCGCTTCGCCGCCTGATAACCAAATTTATTACCTACCTTTAATCAAATTTAAAGGATTTGAAAAAGAGCGTATTGATTATTGAGAACGACCACGATATCCGTTTTATCGTGGAGTTTATTTTGCAGGAACATGGTTACGCTACCTTGAGCATACCTGAACCGGAAGACCTTTCCGCAATCATCGCATTCAACCCCGACCTGATTTTGCTGGACGAATTTATCAACAGCAAACCTGGGCATCGTTTATGCAGGAAAATAAAACAGATCCCCGACCTGGCTACCGTACCGGTCATCATCCTTTCTACCGCCAATGATATTGAACTGATTGCCAAGGAATGCGAAGCCAATGATTTCGTACGCAAACCTTTTGAGCTGGAAGACATGGTTGGCAAAGTACTCCGTTTTATCGACCATCAACCACTGGCGTTCTAAATAAGCTATACCGCGCCAGCCAATCGCTGGTATTTTGGCGGGGCAATGAGCTTATTTTAATATTACTAAAAAAGCGCCTGGCCAATATTGGCAGTTACCGAAATGAGTGCTGTCGCGGCCTTTTCTCCAAAATTGTACGTGAACGGAACCGTAAACCAAGTAGATTTTCCAACGAGTAATGCCAATTTCAGGTTAAGTGCAGGCTGCCGGTTTTTTTCCTTGGGTTTAAGCCCGGCGAATACGTAGTTATAACTACCTGTAACACTCGCCTCCAGCCAGGGTGTGGGTTCGGTTTTAGAAACCGATTTTATAATGCTGGATGCTAGCACCTGGTTAAACCCTATCTGATTGGTGATTTGGCGGCGGCTGGTGTTGATAACAGCAACAATGGTATCTGTACCTGCAATATAATTGAACTTGCCGATAGCCTGCGAATTGTGCCCTTTGCCAAAAATATTAAATCCCTTGCTGCCATTAGCACCAATATTTACTCCCTGGAAGCCACCATGCGTTAGATCGTAGGTTACCATGGGGTTTATATTTACGTTCCAGCCACGTGCAATCCGTGCGCTTACTTCGTTTATCTGTGCCTTCGCTTCATTAACCAATGTAATCAATCCGTCGAGGGATTTACCAGAACCGGCTGTTTGGTCAAAAAATGCGCGCAGGTCGGTGCTCATGTCTGTGTTTTTGCCTGATAGCAACAGTGCTGTAAGTTGTTTTAGCTGGCTATTAAATTGGGCCAGCACCTCATTTTTATAAGCGGCAATAATAGCCTTTCCTTCGGCAGACTCGGGGTCGAGCCCGTGCAACAGGGCATGTTGTACCTGCTGGTTGTTCATTTTTGTTTCAGCAGCATCGCGCAGCGCCTGCCTGAAATCTTTATCATAATCGTTTAGCGCGGCCAGGCTTTGCAACAGATCAGGGTTATTATTTAACAACTTGCTGTGTAGCGCATCCGTTTGATTAAAAACTGCGTATTTGAAGCCGGCAGAGGCATTGATATTTTTAAAATTATTTTTATACCCCATAATAACAACGGGTTGAAAATTATTGGCAAAGTAACTACCATCCGGGTGGGTTGTGGAACTATTAAACCCCGACGCAATAGCGTGCAAAGTGGCGCCGAAGCTGATTGATTTGCCGGTACCTGTAACATTGTTGAGGCTGAGCTGGTATAAGTCGGCTATGATATCCCAACTGGTATTGGTTTTGGCATCGGCAACTTTTTTATTTATGGCAGCCTTGGTAGCATTATCGATGGCGTGGACCTTGGTGGTGTCAAGCGCGGGTACGCGTAAACTATCCTGTGCAAGCAGCGGCAGGCTGGAGGCAAGCAAAAAGGCGAGGGTCAGTATTTTTTTCATGGCATCTGCATTAAATGATAAATCCGTCGTTCATTACAATTTGTTTTGGTGCGCAGGTATCGTTAACCAGTGTTTGGCCCCCTGCTTTCACATTGAGGGTGGCTGCAACTGCTGAAGTACCGGTTACTGAAATTTGATACAGCCCATTACCCAGGTCGAAGTCCCTGGAGTCGTTTCCGAAAATATTATATCCGGTGCTAAAACCGGCCGGGCCGATAAGCGACACGTTTGCCTGCCCTAATCCGGTATCTTTAAAGGTGATTGAAATTGTGGTTGTCATGGTTTGAGGTTTTATAGGAATTAATGACTATTCTATTTAAGCGTCATACTAATTGGCGCGTTACAGGTTAACAAGTTAGAAGGTGGCAACAACGCTGTTAAATGGATAGCGGCACCTGTGGCAGGGGTGTGCTTCAAATCGGCACTAAATACGTAATTTCCGGGCTGTACCTGGCTGAAACTGAAAACGCCATCCGGGTCTCCGGCATTGCGGGTACCGGTTATTATGCTGCTACTGGCAATGCCTCTAATGGTTACCATAGTGGTATTTAGTATGGCAGGTGTAATAGCGGCTATAGTATCTGCCGACAGTGTAGGATCTAAGCCTACTTTAACGGTTACCAACGGTATTGGCGATGCAGGTGTATTGGGTGTGGGTAACGTGCCGAGGCCGCTGTTGGGAAGCAGTACATCTTTAAGGCGGTCCATCAAGGCAATGATACGGCTGCTATAAAAGCCGCCAATGAAGGCAAATACTATAACGCCCTTGCTGGAGCTAATATCAACAATACTGGCATCCTTAAAATAATTGTAGCCAAACACTACCGATAAAGTACACAGCGGTGCATAAAATAATTTGGCAACCTGGCCATATATTTCGGAACTATCGAACTGCGATTTGGGGTTCCCCAAATCCGAAGTAGCGTTGCTACCAACCGCGCCTAAGGAAAAGAGCAAACTGGAGAGCACTCCAAATATCGCCCAAAAATAAACCTCCCAATACACGCTTGGGCCAATAAGCCAAAAGGACGAACGTATGCGAAAGCGTGTGCCATTCAGGAAATCAGTTGCTTCACGCGGAGTTGCTTCGCAGAGGAATTGATGTATTTTCTCCTCCTGGCATTTGTCAATTTTTCCGTCGAAGATATTATCAACATAGTGCATTACTTTGTTGCAAATGGATCCGTCGCTGGGAATTGCTTTTGCACAGGCGGTATCGGCTTTAGCCGCAGGTTTACCGGTAACTTTATTAGTATCTTGTTTAATTTTGGTCGAATCGACTTTACCGGAATTAATTTTTACGGTGTCTTTTTTACTTACGCTAGTTGAATCACCAATATAAATACGGTTGATTTGCTGCATCTGGTCCTGGCTCAGCCGGGCATACTCGTAATTGGAGTTGCCATTATACGTAATCGTAATAACGTGCAGGAGGACATAAATAAACGAAAACCCAAAGAGGGTGTAAATGAGAAAACGGAACCAGGTTTTTTCGTCGTAAGCTTTAAAGTCCCAGAAGCCTTTGTCTTTTGCTGCCATGATATTTAGTTTTAGGTTTTTTAAATATACCTACAACTTAAATGGCTTAGAGCGGGGTATTTACGGTAATTACACCGTTTTTTTACGGTAGGGAGAGATGATCATTACAGGGGTAAAGCTGATTGATCGAAATTCCCGGTAGGAACCTTTTCTCTTACTTCAGTCAAATAAGAGAAAAGGCCCTTCCGGGTTTATTTCACTACCGGGAATGCTGATATCCTCAACCTTGCGCCGCCCATGGGTACCAGCGTTAGTTGGGTTGCGGGCTGGTTGTTTATTACCGGGCTTTGCGGTAATACGCTGCACAGGCCGTATTGGTCAATCGTCCAGCCGGGGATTTGTTTGCCGGTGGCTACCAGTTGTATGGGTGCGCCGGCGTTGGTGAAGGGGTTGTTGTCCTTCGGCCAGGCACGGGTGATTATCTTGAACGATTTTGCAGGATCCTTCTCATCCAGTAGCAGGCCATAGTTCCATGCCGAGGCAGGGTGTATCTCGTACGACGGCCATTTGTTTGGGTCGGCGCCAGCCTGCCAGCGCGAATCGCCTATGGCGGTTTTCTTGCTGTCTTCCTGAATGTATTTCTCGTCTATCTTCAGCGAGTAGGTCAAAGGGCCGTAGTTTACGCTGACGCTGTTTTTGTTTTTGGTCCAGTCGCGTACCTGTATCTGCATAGGCAGTTGCAGGGTTACCACGTCGCCGTTTTTCCAGGTTTTAACCAATCGGATGTAGTCGCCGCTGGCATTGGCCACCTTTACGGGTATGCCGTTTACCTTTACGGTTGCGCCCTTGCTCCATGCCGGTACACGTAAATACAGCGGGAAAGCAACCGCTTTGGCTGTGCCTACCCTGAAGCTTATCATATCCTTAAACGGATATTTGGTGGTTTCGGTGATGGTTACCTGCGTGCCCTTGCCAACTTTCGCGCTCACCTGGCCTTCGGTATAAAGCTGTGCAGCCAGGCCGTTATCGGGCGTAGCCATCCAGCTGTTTTCGGCATAGTAAACCCAGCCTGCGGCGTGGTTATGCTGGCAACAGCGGCTGCTAAAGGGGTTCATCATTAAAAACGGGCCGTTGTTATCTATACCCGGACTATGGTTCTTGCCATCGCTAAGCACCATATTGGGTGCGGTTAAATACCTGAGCGATTTATAATCGGGCATAAATGCGGCCGAAAAGGTGTTGAAGGCCACGTCTTCGCAGTTCTCGGCCCAAAAACTATCGCCGGTTATGCCCAGCAGCATTTGGTCTGAGGTCATCTGCTCTACCATGCCGCAGGTTTCTACTGCCTGGCGTGGGTCATCGTAGCCTTTGCGGGCATTCTCATCGGCACCGAACATGCCGCCGGGTACCTGGCCATAGATGGAGCGGACGAGCTTGAAATCGTTATACGTAGCTGCCAGATCCTGCGGGTTGTTGCTCAGCAAATAGTATTGCGCAGGTTCGCGGAAGCATTGCGCTACGTTTACGTTGTGCCAGTTGGGCAGGTTGCCGGCCTGGCGCCAGTTGGCGGTGTTCTTATCCAGTTTGGTCACCAAATCCAGCAGAAACTTATCGCCGGTGCGGTTATACAGCCAGTACACGCTGGAGATATTATCGCCGCCACGACTGTTTTCCCAATAATCTTCCAGTAGTTTACTATCGGGCAGTGCCAGCTGGAACTGGAAATATTTGGTCATGAAAGGGATAACGCGTGGGTCCTTGCTGTACTCGTAGTACGATTGCAGGCACCAAAGCATCGGCATATTGGTCCACAGGTCGCGGTTACCGTTATGCTCAATGGAAGGGCCGAAATCGCCGTTATCGCGCTGGTTATTCAGCACGGCATCTATCCAGAATTTGGCTTCGGCAATCATCTTTTTATCGCCCAGCATATAGCCTATGTTGGCATAGCCTTTCAACCAATAGGGCAGTTCCTCCCAGCCGTATTCGCCTTTACCCTCTTTGTTGAGCCAGGCGTTATTGGTTTTTGATAGCCATATACTTATCTCGCCCAGGTTGCCGGTGAGGCCATCGCGCTGCAGTTCCAGCGCTTTCTTCAGCCAGCCGCCTGCTTTGATGCTACCCACCGGCAGCTTTACAAAGTAGGCCTTTTGCAAAGGCGCGCGGTTGCTTACGTAGTTGGCGTTTATGACGTTGTTATCAATCTTTTTAAGCACGGTGGCTTTAACGGACTGGGCCGGGGATGTTTCCATCCCGGCCCAGCTTAGCAATAGCGATAAACCAATTAGTTTACCGGTAGTATTTAAATTCTTCATCCAATCAGATTTTATTTTGCCAAATCGGGGTTATACAGCTTGATATTTTCGGCGTGCAGTTTCTCTACAGGCATCTTGATGAATTTCCTGTCGTAAGTAATAAAACCGTTCACCTCGCCCTCCACATCGGTAGTTTGCGTGTACACAGCTGCCGATAGGCCAAGCTTTATCAGCTCCTGCAAACGGTTGGTAAAAGTGACGTATTTCTTAAATACATCCTCGCCATTCTTAAAGTTTTGGTAGCCCCAGTTTTTGTTCGATTGCCAGTTGTGGCCATCAACCGGCCAGCCCAAACCACCGAACTCGCCCAATACTACCGCCCTTGTCTTGCCAAACAAAGCCGGGTCGGGCATGGCCGGGCTGGGGTAGTTATGCAAATCTACGATATGCCCGGTAGTATAAAAGTTACCGCCGCTGGCGCTGTTTACCAAACGCGAAGGGTCATTCTTCATGGTCCAATCGCTTATTTCTACGGTTTTGAACTGGCCCCATGCCTCGTTGAACGGTGTCCACACCACGATGCTGGGGTAGTTGTGCAATGATTTCATGATAGCAGCCCATTCCTTGCGGTAATAACCTTCAGATGCTGGGGTGCGCGGCTGATCTGTTGCCCTATCCAGCACGCCCGGGCGGTTTTCCCAGCCGTTGCCCAGGTCGCCGCTCGGCATATCCTGCCAAAGCAGCATACCCATTTTATCGCAGTAGGTGTAATAGCGTGCAGGCTCAACCTTAATGTGCTTGCGTATCATGTTAAAGCCCATGGCCTTCAGCTGGTCTATATCATATACCATGGCCTCTTCGGTAGGCGCGGTGTATAGGCCATCGGGCCACCAGCCCTGGTCGAGCGGACCGTATTGGAACACGAATTTATCGTTCAACATCATGCGCTGTATGCCATTCGCATCGGGCGCCAGCGATATCTTGCGCATGGCAAAATAGCTTTTCACCTCATCCACCGCTTTGTTGTTACGGATAACCGCAACCTTTAGGTCGTACAGGAAAGGGCTGATGGTAGACCATAGCTTCGGCTCCTTAATATTCAAAACCGCAGTGGCGTTCGCATCTACGGTTTGCTCGTCAACCACGGTGCCGCCGTCTAAGGCGGTTATCTTGATTTTGTCGCCGGGCTGTGCGTTGGCCACCCCGGCAGCTATAGTGAGTGTCTTATTGTCGATGTCGGGGGTTTGTTTGGTGGCATCAATATGCGTGCGTGACACGCCTTCCAGCCAAACGGTTTGCCATATGCCGGTAACCGGCGTGTACCAAATGCCCTCAGGTTTTTTAACCTGTTTGCCGCGCGGCTGGGGGCCATCATCTGTAGGGTCCCAAACGCTGATGGTAATATCTTGCTTGCCTCCTTTTAAATAAGGGGTAATGTTAAAGGAGAACGGATCGAAGCCGCCCTCGTGCGTGCCTACGCTTTTGCCGTTAACAAAAACTTCGGTGCGCCAGTCTACCGCGCCAAAATGCAGCAGCACATCTTTGCCTTTAAGGGCCTTGTTTAGGGTGATGCTGGTTTTATACCACAGCATGCTATCCTTGCCAACGGTTTTGCCCACGCCCGATAAGGCCGACTCCACCGCGAAGGGTACCAATATTTTACCCGAGTAAGCTGCCGGTGTTTGCGCCTTGGGGACGATGGTATAGTTCCACAAGCCGTTTAGGTTTTGCCAGTTCCCTCTTACCATTTGCGGCCTTGGATACTCTGGCAGGGGTGCCTTTGGGTCTACTTTATCGGCCCATGGCGTAGTAATATGGTCTTTTATTAAATGCCAATCGCCTGTTTGGGCGTTGACCTGCAAAAACGCAGACAATAAAAGAGACAAACAAAGTGTAATTTTCTTCATCGTTTTGAAGCAGTATATATAAACAGATTTTTTGGGAGAATGAAGGGGCAGGAAAAAAGGGGCCGCTTCCGCAGAAAGCGGCCCCCGGGTAGTTCATGTTAGAACGTCACTTTAGCAACGGGCGAGAATACCATATCCTCAACCCCTGCTATCTTGATGCCTATACGGGCAAAAACATAGTTTTGAGTAGGCACTATGGTAGGCACGGCCACGCTCAGGCTGATGTTGTTTAAGCTTGGCAGCGCCCCCCCGTCTACACTGGTTTGGGCGATGTTATAATCGCCGTTGCCCGATACGAACTGGGTTTTGTTAACGTACAGCGTTACCCGCTCGATATTCTTAGCGTTAGCATCGGTTACAATTTTGGCGATGTTGAACGTAGCGTTTACGTTGCTGCCTGCCTTGGTAAATACAGGCTGGCGCACTAAGTAAAACGGCATTACTTCAATATCCACGGTTTGATCGCCGGTGAGGTTTATGGCAACGGTATCG
This sequence comes from Mucilaginibacter sp. P1_D10, assembly GCF_056406215.1. Lineage (NCBI taxonomy): Bacteria > Pseudomonadati > Bacteroidota > Sphingobacteriia > Sphingobacteriales > Sphingobacteriaceae > Mucilaginibacter > Mucilaginibacter sp. P1_D10. The sequence continues at coordinate 472,029 of NZ_JBFUAP010000002.1, read as the reverse complement.
CGTTTACCTGCCGAAACCTCTTTCCATAAAAACGGGCCCTGGTTGGCAGAAATAGTGAATTTATAGTTGCCTGCAAATGTTAATACAGAGTATCCCCCATCCTGATCGAAGGTACCATTGATAGGGCCCGATAAACCGAACCCGGGTTGGTATAATTGAAAAGGCACCTGGTTAAACTCTACATTCACTTGCTCGCCCTGGTACACCAGATGCCCGCTCAGCTTTACCGAGGGCGCATCGTAGTTGTCCTTTTTGCAACCGGTGGCTGCAAAGAGGAGCGCGATGATGATATAATGAAACTTTATTTTCATGATTCTTAAGTTGAAATTTGGCTATTGATTTGGTTGTCTTACGATTTTAGGGTTGGCCGATATAATACCGTCGCCTATCTGTGAATAATAATTACCCAACTGGAACCTGTTAGCGCCGGTAACCGATGCCGGCTTGGTTTCTTTGAATATCCATTTGCCGCTGTTAGGGTTGCCCGGGTTAAAGTATTTGTAAGGCCACAAGCCAAATGGCTGGGTGTTGCGTTTGCGCGCATCGCCTATGTTGGTAACCAGGTCGATAACGCTCATTTGGTTACCATCCCATACTACGGAGGCAAGCCTCCAGCGTTTCATATCAAACAAAGTATGGCCCTCAAATACCAGCTCCACGCGGCGCTCATGCACAATCTTGTCGAACGTGATCTGGCCAACAGTAAGCGGTATAGTGAAGCCTGCACGGGCACGCACCTGGTTGATATAACCGGCTGCGGTGGCCGCATCGCCAAGCTCAAAAGATGCTTCGGCTGCGTTAAGCAATACTTCGGCATAACGGTAACGGATAAAGTTTACATCGCTACCACGGCCACGACGGCCCGACCCAACGGTTGGATCGAGGTACTTACGTACGTAGAAACCCGTTTGCGTACGGAACTCGCCACCGTTTACGATACCATCTTTACCAACAACCTGTATAGATGTACCTAAGCCCGGTACGTCCCTGGTTTGGGTAGCATCGCCGCTGGCAATAACGGTACCATCAGCTAGCTGATAGCCTGCAAAAACTTCGGTACGTTTGCCTTTAAATAAGCCATTTGGTAAAAGCACAGTACCTGCGAGCCTTGCATCCCTGCCTGCAAAAGCATCCAACTGATCAGTATAATAAATAGGAGCGCCGCCTGCAGTTTTAGTTGCTATTGGAGCATAGGTATTATCCAGCAGTTCGTAAGCTTCTACAAGATTCAGCGAAGGGTTTAAGCGGCCGGCATCCAAACCTTCGTCAGATATAGAGAAAGGTTGGTTGTTGGTTGTAAAGCCATGGGTTTTACCGCCGTTTGCTTTAAAATCTTCAACAAAGATACTTTCCGAGCTGTTTTTATCCAGGAAAAGGTTGGCGTAGTTATCGCTCAGATCGGGCAATTGCTTATACAAAGAGTAGCCGCCGCCGGTGATAATCTCCTGCGCAGCAGCAAGTGCTTTGGTATAATAACCAGTCGCCATTGACGATGGTATGCCCACTTCGCCGCCGGCTAAAGTTACCTGCGGGGTAGTTACGCCATACTTGGCAATAGATGCTGCATATAATGCTGCCCTGGCTTCCATAGCTAAAGCGGCACCTTTCGAGGCCCTCGATTTATCATTGATACCAGAGCTGAACAAGCCTTTGATGGCTTCTGCTTCGCTGATAACGAAATCATACACATCCGACTCTTTGTTACGTGGCTTTTGCAGCACCGCAACGTTGCCCGAGAAATCGTAATCCAAGGGTTCGGTAATCAGCGGCACGCCGCCCATTCTCTTCACCATCTCAAAATAATAGCTGGCACGCAAAAACCTGCCTTCGGCTATAAATTGATTCTTTTGCGCATCGGTAAGCGCGGTTGAAGCGGTTGCACGCTGTATGAACAAGTTTAACTCGCGTATATAGGTATAATCCCAGGTACCCCACTCGCCGTAGCCCCAGCCTGTGCGCTGTACAAAATAAGAGCTTCCGTTTTCTGAAGGGAACGCTTCGCTGAAATCTACGAATGATGCCCAGCCATTATCAAGGCCCGAAAAATCTAAGTAACGGTTATAAAGGTCGCCCAGGATCGATAACACGAGGTTAGGATCGGAGAACGCTAAATTGGCATCAACAACGGCTTTGGGCGGTACTTCCAAAAAGTCGCTGTCTTTTCGGCACGAGCCCGTAATTAACAGGCCGGCGCACATTAATATGATAGATATTTTTTTCATGTGTTTGAAACTTAAGGGATTAATTAAAAAGTTAAATTAACACCGAAGTTGACAACTTTGCTTTGAGGGAACTGAAGGCCGTTATCGTCCGTAGTCTCCGGATCAACACCGTACGATTTCAGGTTATCGAACGATAACAGGTTGTAACCATTCAAATACACCCTCGCTTTTTTCATTTTTACTTTGGCAAGCCATGCAGTTGGTAAAGAGTAACCCAGCTCTATGGTCCTTGCCCTCAGGTATTTTACGTTGTGCAACCAGAATGATGAGTTACGCTGGCCGTTCAACTCGTAGCTGGAGTAGCTTGGGCCGGGGTTCACCCTGTTTGCCGGATATTTACCCGGTATCCAGGCGCTGTTTACATCGTACATATCTGCACGGTGCCACCTGTCGGCAAAAATATTGTTGAAGTTACCGTTGTTTTGGAAGGCCCAGCGTGTTTCCCAGTTCTGGAACCAGGTATAACCGGCACCTCCCGAGAAATCGGCATGGAAATCAAAACCTTTGTAAGCAGCACCAATAGAGAAACCAAAGTTGATGTTAGGCTGTTTGCCGTAACCGAAACCGATAGGCCTTTCATCGTACTGGTCAATCCTGCCATCGCCGTTTTGATCCTTGTACTTCAGGTCGCCCGGTAATAACGATTTGTTGCCCCTGTTATCATTGTTTATAGTATAGTTGTTAATTTCTTCCAGGGAAGTAAACTGACCAATAACCTCATACCCCCAGTCGATATTGGCATACCGGTTGGTAACTGCGTTGCGGTATTGATCCAGCGAGTTATTGAACAAGGGGTTGTAAACATCCAGCGTTTTTGCACGGCTATAGGAGAAAGTGCCACCGATGTTGTAGTTAACTTCGCCGGCCCTGCCGTTATAATTAAGCGCCAGATCGAAACCCGACTGTGCATCGCTGTTCAGGTTTTCGAGCGGTAAGGAGTAACCTACTTCCTGAGGCAATACCACGTCGTTCCTGCGATCGAGTAAGCCGGTACGTTTACGGTAGAAGTAATCTACCGAACCCGACAACTTGCTGTTCAGGAGCGTGAAATCCAAACCGATATCGGTAATCTTACTTTTCAGCCAGGATATATTGGTGGTAACCAAACCTTTATCGGCCGATGTTACCAGCGGGTTACCGCCAATAATAGCCGTACCGGTGTTATAGTTATAACCGGGCAGGTATGCATACGCCGGCACGATGGAGTTGCCCGCGTTGTTAGGGTCGCGGTCATCGCCCAATACAGCATAAGATGCGCGTAGTTTTAAATCATTCAGGATGCTGTGATCGCCTAACAGTTTTTTCATGAAACCTTCCTGGGTAATCCTCCATCCTACTGAAGCACCGGGGAAGTAACCTACGCGTTTATCCGGAGCAAACAGGTAAGATGCATCGCGCCTGGCCGAAGCCTCCAGGTAGTATTTGTTATCGTAATTGTAGTTAATGCGGCCAATGTAGCCTATACGGGTTTCTTTGTTGTCGCTATCCTGGTATTGGTCAGCAGTTGGGAAATAAATCAACGGCAGGTTGTTAGATACCGGCGAGGCGTGTATCCAGTTGCGCAGGTGCTGCAGCTCTATACGCTCAGACACCAACGTTGCGGCCAGTGAGTTTTTGCCTAAGGTATTGATATAGTTTAACTGCAACTGTTGGGTTTTGGCAAACTCCTTGCGCTGCTCGCGCTCGCGCCATGGGTTGGTACTACCGCCGGTAACATCGTAAGTATCGGTAGCAGGCCTGTAGGTGTAAGCGTTATAGGTGTACTCCTGGTTGTTCAGCAGGTAATCTGCAACGTAGTAAGAGTACAATCCTTTGGCAGTTAAACCTTTAATGCCCGGTATCTGATATTCTGCACCAAAGTTGGTTTGCAGTACGCGCCAGTCGTTATGGTAAACGCCTGATAATTTCTTATTCAGGAACGCATAGTTACTCTCGGTGTGGCCTATATCGTTCAGGTAATCCGGGTTATCATTGGCGTAAGGGCGCTCGAGCGGGGTGTTCCTCAAAACAGCAAACTTGGCCAGGAAGTAGTCATCCCCACCCGGTACGCCGGGGTTTTCGCGGGTTTCTACGCGGCCGTTAATGTTTAGGTTAACCTTTAAGCCGTTGGCCACTTTCAGTGATACGTTCGATTGGATGTTAGAGCGGTTAAACAAATACTCCTTACCCAATTGCGACGACTGGTGTAAGTTTGTTGCCGATACATAGTAGTTAACCCTATCTGTAGAACCGGTAAAATTGGCGTTTACAGAGCTTATAGGCGCATTGTTGTTTTGGCCCAATACATAATCGCGCCAGTTAAAGCTACGGTAAGCAGGCTCAGTACCGGCTTTGTATTTATCCAGTTCGGCCTGGGTAATGTTGGTCGATCCATTCATGTTCATCTCCGCATCGGCGCGGTAGCGCATGTAATCGTAAGAGTTTGTTGCAACCTCGGGGAAGCGGTAGAAGTTTTGGAAGCCCTGGTAAGCATCAATGTTGACGCGGCCTTCGCCACTGCCTTTTTTGGTAGTTACCACTACAACGCCGTTTGCAGCACGCACACCGTAGATAGCTGCCGAGCCGTCCTTAAGTACCGAGATGCTCTCGATATCGTTTTGGGCAAGGTTGTTAAACTGGCCTTCGTCCTGCTGTATCCCGTCGATAACGTACAGCGGCGTACCCATGTTACGTATCTGGATGCTGGCGCTTGCGCCAGGGCGGCCTTCAGACTGCCTGAATGTTACGCCGGGGATTTTACCCGCCAGCGCGGTGCTCACCGTAGAACCGCCGTGTACGCGATCGATATCCTTAGCAGTAATGCTGGAGATAGCGCCTGTAAGCGATTCTTTCTTCTGGCTGCCGTAACCTGTTACCACAACTTCCTGCAAAGCGGTGTTGGTTGACTTAAGCCTTACGTTGAAATTGGTTTGGCCGTTCAGCGGCACCTCCTGGCTGGCAAAACCTACGTAGGTAAATACCAATACGCTGGCTGCCGAGGGGGCGTTGAGGCTAAACTTACCGTTAACATCGGTAGTGGCGCCAATTGCGGTGCCGCGGAATTTAACGGCTACGCCCGGCAGCGTTACGCCGGTGCTGTCTGTTACGGTACCGGTAACTTTTACCTGCTGTGCAAACGCACTGCCCGATAAAAGCACGCCGATGATAACAGCACACAATACGATTAATGATTTGGGGTACCGCAGGCCGTACAGCCAATGCGTACGCACGTACCCCTCCTGTGTGGGGAGTAAAGTTTTTCTCATAAGGGTGTAATTATTGTTGGTTAAATAGTTTATCTAAAGAGGCAAGAGCACCCGCTTTAAATTAAGTTCAAAGAAAAAGCTTTTATTACGCGGCAATTAATCAAATCATATCAATAGTTGGTCGAAATGTATCAAAGTACTTTTGGCCTAAAACCGCTGTGCCAATTGCCTATATTTGTCTTAACCCAACTGATTTGAAACCTGTTTATATCCTTTATTTATTGCTTTGGCTGCCGGCACTTTGCGGCGCGCAAACCTATTATTTTAAGCACTACCAGGTAGAGCAGGGCTTATCAAATAATACCGTTTATGCCACCATACAGGATAAAAGCGGCTTTTTGTGGCTCGGCACCAAAGATGGGCTCAACCGATTCGACGGCTACGTTTTTAAAACCTTCAGGCACGATGCCACCAACCCAAAAACCATTTCCAATAACATGGTGCACTGCCTTAGCCCCGATAAGGATGGCAGCTTATGGATAGGTACCGACCAGGGTGTTGATCACTACGACGCAGAATCGGAAACTTTTTCGCACCTCAACATCGGCGGTTTCGATGGCGTGCGCTGCATCGTACAGGATGCTTATGATAATTGCTGGTTTATAGCCGGGCCGGCGCTGATGAAGTATGATAAGAAAACAAAAAAGATAACCAACTACCGGCCTTACCAAACCTTCGAGGCAACGTCCATCGTTTTTAACAACGGCGACCTGTGGCTATCAACCACCAGCGGCGAGTTAAAAAAACTCAATCACTCCAGCCGCACGTTTACCAGCTTCGATATGTTCGGGCATTCCGGCCGGGCCACATCGCATTATATCGAGAAGATATTCGGCGCGGGCAACAACAAGATTTTTGTGGGCACCACCAACCAGGGCTTTAAAGAGTTTGATTGCATAAGCGGCCAGTACAGGGATATGCTCATCTACAACCCCGATAAAACAGAGGTGTACGTGCGCGATTTTGTGAAGTATAACGAAAATGAGTACTGGCTGGCTACCGAATCGGGCGTGTTTATCTACAATGTAAGTGCCGGCACCTTTACCAATATCAAAAAACATTACAATGACCCTTACTCCCTTTCTGACAATGCCATTTACACCCTGCATAAAGATATTGAAGGCGGCGTTTGGGCGGGCACCTACTTTGGCGGCGTAAATTATTACCCCAAACAGCATTCCCTGTTCAATAAGTATTATCCGGGCGAAAAAAACACCCTGCAGGGCAACGTGGTGCGCGAGATATGCAAAGATATGTATGGCAACCTGTGGATGGGTACCGAAGATAACGGCCTCAACAAGCTATCGCCCGATAAAACCACCTGGACGCATTACTATCCCGGCGTATCTAACGGTATCAGCAATACCAATATACACGGCCTGCTGCCCGATGGCAAATACCTGTACATAGGCACCTTTGAACGCGGGCTGAACGTGTTCAACATACAGACAGGCAAGGTAGAGAAGCTGTTTGTGGCCGGGGCGGCAAAAAATGCGCTTAAAAGCAACTTTATTGTGGGCTTTCTAAAAACCCGCTCGGGCATTATACTGGTAGGTACTACACATGGCCTATACCGCTTTAACACCGCCCAAAATGATTTTACGTTGGTAGACCAGATACCGCCGGGAGATTTCATCTACTCTATGATGGAAGACCATAACGGCAAGGTTTGGGTGGGTACCGTTAGGGACGGCATTTATTGCTATGACATCAAAAACAACAAAAGCCAAAAACTTGCCGATACCTATAAAGTAAAAGACGCGCTGAAAGTTTCTATCATCAACGGCATTTTTGAAGATAGCGACAACAACCTTTGGTTTGCGACCGATGGGCTTGGCTTGTGGAAGTACGATACCGGCAAGCACACGTTCAAATATTACGACTCTAATAACGGCCTGCCCAGCAACTACATCTTCAAGATGCTGGAAGACGACGATAAGAACCTTTGGATTACCACCACCGGGGGGCTGGTTTCTTTGAACCTTGGCAACGGCAACACCAAGGTGTACACCAAGGCCAACGGACTATTGACCGATCAGTTCAATTACAACTCGGCCTTTAAAGATACCGACGGCACTATGTACTTTGGCTGCGTGCGCGGCATGATCAGTTTCAACCCTGCCCATTTTACGCATAACGATTTCGTGGCCCCGGTTTATATTACCGGTTTCCAGGTACACAATAAAGAGATATCGGTAAACGGGCCCGACTCATTGCTCAAGCAATCCGTCATATCCTCCAAGGGCATCCAGCTTGCCTACAATCAATCTTCTTTCAGTATCGACTTTGCTTCGCTTAGCTACGCCGCCCCCGAAATGACCCAATACATGTACATGATGAGGGGGCTGGATAAGGGCTGGATACACCTCAAGACCAACCGCAAGGTTTACTTTACCCAACTGGCACCGGGGCATTATACCTTCATTGTAAAAGCCGCCAATAACAACGGCATCTGGACCAATAAGGAAACTACCTTCGAGATAGACATAGCCCCGCCTTTTTGGAAAAGCGTTTGGGCCTATATCTTGTACGCCCTACTGTTCCTGTTCAGCATATTTTACCTGTTCAGGGCCTATCACCGCAACGTGAGGCAAACCAACGAACGCCTGATAGAACTACTGGAAAACGACAAGGAAAAGGAACTTTATAACGCCAAGATCGAGTTTTTTACCAACGTGGCACATGAAATACGCACCCCGCTTACACTGATAAAAGGCCCCATGGAAAAGGTGATGAAAAAAGCCGACCAGGTGCCCGAGATACTGGGTAACCTGAAAATAATGGAGCGTAATACCGACCGTCTGCTCGATCTGACGAATCAGCTGCTCGATTTCAGAAAAACGGAAACCAATGGTTTCAGCCTCAACTTCGTAAAAACAGATATTACCGAATTACTGGCCGATACCTGCCAGCAGTTTAAGCCCATGGCCGAGCAAAAAAATCTGCAATACGAGCTAAAACAGCCCGGCAAGCCATTGTATGCCTATGTGGATTTGGAGGCTTTTACCAAAATCATCAGCAACCTCATTAATAATGCCATCAAATACGCCGATTCGGCAGTGGAGATACTGCTGCCCGAGCACGACGAGCGCGACCCATCATTTATGCTGATCATCAGGAACGATGGCTACCTGATACCGTCTGAACTGCGCGAAAGGATATTCGAGCCCTTCTTCCGGATGAAGGAATCTGAGAAGCAAACAGGCACAGGTATAGGCCTTTCCTTATCGCGCTCGCTTACCGAGCTGCATAAAGGTTCGCTTTTTTTGAAGGAACCTACTGATAATTTTAATACTTTCACATTAATATTACCAATTCACCAGGATAAAGAATTCGATTTCCAGAATACACCTGATAACTATGAGAACCATGGCGTGGTAAACCACGACGATAATTTTGACTTTATGAAGCCGATTATACTTTTGGTAGACGACAACCCCGAGATATTGGATTTTGTTGCCAATGAACTAAGCGAAAAGTACGCAGTGATAAAAGCCCTGAACGGGCAGGAAGCGCTTGATATGATCGATATCGAGAATATACAGCTCATCATTTCTGATGTGATGATGCCCGTGATAGATGGCTTTGAGCTGTGCAAACGCGTAAAAACCAATTTCGATCATAGCCATATCCCCATCATTTTGCTTACGGCCAAAAACACCCTGCAAAGCAAGATAGAGGGCCTGGAGGTGGGTGCCGATGCCTATATAGAAAAACCTTTTTCGCCCGAGCATCTGCAGGTGCAGATAGCCAACCTGCTTATCAACCGCAACAAGATAAAAGATTACTTTGCCAGTTCGCCATTGGCGCATATCAAAACCATGGCCTACTCCAAGCCCGATGAAAGCTTTTTGGATAAGCTGAACGCGGTGATCTATAAGAACATCCAGAACGCCGATTTGGATGTGGAGCATATTGCCAATTTCATGAATATGAGCAAGCCCACCCTGTACCGCAAGGTAAAAGCCATATCAAACCTTACCATAAACGAACTCATCAATATTACCCGCCTAAAGGCCGCCGCCAAGCTGCTGGAAGAAGGCGATTATAAGATATACGAGGTGGCCAATATGGTAGGCTACAGCTCGCAATCGCACCTGGGGCGCAACTTTTTGAAGCAGTTCGGCACCACCCCAACCGAGTACCAGCAAAACAAAAAGGCAGCTAAGGTGAAAAGTTTTTAACCTCCAACGTCATGCTGAATTTATTTCAGCACCCCACACGGCAGGTATAAAGTATGCAAAGCGGCTTTGCATTTGGCTACTTTTATGATGGGGGCTTGAAACAAGTTCAAGATGACGGTTTGATCTCACGTCATGCCGAATTTATTTCGGCACCCCACACGGCAGGTCAACGGCAGGCAAATCGGCTAAGCATTGTGGCCACTCTTATGATGGGGTCTTGAAACAAGTTCAAGATGACGGAGTGGTATCTACTTCCGCGTCTTCAATTTGCTTAACGCAAACTCACCTATCCTGCGGCCCTCATCAACCCCGTTTACGATGGATGGCATATAGTGGATACCCCCGTAAAACCTGCTGATGGATGCCTCGGCAGCGGCTGCTTTAAAGGACGGGAAGGTGCGCGCGGGGATATCAAACTGCACTTCGGTAGAATCGGTAAATGCCGTGTTATCTCCAAATAGTTTACCCAATACCACTGCGGATGCATTGGATACCACGCTGTGCCCGCTGGTATATTCGGGGAAGGGCGGAGTTTGCAGCAGGGGTGCCCAGCGCTGGTCGATGTATTGGTTGATATAGGTTTCGGGGCGTATTACCTTGCTTTTGTATTTCTCGTCCCAGCAATTGATAAAGCCATCGGCAATGGTTACGGCCAGGCAGGCGTAAGTTTCGGCACTGCGCACGTAGTTCGCCTTCTTCTGGCGGCAAACTTCGGCCGCAATATTTATCCAATGCCCCCCGGGCGATATCTTCTTGATGGCAAACATGGTGTGCCCGTTGTTATTCACCTTGAAGGGGTTATCGTCCCAAAAGATAGCGGTGGCGCTTTGTTGCGGCGTTAAGTGCAGGCCGGTATCGCGCACGGCCAGGGCCAGTTTGTAAAAATAGCTGTCGGGTTTAGTAGAAAAATCTACGGCCCTTGCCGGCTTAAACTGCTGTGCCGAATCGAGCAAAAAGGGCCGTATCTCGTTCCAGTGCGGCTCTACGCCTTTCATATAAGCGGGCGGTGTGGGTTTCCAGGAAGCATCATCGGTCTGCACGTCGTATTTGGAGAGGGAGCGGGTATGCTTGTAATTATCTTTCCCGGCCCATTTCAGTATCCTGTCGGCAATGAGTTTGCCGTATGCTATCGAGTTATCGTAAACGTCATCGGGCATGCCGGTTTCCCTGAATTCGGCCATCATTTTATCATGGTAACTCTCTATCCGCCCTTCAGACATGATCATGATTTTACCCACCGTAAGCGCGGCATGGGCTGCCGCAAGCGTATAGCAATATTGTTTGCCCGCCTCGGGTTTCGGCACCGAATCGAGGCCATTCAGCTGGCCCGAGAGGGAGATATAATCCTTGTCTCCATTAACCGCGGCCTCGTAAGCCGCCACGCTAACATAGGCATAAATGCGGCTGGCCACAGGGGGCGAATAAATATCATGCACCATTACATCGGTCACCTGCCTTACCGAACGATGGATAAATTCCGGGTTTTCGGCAAGTTTTTGCCAGTTGCTTTTGGGTTGGCATGCCGCAAGCAAAAATATCGCCGCAAGGGCGATGCATATCTTCTTCATAAACGGGTACAAATTATCAGGTTTGTTGCGGCAGGCGCAGCATTCAGAACGATAAAGCAAATATATATTCTTATGGTAGCTTTATTTGCCCCGATACATTTCTGCTAACTTTTGAGATTATTTGACGAATAGCATCATTTAAAATACGTTTTCTTTACATTTAAATACCAATTATTTACCCGCGGCATAAGGCCAACCCTCGCTTAAAAAGCAAGTTCAATCAGCCCTGTCGCGAATACCTTTTTTTGATAATTATCCGTCTGTAAATGTTCACCTGCAAGCAAAACCCCTGTATAGCTTTATTGGCCGCTGCGCTGTTTTTATTGGCTGCCTGCTCCCCAAAACCAGATGCAGACACCCTTTTCAAACTGCTCCCCGCCTCGCAAACCGGCATTGAATTCAAGAATACCATCACCGAAAGCGACAGCCTCAACATACTCAACCACCCCTACCTGTACAACGGCGCAGGCGTGGGCATAGGCGATTTTAACCGCGATGGCAAGCCCGATGTTTACTTCGCCGGCAATATGGTATCGAGTAAGCTGTTCATCAACAAAGGCGCTTTAACTTTTAAGGATGTAACCGCAGCTGCGGGCGTGGGCGGCAACGGGCAATGGTGTACCGGCATATCGGTCATAGATATCAATAACGATGGCTGGTTGGATATTTACGTTTGCGCTTCTTTCAAGAACGATCCGGCCCAGCGCAAGAATATGCTGTTCATCAACCAGGGCATAGGCAAGGATAGCATCCCAACGTTCAAAGAATCGGCAGCCGCTTATGGCTTGCAGGATACCGGCTACAGCACCCAGGCGATTTTCTTCGATTACGACCATGATGGTTGGCTGGATATGTACCTGCTCACCAACTTCCTGGGCAAGGATACCCCCGTTGCCTATCGCGCTAAACTCACCGATGGCAGTGCCGTGAATAACGACCGCCTGTACCACAACAATGGCAACGGCACTTTCAGCAATGTTACCAAACAGGCGGGCATCCTGCTGGAGGGTTTCGGCAACTCGGTTTTGGTGACCGATATCAACAACGATGGCTGGCCGGACATCTATGTGGGGAACGATTTTATTTCTAACGATATCCTGTACATCAACAATAAAAACGGCACGTTTACCAACCGTTCGTCGGAGTATTTCAAGCACACGGGCTGGAGTGTAATGGGCTCGGATATGGTGGATATCAACAACGATGGCATGGCCGATTTGATTTCTTTGGAAATGCTGCCAGAGGAGAACCTGCGTAAAAAAACCATGCTGGTAGGCGATAACTACATCACCTACATCAATAACGATAAGTACAAATACGACCACCAATACATCCGCAACGTGTTACAATTGAACCAGGGGCAATTGCCCGGAGGACATCCGCAGTTTAGCGAAGTGGCCTATGTGGCGGGCGTTTACCAAACCGACTGGAGCTGGACGCCGCTGGTGACCGATTTCGATAACGATGGCTACCGCGATATGGTGATAACCAACGGCTATCCCCGCGATGTGACGGATTTGGACCATGCCCTTTACACCAATGATCAGGGCCGCACCGTAAAAGAAAACACCACCCTTGCCGCAGCAGATTCTTTCCCGGTGGTAAAAACGGCCAGCTATGCCTTTCGCAATAAGGGCGGTTATATGTTCAACGACCAATCGAAAACTTGGGGGATAACCAAGCCTACCTTTTCTACTGGTGGCGTGTATGCCGATCTGGATAACGACGGCGACATGGACCTGGTAATCAATAACATCAACGATGATACCTTCGTTTACGAGAACACGCTCAACAGCAAAGCACATGTGGACAAGGCTCATAACTACCTCAAAGTTGCGCTGGAGGGCGACGACAAAAACAAAGGCGGCATAGGGGCAACAATCCGGATCTATTATCAGGGCAAACAACAATTTTACGACCAGCAGCCTTGTCGGGGCTACATGAGTACAGTTGATGCGCTGGCGCATTTCGGGCTGGGCGCATCAACCAATGTAGATTCTTTGCGCATCCGCTGGGCCGATGGCAAAACACAACTGCTGACCAACCTTAAAACCAACCAGGTAGTAAAACTCCAATACAAAAACAGCGCGGGCAATTACCCGCCGGGGATACCTGTTATCTCAAATCCTGTCTTCAGACCCGTGAATGCGGAGCTGGGCATCAATTACACCCACCAGGAAAAGGATGCTATCGACTACAATATCCAGCCCACATTGCCCCATAAACTAAGCCAATACGGCCCCTGTATAGCCGTTGGCGATATCGATAAAAACGGCTTCGACGATTTTTACGTGGGCGGTTCGGCAGGCAATAAAGGCGTGTTTTTTATGCAAAACGCAGGCGGCCATTTTACCATGGATAATAAACGCTTCCTGAACGAAGAGTTTAAAGAGGAAGAAGATATGGGTGCCTTATTGTTCGATGCCAATGGCGACGGCAACCTGGATTTGTACGTAGTAAGCGGCAGTTTCGAGTTCCCTAAAGGCCACACCACCGCGCAGGACAGGCTGTACATCAATAACGGCAAGGGGCAATTCGAGCGGGATTATGCGGCCATCCCTGTAGAATACGATAATGGTTCCTGCGTGCGTGCTGCAGATTACGATGCCGATGGCGATCTGGACCTCTTCGTTGGCGGGCGTTCGGTTTCGGGGGCATACCCCACCTCCCCGGCCAGTCACATCTTTCAAAACAACCACGGCGTATTTACCGATGTTACCGCCCAGCTATGCCCCGAATTGGTTCACGGCGGTATGATAACCGATGCCCTTTGGAGCGATTTTAATAACGACGGCAAGATAGATTTGGTTGTAGTCGGCGAATGGATGCCAATCACCTTTTACCAAAATACGGGCAGTAGCTTCAGCAATGCCAGCGCCACATCGGGCATCAGCAGCCATGTGGGCTGGTGGAACAGCATCGTGGCCGGCGATTTCAATAACGATGGCAAAACGGATTACATTGCCGGTAACCTGGGTCAAAACTCCAATTACAAGGCGTCCGCAACGCAGCCTATGAGCATCATAGGCAAGGACGTGGATGGCAACGGTTCCTTCGATGCCATGATATTCTGCTACATGAAAGCCGAGGACGGCACACAGAAAGCCTTCCCAATGCACACCCGCGATGACCTCATTAGCCAGGTGATCGGTATCCGCAAAAAGTACCCTACCTATAAAGGCTTCGGCCGCGCCACCATGCAGGATTTATGGAGCGCGCAGGATAAAGAGGGCGCGCTGGAACTTACGGCAACCGACATGAATACCAGTTACATCCAAAACCAGGGTGGTGGCAAATTCAGTATATCGGCTATGCCTTTAGCTGCCCAGATGGCCCCCGTTTATGGCATGGTAGCCGAGGATGTAGACCTTGATGGCAACCTCGACCTACTGATGAGCGGTAACGATTTTGGCATGGAGCCCTTCACCGGTCGGCACGATGCGTTTATGGGCCTGTATCTGAAAGGCAACGGCAAAGGCGGCTTTGTACCTGTTGATATGCCAAAAAGCGGCATATGCATCAATGGCGACGGCAAAGCGCTGGCCACCATAGCATCCGGCAATAAACAACTGTTCGTGGCCACCCAAAACCAGGGAAGCCTGCAGGTTTACCAAACAGCCGGTAATGCACAAGCAAAATGGCTGAAGCTGAATCCCGGGGATTTTTGCGCGGATATCACCTATAAAAATGGCAAGAAACAAAAGGTAGAGTTCTATTATGGTTCTACCTACCTGTCGCAGTCGTCCCGCGCATTTAAGTTAGAGCCGAGGATGGCCAAAGTAACCATAACCGCATTCGACGGTAAGAAGCGAGAAATTACAAACTAAACGGCAGCACGTAACCAGCTAATCGCTTGGATTCGCCGTTTTTATTGAAAATCATCCACCAGAAATGAAAATTACCAAAAAATTATGCCCCGGCCTGCTGATTTTAGCCATCAGTTGCTCAACGGCAACTGCGCAAGTTGCCCAACTACCTACCAAATGGACCGATCAGGCCATGAAGGCCGAAGTTCCCCTTGCCGAATACCCCCGCCCGCAATTACAACGCGAAGATTGGCTATGCCTCAACGGCAAATGGGATTACCTCGGCGGCAAAGGCGCGCCAAATGCCTTTTCGCCCGAAAAGCCTGCAACGTTTGATGGCTTAAACGGCAAAATATTGGTGCCCTATTGCCCGGAATCGATACTATCGGGCGTGCAGAAGAAACAGGAAATAAACATGTGGTACCGCCGCACAGTTGATATACCATCAGGATGGCAAGGCAAGCAGGTTATACTGCACTTTGAAGCTGTGGACCATGATGCCACCATCTTCGTGAACGGCAAAAAAGCAGGCAGTCATGCAGGCGGTTACGATTCATTTTCGTTCAACATCACCCCTTTCCTTAAAAAGGGAAGCAATACATTGGTGGTAGCTGCATACGACCCTAATGACGGCCGCGCACCATCGGGCAAGAACGGGCCACGTGGCGATTACACTTTTAACTCCGGCATTTGGCAAAGCGTATGGATGGAACCGGTAAGCAAATCCTATATCAAAAACATCCGCCTGTTACCCGATTTGGAGCATAACCGTTTGAAAGTATTGGTAAATACCGACGGTACCGGCAAGGTATCTGCCGAGGCTTTGGACGGCAAGAAAGTAGTGGCGCAGGTAAATTCTGCCGCCGGTACTTACTTTTATTTACCGATAGATAAGCCTAAGCTTTGGACACCGGATGAGCCTTTCCTGTACGACCTTAAGCTTACCCTGTACGATGCTGACGGTAAACCTACCGATGAAGTAAAAAGCTATTTCGGCATGCGAGATATTAAGCTGGGCAAGGTTGATGGGGTATTGCGCCCGCTCATCAACGGCAAATTCATGATGCAGTTAGGTTTGTTGGATCAGGGCTATTGGCCTGATGGCGTGCTGACCGCTCCTACCGAGGAGGCGCTGAAGTTTGATATAGAATACACTAAAAAAGCAGGATACAACCTCATCCGCAAACATATGAAAACCGAGCCCCAACGGTTTTACTATTGGGCGGATAAAATGGGCTTGCTGGTATGGCAAGACATGCCGGCCATTTGGTACCCAAACGAAGACACCCTGAAAACCCGTAAAGTTTTCCGCCGGGAACTGCAGGCCATTATAGACGACCATTACAACTCACCATCCATTATCACCTGGGTGCCTTTTAACGAGAACTGGGGCGCTTTCGACGTTAAAAACATTACCGATTGGGTGAAGCAGTACGACCCATCGCGCCTGGTGAACGGCAACTCGGGTTTTAACAATAATCCCGATTACCAAAAGGCCTATGGCGACCCCCTCAACGGCGATTATGTTGATACGCATATTTACGTTGGCCCATACTGTGCCTCAAAACCCGATGGGAAACGCGCTGCCTCGCTGGGCGAATTTGGCGGCGTGGGCCTGTTCGTTCGGGGGCACATGTGGCCCGTTGAAAACAATGCATATGATTATGCTGCAACCACCACCGCCCTTACCGACCGCTACGTGTTGCTCCTGAACCAGGTAGAGCAATTGATGCTATACAAAGGCTTGAGCGTTGCCATTTACACCCAAACCACCGATGTGGAGCACGAGGTAAACGGCCTGCTCACCTACGACCGGGCCGTTGAAAAAATGCAAACCGACAGGATAAAGGAGGTAAATGAAGCAGTGATAAGAGCGGGCTATATGCTTAACAAGTAGGACGTTTTGCAGCCTGCTTTAATAAACACCAAAATTTATCCCAGAAAGTACTATGCTTTGCTTTTAAACTTTTCGATAGCCTGTGGCGTAACCGGGGTGAAGAAATTCACCAGGTTGCCTTCCGGGTCGCGGAAGAGGAGCGATTTGTTGCCCCAGGGCATGGTAGTTGGCTTTTGCACCAGCAATACGCCCAGGAAATCGGCAAGGCGTGCGTAAGCTGCTTCCACATCATCAGCTATAAATTCGATGATAGCCGTGCGGTTTTGGGCCGCCTGCGCCACCTCATTGCCGCCGAAAAATTGCAGTGTATCGGTGCCACCAAAAGCCAGCGTTGCCGATGGTGTTTGCAGCTCGGCAAAGCTATCGGTGTACCATATTGCGGGGAGATTGGTTACGTGCTCATAAAAGCCTACCAATTTTTTAACGTCTGCTGTGATAATCCTGATTGAGACCAAATTCATAATCTTAAATTTTAGCTATTTGAAATTCGATAGCAAAACTAAAAGCTGCCCATGACAACCCTATGTCAGTAGGATTTTACGCTTTACTGTATAGTCCTGAAAAAATTACAGTTGCAGTACGGTGGGCTCCGTAGGCGCCATCTTTATAAAAGCGATTTCCCTGGGGTGAGTATTCATAACAAAGCGGTTACCGCACAAGGATGTGTCTTGCCCGGTAACCGCTTGTGTTGCTTGTCGCTTTAATAATTATTTACTCAGCTCTGTTTCGTAAAGCACCTTGCCCGAGTAATTTACGGCCTTAACCCTCAGCTTATCTGTATTGACAGAGAAATACATAAAGCCATGCTCCGATGCCTGGAACTTTGTATAGGGGATGCCTGTGGTAACCGGCGTAAGCTCAGACCCTGCGCCGGAGATAAACTGATGCGTAAAGCCTTCGGGTTTCAAATGCTGCAGGGAATGGTCGTGGCCGGAGAGGTACAGGTCGGCCTTGTATTTGTTCAGCGTTTCGGTAATGGTTTTGCGCACGGTGAGCGTATCGAAGTTTTTGATGCGCGGGCCAACTGTATAGGCCGGGTGATGGCCAACTACTATCTTCCACTTCACCTCTGCAGAGGCATTTTTTAGGGTTTCATCCAACCAGGCCATTTGTGTAGCTACATAGTCCTTCTTTTCTTCGAACAGCATCGGGTCGGTATCGATAAACACGAATAATATGGTGCCCTGTTTATGCTTATCCAGCTTTATTTCTTTGGCGTAGTAGCGCGCGGGCATGCACCAGCGGCGGCTTACTTTGCTGTAGCGTATTTGTGCATCCGGGTCGCTTAGGTAATCGTGGTTGCCCAGCACCGGGTACCAATCGCATTGCAGGGAATGCGCGGTGTAGATGTTCTCGAAAGAGAAGTTCCAGAGCGGGTCATGCTCGCTGATAACGCCTTTAGGATAAAAGTTATCGCCCACGGATATCACGAAATTGTTAGGATTGGCAGCACCCCACAGGCCCATTTGCTTACCTACTTCGGTTTGGTCGTATTCGCCGTTGCGGCCCCAATCGCCAAGGGCCATAAAGTGCAGGTCGTAACCGTCGTCATTAATGGGGCGGGGCGCAACATCTTCGCTATCCAAATGGGTAATACCGCTATCGGCCATGCCCTCCAGCGGGCCCAATAACGATACGCCGAAAGCCGTTAGGCCGGCATTCTTCACAAAATCTCTTCGCTTCATATTTATACTGTGCTGATGTTTAAAGTTACAACTATTCCAGGTATTTGGCTTTAAGGGTAGCAAGCTGTTTGTTGTTCAGCTTCAACTGGTCCTTGATGAAATTATCTACCGAGCCATACTGTTTGTTAATAGCTGCAAAGGTAGCATCCAAATACTCTTTCTTAGCACTCATCATCGATCGGGCGGTACCTTCGTCCATATGCATCATGCCTATCATGCCTTTTATCGAGCGGTCGTTATCGGCGGTACGGTAATAGTTGGTGGCGGTATAATCGGCCACTATGGTTTCATAGGGTACGCCAAGGCCGTATAGGAACAAGGCGGCGGCTATGCCCGTGCGATCCTTACCTGCGGTGCAATGGAACACCAGACTTTGATCGGCGGGTACGGCAAGTAGCTTATCAAAGAAGGGGCGGTAACGCTCGGTAAGGTAGCGCGTGTTGCTGTAGTAGGCCGTCATGATAGAGTCGCCGCTGTTTTTGGGTGCGGCGGCAATTTGTTTCAACCAATAGCTTAGGCTATCGCTGCCGGCCGGGCACAATACGTAATCGGTGCCGGGGTTCAGTTTATCGGGCTGTTGCTGCGCTTCCTGATGGCCACGCAAATCAACATCATAGGTTATTTTCTTATCGCGCAGCACAGCCAGATCGGCATCGGTAAGCCGGCTGATATCGGCACTGCGGTACACCTTGCCCCATTTAACCGTTTTGCCCGATGTGGTTTTATAACCACCCAAATCCCTGAAGTTTGCTGCGCCGTGCAGTACCACTAAGCGTTTGGCACTATCTGCAACCTGTGCCGCAGTGTTGGCCGCAAAGCCGGCCAGTAAGGCTAGTACTAAGGATATCTTTTTCATGTTTTTTAATTAAAAAAGCAGGGGTTGCTAAATGCAACCCCTGCGATATATGATAATGTTGATTATTTAATCAGCCACATGTCTTTAAACACATCTTCGCTGCCGCCATATTGGGTACCGATAGATGTTTTGTAATTGGCATTGTTCGCGTTGATCTCGTCCAAAGGATATAACCAACGATGTGGTATTTTGCCGCCTATTGTGCCCAAACCCGTGCCACCTTCGCTAAATGCAGGCAGACCGGTACGGCGGTGGTTCATGAAAGCTTCCCAGCCCGAGTTCATGAAGAACGCGATATACTTTTGCTGCAATATCTGCGCAAGTGCTGCCGATGGGTCGGCCACGTTGTAAGCTACGTTAGCCAAAAAGGTTGGGGTATCGGTAGTAACAGTGCCCAGGCTTTTGCCGCCAACGTCAGAAACGGTAAGGGTAGCGTTTGTATTAACGTTAAGGCCAAAGTTGGCAAACGATGCAGCGATACCTTTATCGTACCATGATTTAGCATCGGTAACGGTAAGTGTTGGCGCCCAGCCCCTGTTGATACCTTCGGCAATGTTGAAGCAAAGCTCGGGGTAACCCACCAGGAAGAATGGCTCGGCAGTTGCACCTAAGTTGTTGGTAAAATAACGTGCGCCGTTAAAGGTTGAATAATTAGCCGCAGTATTTTGCAGAGTAGCCAATGCAGTACCCGGATCGGCACCTACATAGCTGCTGAATGAAGCAAAACCAGCTGCTGTAACGGGACTTGCAATTACGAAGGTACGCGGGTCCTTTGTAGATGTGGTGATATCCAATACCGGTTTACCAACGTTTTGGAAGTTGTTGTAAGAGTTGTTACCGGTAGCAAACGGCGGGTATTGGTTAGAAGCTACCCATTTGTAAACCATGTTATCGCCGTTGCCGGTCATGATAGGGTTGGTAGCTACGTTTGCCAGGATTGCTGCAAACTGGGTTTTGATGCCCAGGTCGGCAGTATCATCGGCCCTTTTGCTCAGGCTGATAAGTATCCTTAAGCGGTAGGTATTGATTAGTTTTTGCCATTGCAGGTTGGTTAAGCCAAAGATATCGCCACCATCGAATATAACGCCGGGCTGGCCGGCTACGGTAGCGTTCATGATCGCGTTTGCATCTTCCAGCAACTTGAGTGAGTTTTTATACACGTCTTTCTGCGTATCGAAAACCGGGGTCAAAAAGTTAGGGTCGCCCGCCTGTGTCATCGGGATATCGCCAACACGTTGCGAAAGCCATACTGCCGAGTACGCACGGAAGAATTTGGCAACGGCAGCGTATTTGCTGTTTGCGCCAACCTGGCTTTGTGCCTGTATCTCCAGCTGGATAGCATATTTCAAAATCTCGTAGCTGTGTGCGCTGTAGCTCCAGGTATCCTCGTTAGTACCCCAATATTTGGCGTAGTTAGATACCTGCATCTGTGCACCCTTATAAGGTATATAGTCGCTGCTGGCAAAGGGCATCTCATCGGCACGTATCAGCGTAGCGGTAAGGTGGTTCAGTATCAGCGATACCGGAACAACCGAATTGGCGTTACCCGCATTCGGGTTAGCATCCAGGTCGCCTTTCTGGCAGCTCGATACCGAAAGTACCAGCAGCAGGCAAGCCGAAATTATTTTTACTGTTATATTTTTCATCTTAATTCTTTTAATGTTTTTATAAGCGGTTGTTTTAGAAGCTCAGGTTGATGTTGAAACCGAACCTGCGGAAGGTTGAGCTTTGTAAAGCACCGTTTGAAGGGGCACCGCCGGTTGTCCTGTCGGCAGAGTTGTAACCCGAAGCGTATTGGTCGATATCGAAATCTTTACGTGCTGCGAAGTACAACAGGTTACGGCCAACCAATGAAAACGTTGCCGTTTTGATGCCGGCTTTCTGCAGGAAGGTTTTGTTGAAGGTATAACCCAGGGTTACCTCGCGCAGTTTAGCGTAGCTCCTGTTGATCATGAACGCTTCATCAATACCTTTAACCGTACCGTTCAAATAACCCTGAACAGTAATAGGCGTGGTGTTTGGCGCGAAAGTAAGCTCATCAAGGTTGGTGATAACACCGTCCTGGTACTTAGGGGTACCGCCTGTTATCTTAACACCCGGGCCAAATTCGTTACCAAGCAAAGAAGGGGTAGGTGCCTGGGTGCCGGTTTTGGTAGAATTCCACTCTGCTAAACGTGCTGCGCCGATAACGCCCTGCACGGTAGATAAATCTGTACCACCCTGGCGTGCTGCGTAGTAGTTATAATCGTAGATCTTACCGCCTATACGGCCATCAAACTGGAAGCTGAAGCTCCACGCTTTGTATGCGAATCTGTTGCTGATACCGAAAGAGAAATCGGGGTTAAGGTGACCTAAAGAACCATATATCTGGCTGTTGCTGCCGGTTGCCTTCAATAAGTTACCGCTTGAATCGTAAACAATGTTGCCGCTCTTATCGCGCTGGAATTTGGTACCGAAAACCTCATCTACCCTATCGCCAACTTTAAAGTTGTGGTTACCCAAAGCAAGTTCGGTTAAACCGCCGCCCAGGGAAGAAATTGTTTCCTTGAAAGTAGAAAAGTTTGCGTTGATATCCCATGAGAAACCGCCAGGATTCCTGAAAGGTGCACCTGTCAACGAAATTTCGAAGCCCGAACGCTTGGTTGTAATAGCGTTAGCGTTACGTGAAGCGTAAGTGGTTGAAGGGGCAGCAAGCAATGGATAAATCTGCGGGCCGTTCTCGGTATCGAAGTAAGTTGCATCTAAACCTAAACGATTGTTCAGGAATTTAACGTCAACACCACCTTCGTAAGAGATACGTTTGTAGGCTTGCAGGTTAGCATCGGCAAGGTTGTTGCTGTAGTTTACCGATGGCAGGTTGTTGTAATAAGAGTTGAAGCTTACCGTGTTTTGGTTGGTGTAGCTTGGGCCATCGTAAGAGCTATATAACTCTGTACCGTAGTTAAGCAAAGTTGAAGTACTTATACCGGTTACCTGCTGGTAAGCTGTACCAACGGTAGGGTTTGTTAAACCACCTTTTACCATAGCGGCAGAACCCCTTACTTTTAAGAAGCTGATAGCAGTTGGCAGCTCAACATAATCCGAGATTGCCGATGAAATTGATACCGATGGGTAGAAATAACCACGTTTACCGGGCACAAATGTCGATAGGTTATCGTAACGGCCTGTGGTATTGATGTTGAAGTATTTATCGTAACCGATATCGAATGAGTAGAATGAGCTATAGATCTGCATCTTCGAATCCCAGGTGTACGAAAGCGGCGTTTGTACCGAGTTAGACAATACATATACGTTTGGTATAGCCAATGCACGGGTAGTACCGTAGAATGAAGAGTATTTGAACGAACGTGCGTTACCGCCAATCAAAGCGTTCAACGACCATTTGCCCAACGTTTTGCTGTAGTTGAACTGTAAGTCGGTGTTATTTTCGAACAGGTTACGGTCGTCTTCGCGGTAATCGCCGTACCAGCCGAATTTATACCATGGGGTATAAGCATTTAAGTTAGCAGATGAAGGCACCTGCTCTGTGCGTTTCTGGTCCCAGGTAGTAATCTGCGAACGCAAAGCAACAGTAAGGTCGCTGGTGATTTTGTAGTTCAGCCTTAAGTAACCGTATATGTCGGTTTTATCGTGGCCGCGCAGCCATTTCTGAGCCATGAAGTACGGGTTGTTCAAACGGCCATACTCCTGTGCGTATTGCACCAGGCCGGGAACGCCTTGCGGGCCTTTGTATATGTCGGTAAGATCCCTTACGTCATAATCTGCCGAGCCATAAACCTTGAACATGTAGATATAGCTGTTAGGGCCGTAGCTAACATCGGGGATATTTGGCGTGTACTGTTTATTTAAGTTTAAGTTACCCTCAACAGATAATTTTGGGGTGATATTGTAGCTTAAGCCGATGTTGAAGTTATCAGAGTTCAACTTGGTATTCGGCATTACGCCTTTCTGGTACATGTGCGTGTAAGAAGTCCTCAACGCATAGTTTGTACCACTGGCAGATACCGCTAAGTTGTTGGTAGTTATCAAACCGGTTTCGATAAAGTTGTCCCAGTTGTTAACGCCACGGGCCAACCATGGGGTTGCGGTACGTTTGCCGGTAAGCACATCATAAGGGCTATCGTACTGACGCAATAACTGGCCTTCAAAACGCGGGCCGTATTCACCCAGGCGGTTAGCGTTATCGTACAATACGTCGGCTGCCGGTGCATACACGTTTGTGTTATCTTTTGCCTGGTACTCGTAATGGTAAGCATTACCCCTACCGTATTCGGTTTGCGGTTGCGGCGAAGCAATCAGGCCACGCTCGAACAAAGTGCTGCTGTTGAAATCAACCTGCCAGCCTTTTGCATCTTTAGAACCTTTTTTGGTAGTGATCACAATGGCACCATTGATACCCCTTGCACCGTAAAGCGCAGCGGCGTTAGGGCCTTTCAGTACCGAGTATGATTCGATATCATCGGGGCTAACGTTCCAGGTATCAGAGTTAACCGGCGAACCATCAACTACAAAAAGTAAATCCTTGCTGCCACGCAGTACCAGTTCGGGCCTACCAAGCATCTCGGCGTTTGCGCCAACGGTTAAACCGGCAATCTTACCAACCAATGAGTTGATTGGGTTAGGGTCACGGGCTTTCACAAGGTCGGCACCTTTTATCTCCTGTACAGAGTATCCTAGCTTGCGTACTTCTTTTTTGATACCGTAAGCCGTTACCACAACTTCTGATAAAGCTTTAGAGTCGCTTTTAAGCGTAATAGATAAGTTTGTTTCGGTACCGATGGTAACTTCCTGGGTAATAAACCCGAGAGATTTGAAGGTTAACACCTGGCCCTTTTCGCCGGAGATGGTAAAACGGCCTTCAATGCCGGTGATAGTACCGAAGGTAGTTCCTTTGATCATAACAGTTATGCCGGGGAGAGGCTGGTTATGATCGTCGACAATGATACCTCTGATAGGCACACTATTCTGGGCGAATAATAGCTGGGGGATAACGAGGGTTATCAGCGCTAAGATCGTCCAGTAACAAGATTTGAGTAAAGATTGTTTCATGAATGTGATTTTTCCACGAAACTACCCCGGCTCTGTTAAGGCTATGTTTAGGCCATAATAAGAATACTTTATATAATTGTAACGATAAGCCTTAATATTAAGACAGAATGCAATAAAAGGCGCACAATGTTAACAGAATAAGAAAAACAAGTCTTTAAGCAATGTTTTAATTTATACTTACGCACAACATCTGTACAGGGCATGTAACCCTGATAACCAAATCAACGTATGTGGGCACAGTAAAAGAAACATGTCTGCGCTTATTCATTTTCCCGCTTAATCAAATCACAAAAGCATTCTCCCCTGCCTTAAGCACATAGCGTTTTGCTTTCCATATCAGCACACCTATGGTCTTTTGCGGTATGCTGATATTTATCTTCCATTTGCCTTTATCCAGCGTATAAGCCGCAGCAACTGTCCCGTTGGGATGCGGCATCGTTCCGCTTACGTCGGTTATTTTGCCCAGGTGCGGCTCTATCTTTATCCTGCTGAAACCCGGCGCATCGCTATCTATCCCCAGCACCGTGCGAAAGAATTCGATATTGGGGCTGGCTCCCCAGGCGTGGCAATCTGAGCGGGAAGTGTTTACGTCCGAATATTCGGCCCAGGTGGTGAGGCCCATCGCTATGTTTTCACGGTAGATGCCCAGCCAATCCTGGTATTGATTGCCCAGGCCGGCTTTTACCAGGGCCTGGTTCAGGTAGTATTTAAAGTACACCGAGCATTGTACCAGGCTGGTATCCTTAAGCATCCCATTGGCCACAGCTTTCATATCGGCAGTGCTTGCCACGTCGGTAAGTATAGCCAGCGAATTGGCATGTTGCGAGTACCCTTTCTTTTCTTTGGTGTCGGCATAAAGCTTTTTAACCGGGTCCCAATACTTGCGCTGTATGGTGGCCTTTAGCTGCGCGGCCTTCTGATTATATAAGGCAGCATACCCCGGCATGCCAATTTTGCTTTCCATTTCTGCCGCCCATTGATAGGCCCATAGCAATTGCAGGTCGTAAATAGCTGCGGTACCGTCCACGCGGTCCACGCCGCCGGCGAAATCGCCCGACCAATCTACAAAGGCCCAGTATGGCGTGTTTTTTACCGAGCCATCGGCTTGCTGGTACTTGCTAAAAAAATCGAGCACGCCACGGACGCCAAGCAGTTTATCCTTGATGAACTTATCTTCGCCACGGTACATCCAATAATCGTGCAGCATACCTATATACCATAACGAGAAGGGCGATATCACCTGCGTGCCCCTTGATGGGTAGCAGCTGGCAGTAATACCCTCGGGCAGGCGCGAGTGGTCCATCTGGGTGAGGGCATTGCGGACCAGCCGGTCATCAGTACTATTATAGTATGTTACCATGGCCTGTATGCGGGTATCGCCGATGTATTGCAGCTGCTCATAGTAAGGGCAATCGGTATAGGTTTCCCAGGCGTTGAGCCTTGCGGTGCGCCAGCCAATGTCCAGCATTTTGGTTATTTCGCTATCCGCAGTATTGAATACCGATGCGCGTTTGAAGGGATAACCGGTGAATGTACCATAAAGGTCATCAACCACCAGCGGCTCGTCCTTAGTTTTTACGATGAGTTTGATGTAACGGTACGTGCGGAAGTTGAGTGTGGTGAAGCTTTGGCCCTGGCTGCCATCGGCTATCAGGCTATCAATCCTCGCCACGAATTCTTTCCCATCCACGTCGTTTCGGTTGCCTTTGATTACGCCCCTGCTGCCCTTTTTATAAAGCGATTCGGCATAACCCAGCGAGATGCCGGCATCTTTACCCCCGCTAAAGTTGATGGTTACATAGGCGTTGGTTTCGAAGGTTTGGTCGAGTATTAAAGTAGCCATGGTATTCGCCGGTATAGTTATAGCCGCTTTTGCTGCGGGGAAGCCTGCCGGTACTGTCGTGTTCGTAGCGGCACGCAGGGCAACCAGGCGCTGGTAGGTAAGTTCCCTTGCAGGTAAGGTTGAGGGCACCATTGCCCATTCTATACCCCATGCCGAGCCTTTCAGCCTGCCATCTGCCAGTTTGTTTACCTGCGGCCAGGCGGTATCGTCGAAAGCGGTGGCCGCCCAGTCGCCTTTTACGGATTGGTTCATATCCACCATTTCGCCTTTGCTGGCGGCAAAAAAGTAGCCCGGTACGGGGTGGTGCCCCACATCGCGGATGCCTTTCCAGCCATCGTTGGTATTCAGTATATCTTCTGCCGGCGTGCTCCCTTGCAGTATAAAGCCGGTGCGCACGGTAATCTGCGCCGCCGGGCTGTATTGCGCTTCGTTCCATACTAAGGCCGCTATGGTGTTCTTCCCTGCGGTGAGGTACGGCGCAAGGTCTACTGTTTCGTAGTTCCAATTATAAGTGTCGCCACGCGCGGGGCCAAGGGATACCAGCACACCGTTCACGTACAGCTTATAGCGGTTATCTGCCGATACATGCACCATAAACGATGCTGGCTTTGCCACGAGGTTGATACTCTTGCGGAAATAAAACACGCCGTAGCTACTGCCGTTATCGCCCTGCGCACCTATCCAATAAGAATTCCATTGCCTTTGGGTGGCTGTTTGTTGGCTATAGGCTGGCTTGGCCAGAGCCATACCGTAAACGATGAGCAGGGCGGTAAAAAATATCTTCATGGCTGGTTCGTAATTAGTGCTGCTAATATAATAAAATAGTTATTAAATCGATTTAGCAAATTTTTTATAAATTGCCGCCGTAAATCGTTTACTTAAGCAGTTGAGTAGCCTCACCTAAACGGCGAGCCCTCATGAAATAATCCTCTCCAAAGGAGAGGACTTTAAGCCCCTCTCCTTTGGAGAGGGGTTGGGGGTGAGGCCATGCAGCGGGCCAACTCTTAAGTAAACGACATTGAAATTGCCCCCATAAATAAAACACCAATGAAACACCTCCTAAAACCAATCTTAGCTACCACCCTGCTAATTATATTGTTGCAAACCGCGCTACAGGCGCAGTCCATTAAACTCCATTGGAAATTATTCCCAAAAAATGATAGCCTTTTTAAGCTTAACCAGATAGCTCGGCCCGGCTATCGCACCCCTCAATGGATAGATGCGATAGTGCCTGGTACGGTGTTCTATTCCTACGTAAAAGCCGGTAAAGAGAGCAATCCCGATTATGCCGATAACATTTACAAAGTGGATAAAGCCAAATACGACCGACCGTTTTGGTATCGTGCCGAATTTGCAGGCGGGCAGCTTTTGGCCGGCAAACGCACCTGGCTCAATTTCAACGGCATCCATAAACGGGGCGAGATATATTTTAACGGGCATCATATCGGTACGGTTAAAGGCATCGTAGAAAGGGGTATTTATGATATCACCAGTTTGCTCCGCAAAAAAGGCAACAATGTTATCCTCGTACTGGTAGTACCGCCCCGTAACGACCCAGAGCATAACCACCCGCTGGCCAACTGGGAGGCCCCTACCTATATCAGCAGCGGCAGCTGGGACTGGATGCCCGCCGTGCCCGGTCTCAACAGCGGCCTTACCGATACCGTAGCCATCACGCAAAAAGGCCCCGTTTCAGTTGAAGACCCATGGATACGTACTACCGTGCCTGATATGAACCAGGCGGATATCACCGTTAAGGCCACGCTACGTAATGCCTCGGCCCTGCCGGTAACGGGAGTTGTACAACTTACCATCAACCCCGGCAATATCAAATTGAATAGTCCGGCCATCACTTTAGCTGCCAACAGCAGTCAAACCCTCAGCTACGATAAGAGCGATTTCGCGCAGCTGCACATCAACAACCCAATGCTGTGGTGGCCAAACGGCTATGGCGGCAAGGCCGATGGCACCCAAAATATGTACACCTGCACGGTGAGTTTTGCAGTTAAAGGCAATGCACCATCAGATGCCGTTACCAAACCGTTCGGCATCCGCAAAATCACCGCCGATACCACTACGCTTAATGGCCCCTTGCGCGTGTACGTGAACGATGTCCCCATCCTGCTGAAGGGCGGCAACTGGGGCATGAGCGATTATATGCTGAAGGTACGCGGCAAGGATTACGATACCCGAATACGTTTTCACCAGGATATGAACTTCAACATCATCCGCAACTGGACGGGCGAAGTTACCGACGAAGCCTTTTACGATTATTGCGACCGCTATGGCATTATGGTTTGGGACGATTTCTGGCTCAACAACTTCGGCCAGATAGATAGCCTGGACATCTTCAAAAGCAACGCCATAGAAAAAGTAAAGAAGCTGCGCAACCATCCCTCCATCGTTATCTGGTGCGGAGCCAATGAGGGCGTACCGGGCGGCAACCCTGCCGGTCCGCTGAATATGGCTATCAAAAACGCAGTACAGGAATACGATGGCGACGACAAGCTGTACCTGGCCCGCTCCAACGCCGGCGAAACCAACCCCAATTTTTCTATCCATGGCGGCAGCAAGGTGCTATCTGGAAGCGGATTGTGGAGCAATACCGACCCGAAAACCTACTTTACCGACCCGCATAACGGCTACCTGTTCTCGCATAATTCCTACGGCATGCGCAGCGAATTGGGCACGGCCACCTTCGTGAATATCGAAAGCTTCAAAAAATTTATGCCGAAGGAGTACTGGGTTGCCCCAACGCCCGATGCCGTGAACAGCAAAACCAATATGTGGGCCAGGCACTACTTCAGCACCGATGGCGCGCTTGGCGGCGGATCTGACCCGGTGAAGTATATCAACACCATCAGCGCCAGCTATGGCAAGGCCATTTCGATAGAAGATTTTTGCAAGAAAGCACAGATGCTGAACGTTGAAACCATGAAAGCCATGTACGAAGCCTGGAACGACCATATGTGGCACGATGCCAGCGGCATGCTGATTTGGATGAGCCAATCGGCCTATCCATCAATGATATGGCAAACCTATGATTACTATTACGACCTTACCGGTGCGTACTTCGGCGCAAAAACCGCCTGCGAGCCCATCCACATCCAATGGAACGCCGCCACTAATTCGGTCAAGGTAATCAATAATAAGCCCTACGCCCTACAAGGACTTACCGCACAAGCCACCGTTTACAACAGCGATGGCAAAGCCGTACCCGCATATCACATGATTAAAACATTGGACGTTGCCCCTACTTCGGCAACGGAAGCTTTTATTGTATTTAACGGCACCGACGAACTCCCCGCCCTGAGTGATGTACACTTCCTTAAGCTGAGGCTTACCGATAAAGCAGGCAAAGTGGTATCCGAGAATTTCTACTGGATGGGCAATACCTACCTCGACTACACCGCACTCACTAAAATGCCATCCGTCGGCGCAAGCCTTATCATAACTGCCCCCAAAAAATCTACTGCAAAAAACAAGACCAATAAATTGCTCGTTTATACGGTTACCAATAAATCAAAAACTACGGCGGCATTTGGTATCAGGGTACAATTGCTGGATGCTAAAGGCAAGCAGATATTGCCGGCAATTTATAGCGACGGCTATTTCTCGTTGATGCAAGGCGAAGCGAAGACGGTTACCTTAGAGGTCGACCCAGGAGTGCTAAAAAAGGGGTATAGGTTGCAGGTTAAGGCTTATAATGATTGATAGTCCCTCCGAAACGTGGTGGCGAGCAAACGGCGGTGAGGACACCGCCTATGGGGTCAGGTTAGTCGTTTATTCCCCATCCTTCTTGTTAATCCCTTCTCCTCCGTTCCGGTGTCCCCACCGGAACGCGGCGGCAAGCAAACGGCGATGAGGGCACCGCCTTTGTGGTTAAAGTTATCCATCCCGCCGATTCCGGTGTCCCACCAGAACGCGGCGACAAGCAAACGGCGGTGGGGACACCGCCTTAGGGGCTAAGGATTGTTTTTAAATTAACCTAAGAAGTTTTCTCCGTCATCTTCGACGACCCCCTGATATTGAAATCAGTCTTCAGGATGATGGATTGCGAGCTGATGTGCTGCGAGGAGGTGTTGAGTTTATTCAACAACACAGTTATTACGCTATCGGCTATGGCTTCAATCGGTTGGGCTATCGCGCTAACCGGCGGCGAAAAAAGCTTGAATACGTCGTAATCGTCGAAGGAAACCAGGGCCAGGTCGCCCGGTACTTTAAGGCCCAGGCTATTGATCACTTTCAGGCCACAGGTACCCACATGGTTGGTGCCAAAGAACAGGGCATCGAGATTCTTGTGTTTCTTGAGGAATGCTTTGATAGGGGCGATGATAAGTTCTTCGTCCGGGCTGAAGACGATTTCTTGTATATATTGCTTCAGGCCGCTCTCGTCTAGTGCATCTTTATAGCCCTGCAACCTGGCCTGCATCTGCGTTTGATTGGAGGCAAAAGTGATATAAGCGATATTTTTATACCCTTGCTGCACCAGGTGCATGGTGGCATTGTAGGTACTGAACCGGTTATCTATCTCTACGTAGTCGGTGTTTACCTTTGGCAGGTGCCTGTCGAACAATACCACCGGCATGCCATCCTTTATCAATGAACTGATGTCGTCTTCAATACCCTCGGGAGGGGCAATGATATAGCCATCTACATGCCTGTCGCGGAACATGCTGATGAGGTCGCGGGTTTTATTGGTATCGTTATCGGTGCTGCAATAGATAATTTTATAGCCGTTTTTGTAGGCGCGATCCTCTATAAGGCGGGCAATAGATGCAAAGAAAGGGTTAGAGATATCCTCCACCATCAACCCGATAATGTTGGATTTACCGGTGCGCAGGCTCTTGGCCAGGGAGTTGGGTTTATAGCCAACTTCATCCACGAATTTTTGCACGCGCTCTACCAGTTCCTTACCGATGCGTTTTTCCTGGGCGCGGCCATTCAGGATAAATGAAATGGTTGTTTTAGAAACGTTTAGGTGGTTGGCTATATCAACTATAGAGAGTTTTTTCACGTGCTGTCTTAATAAATTCAAATATAAAATAATATCGCAACAAGGTGCGCTGCCGGAGGCTGATAAATCGATTTATTGTAAAGATTTCCAATAAAATCAAGCCATCCTAATATTATTCCGGCATAAAATTATCCTAAACGGGATTTTTGTTCAAACGCCTGTAATTAAAGCCGAAAAAGAAGATAACTACGTAACAAATTATCGGCAGGTAATAAGCCTGCGCCACGCTATGGTTGGCAATAAGCCCCATCGCCAGCGGGAACAAGCCGCCGCCAACAACTCCCATCACGATGAAAGAGGAAGCCTGCTCGGTTTGCCTACCCATGTTCTTCAATCCCAGGCTAAATATGGTAGGGAACATAATGCTGAAGAAAAAATTAATCATAATAAGGGCAACAAAGGATACGGTACCGAAGTTTTGTGCTACGATGATGCACATGATGATATTGCAAAGCGCAAAAATCCAAAGCAGCTTGCTTGGGGCAATAAAGTAGCGCATCAGCAATGTGCCCACCAGCCTGCCTACAACCATCATCAGCATGCTGATACCAAAAAAGTAACTGGCCGATGCGGAGGAATAGCCCATAATATCGTGCCCGTAATTGATAAAGTAGGCCCAGGTACCGCCTTGCGCACACACATTAAAAAACTGCGCTACGGCGGCAAACACGAAGTGCTTATGCTGAAAGAGTTTTTTGGTTACGTTTTCTACACCCGCGTTTGCGTAAGATTCCGGTGAGGGTGTATGCGGATCTGTGAGTTGAGGTACTTTTACGAATGAGAACGCTAGGGCTACCGCAAGGATAACCGTTCCGATGATGAAATACAGGTTTTTTACTGCTATCAGGTCATTAGAATGTTCCTGTCCTTCCTGCAGGATAAAATAACCACCAATGAATGGCGCGATGATACCGCCCAAACCGTTAAAAAATTGTGAGAAGTTGATACGTTGGTCGCTGGTGCGCTGGTCGCCCAGGGAAGCTACGAAAGGATGGGCAACGGTCTCCAGCGTTGCCAGGCCGCAGGCCAAAACAAATAAGGCAATCCTAAAAAAGTTGAAAGATGAGGTATCCGCGGCCGGTATAAAAAGAAACGCGCCGGCGGCATATAAACACAGCCCAAGCAGCACACCCATTTTATACCCGAACTTTTTCATGAACAAACCCGCCGGGATACCCATCACTGCGTAAGCACCAAAAAGCGACAACTGCACATACGCCGACCGCCCTTTGGAGATATGAAGTACGTTTTGGAAGTGCTTGTTAAGCGTATCGCCGAGCGTCATGGCTACGCCCCACAAAAAAAACAGCGAGGTGACGAACAACAGCACTAACAGATATTTCCGTTCGGTAAACTTGGGTTTGGCATCCATCCGCTAAAGTTAAATTTATGGGGGTTATTGGTGCTGTAAATTAACCTAAATGTTTTGCAAGTACCAACAAGCGACTTCTATTTTACCGAAAACCACATTTTTTCCACAGATTTTTGAAGAAAAACACCGAAAATACTCCGGTAATTACTGCGGTTTGCTCAACGAAAATGGCTTATCCTCGGGTGCCAGACCGCGGGTTAAATTAGGCTTATCACCCATTTCCAGGTGCAAAATGCCACCGTTCATGATGTCTGTTTGGGTGATAAAATTGTGCGTGTAGGGCTTGCCGTTCAAGGTTGCCGATTGGATGTACACATTGGTCCTGCTGTTGTTATTGGCTTCGATGATGAACTTGTTGCCATTTTCCAGGGCAATAGTCATCTTCGGGAACAGCGGACTGCCGATGACATACTGGTCGGTACCCGGGCAAACGCTGTAAAAACCCGCCGCACTCAATACAAACCAGGATGACATCTGGCCCTCATCTTCATCGCCTGGATAGCCGTTCTCGGTAGCGTTGTACATTTTGTCCATTACCTCGCGCAGGTGCATCTGGGCCTTCCAGGGTTGGCCGGCGTAGTTGTACATGTACAGCATGTGGTGAATAGGCTCGTTCCCTTGCGCAAATTGGCCCATTTTGAACTCGGCCATCTCCGTCATCTCGTGGATAACCTGCCCGTAACCACCAACTTTGATGGTACCCGGCTCGCTGAATACGGAATCAATCTTGGCCGTAAAATTCCTATCACCGCCCATCAGGTTGATAAGTCCCTGCGTATCATGAAATACCGACCAGGTCCAATGCCAGGCATTGCCCTCGGTATAAGGGCCGCCCCAATCCATCGGGTCGAAGGGTTCTATCCAATCGCCTTTGGCATCCTTGGCGCGCATAAAGCGCGTCTTTGGGTCGAAGAGGTTTTTGTAGTTATACATTTGGCGGGCAAAAACATCTTCGTAAAACTTATTGCCGGTTGCCTTGGCCAGCTGGTAGGCGCAAAAATCATCGTAGGCAAATTCCAGCGTCCAGGCGGTAGCGCCTTCGGTTTGTTTGGTATAAGGCACAAAGCCGTTCGCATAGTACTCTTTCCAGCCGGGGCGGCCATTGGCACTGCCCCACGGGCCTTTGTTGGTAGCTTCGTGGTAGTATGCCTCGAGGGCTTGTTTAGGGTCGAAGCTGCGGATGCCCTTCATCCAGGCATCAGCCAGCAGCGATATGGAATGATTGCCCAACATCCCTCCCGTTTCCCCGGGGAACGACCATGAAGGTAGCCAACCGCATTGCTTCTGCGCATCCAGCAGTGCCTGCACCAGTTGCCCCTCCATTTTGGGGTGTAGTATAGTATTCAGCGGGAACTGCGCACGGAAGGTATCCCAAAAACCATTATCGGTGTACATGTACCCATCATGTACCTTGCCATCGTAGGGGCTGTAGTAGTAGGGCTTGCCATCCTTACCGTATTCGAAAAACTGGTGCGAAAACAGGTTCGCGTGATACATGCAGGAGTAAAAGGTGGCCTTTTCCTCCTCGGTGCCGCCCTGTACGGCCATGCGGCCAAGCAGGGTGTTCCAAACTTTGTCGGCCACTTTGCGGGTATCATTAAATGATTTGTAACCGCCCAGTTCGGTTTGCAGCGTAAGCGCTGCCTGATCCGGGCTGATGTAGGACGAGGCTACTTTCGCCTGCACGGTTTCGCCATCTTTAAATTGCAGGTACGCGCCAACGCCCTCACCCTCGGCGGTTTTGTTGCCGGCTGCGGTGGTATTCTTCTTATTCTCCCAGGTGCCGAACGCGGTAAAGGGCTTATCGAAAGTGATAACGAAGTAATTTTTAAACCCCTGTGGCGCCCAGCGGCAGTTGTTTACATAGCCAGTAACGGTGCGCGTTTTGGGGTCGATGCTTACCATACTCATTTTGGTGTAGCCATCAAGCACTAGATATGAGCCCGCGCCCTTCGGGAAGGTAAATCGCAAATGTGCGCCGCGCTCGGTTGGCGTCATCTCAGTGGTAATTTTATTATCCAGCTTTACCTTGTAGTAGCTGGGCTGCGCAATCTCATTATCGTGACTGAAGGTTGCCGCACGGTCATCCTCATTTACCACCAGTTTGCCGGTAACTGGCATCAGCGAAAAAACGGCGTAATCATTTACCCAACTGCTGCACTGGTGGGATTGCTGGAAACCGCGTATCTTTTTCTCGAAATACTGGTACTTCCACCCGTCTCCGTTTTTGCCGGTTTGGGCCGTCCAGGTGTTCATGCCGAAGGGTAGCGAGGCAGCCGGATACGTGTTGCCGTACGAAAACTCGTACTTGGTATTGGTACCCTGGCGGGTATCTACATATTTAACCAGATTAACTTCCTGCGCCGAAAGGACATTGCTGCCGACTAACAAAAGCGCACAGCTATATAGGATTTTTTTCATTGTCGAATCATCATTTTTACGGTGCAAGGAAACTGCATCCCACGGGGCGGATTTAAAAAAGGGAGGCGCTTCCGCCTCCCTTTAAACCAAAAATATAAACCAAAACCAGTATCCTATTTTATGAGCGACTGATACATCAAATCAGCCACTTGCTTATTGCCTTCAGCGTTCAGGTGCACGCCGTCAACGGTAAGGATGCCTTTATCCTTGTTTTCGGGGTTGTTCTTTACGCCGTATTCGTGGAATATCTTACGGAAATCAATCAGCCCGCAATTGTTTTGCGCAGCTACGTCTCGGATGATTTGCGAATACCGGTTAAGGTCGCCATCCAGCTCGTTGCTGAAATCGGTTTTCTCGCCTACCGATGCTGGGGTGCAAATGGTAACCTTGATGCCTTTAGCCTGGAATTTCCTAATAAGCGCGGTATAAAATTTGCCGAATTTATCCCAATCGGTACCGGTACCGAAGAGGCGCTTATGCCATACATCGTTCACGCCTACCCAAATCACCACTATATCGGGGTTCTTGGTCAACACGTCGTCTTCGTAGCGCAGGTACAAATCATATATCTTATTGCCGCCTATGCCCGCTCCCGCCGTTTCGTAGTCGCCAGCCTTGCCATTGTCTTTCAGTTTCTGCTGGAACAGTGTGATGTAGCCATCCGGCCTTACGCCATACTCCGTTATAGAATCGCCAAAAAACACAATTTTTGTCGGTTTTTTGGATTGAAAACTGCACATGACGACAACCATGGCAAACAGCAACATTTTCTTCATTTCAGTTTAATTGGAGGTAAATGCTAAATTGATTTAGCTAAAGTATTGATTATTTTTTAAGTTGCAAATTATTTTGAGAAAATGTCTAAACTCGAATTTTTCGTGTTTAAATGTTTTTTCAAGGCACTCAAGAGGGCTACGCCGTTTAAAGAATTAGTGGAATTTTGGGAATAGGGCTAATCAATTCTGGAAATTCTTTAATTCCATAAAATTCGAGTTCAGACAAAATCGCCAATTAATCAAACTTCACCCTTATAAACCTGGGCCGGTAGAGGTTGGGATGCACATTAAGATCTTTAATAAACTCAACAGAGTTGATATTATAGCTGATGATCAATTCGCCAGGGGCAGATAAGCTTGGATGCGCTTTGGCGTTGTAAACCACAAAGGTTTTTTCTATCAGGTCGGGTTTGCAATCCCATAATTTAATGATGGGGCCAAACGGTCCCACGGGGCTGGCGCCTATGCGCATGCCTACCGTAGTGCTCATGCCGCCATGCTGAAAAACAAGCGCGTACCGTCCATCGGGCAGGGCAGAGACACTCAGTTCGTTAGATACGCCATCGGTAATATTGGCTGCCCTGGTTATATCGTTCACCCAGTTCGCGCCATCCCAAAACGTCCATTTGCTCATATTTTCGAAATCGGTCGGCAGTACCCGTGCTGCCATCAGGTTTTTGGCCATGCCGCGCACGCCATAAGTATAAATATATCCATCGGGCTTAGGTGCACCGGCTGCTGTGGTGTTCACGTAAACGCCCGCGCCAAAAGAGCCGATATCGTCTTTCCCTTCCAGCAGGTATAGGTGGGTATCCATCTGCTTTAGATTGCGGTAGGGCGGTTTGCTGCCGGCAGGTATCTTTATCAATGTATTACCTACTTCCCTAAAACCAAATGCACCGCTGCTTACATTGCGTACCCTGTAGCCAAAAATGTAGGTAGCATGGTTCGCCTCGTTTACAAAGCCATCGCCCAGCCAGTAATAATCGGTGCTGTCGGTTTGCGGGGTTTTGGGTATGAACAGAGATTCGGCCTGGCCTTTGGCATCGGTATCCCAATAAAACTTCATTTTATTGCCCAGGGGTTTGTTGCCATCAAGTATGGCTACCGCGTTGTGTATCATCTTGTATCCCGGCTGCATTGCACCATCTTTTATCTCGCCAATCATGCTGTCGCTAAAGATGAACAGAATCTTATCCTTAGGGCTCGCCTGCCTGCCTTCCATGCCATTTAGCGGAATAGTGTATATACCATCGCCGCCAAACCAGCCCTTATCGCGTTTTAGCAGGGCCGACCATTCCGGCGCCTCTGTCACCGTGAATTTAATATCGGTAAGGTTTACAGCCGTGGTTTGGGCCGAGCCTTTGTGCATGGCGCAGCAAATCATTATACACAACAGCGCAAGCTTTCTCATATCGGGGAAGGGATAGTAATCAATTGGTTATGCAGTTATTTTGGGCGATATGTAACGTTTAAAGGCTATGATGGCCAAGCCTGCAAGGCCGCCTAACAGCATTAAACCGCCAATTAATTCTGCTTGTGTAAAAGTAAGGCCTAAATAGCTGTAATAAAAATTTATGCGGATATGTTCTATCAAAAACCGTTCGCCGCCGTTGAGTATGAGGTAGATGGAGAACATCAGCCCCGGTATCTTTATCTTTCTACGGAAGGCCCACATCAGCCCGAACATGCCTATGCAAAGCAGCAATTCATAAAGCGGCGTAGGGTACACGCCCTGCACCAGCTGGCTGCAATAATTGCCGGTACAACCGGGGATAGATACCCCCGCGTTGATGGAGTTATGCGGGTACTTAAAACTCCAGGCCCAATTAGGTAACCAACTGAGCCAGTGCGGTTTGATATGATGATTAATGATACCCCAATCGCCATCACCTGATAGCTGACAGCCGATGCGGCCGATGCCGTAGGCCAGCATCATACCAGGCGAACCGATATCTGCCAGGTGCACCTGTTTCATGCCGTGGCGGTAGCCGATGTACAGGTAAGTAAGCGCACCGAATATCAGTCCGCCATAATAGGCAAAGCCGTTTACCGAGAACAGCACGACTAAAGGGTTGTAAATGAACTGGTCGAGGTGCTC
The DNA here is from genome assembly GCF_056406215.1 of Mucilaginibacter sp. P1_D10. Lineage (NCBI taxonomy): Bacteria > Pseudomonadati > Bacteroidota > Sphingobacteriia > Sphingobacteriales > Sphingobacteriaceae > Mucilaginibacter > Mucilaginibacter sp. P1_D10. The sequence continues at coordinate 433,987 of NZ_JBFUAP010000002.1, read as the reverse complement.
CAGGGTATCGAACAGTTTGGCGCCGATGAAGCCGAAAAAACCCACGCTGAAAACGATAAGCCCCATCAGCTGATACGGATGGCGGACCTGTTCAACAGCCTTAGGTTCAGGCAATTGCTGATTTTTTCTGTCGTAATAAATCCATAGCGCAAAGCCGAGGCCAGCTATGATACCGCCTGCCAAACTACCCTGCAAAGATGCCAGGTACCCCCGGGGATCAAACGCGAACTTGCTGTAATTGAGCGCTATGCCAATTGATTTGAAGCCGAATGCAAAGCCCAGCAAGAAATTTACGGCGATATCTAAAACCGTAGCAGACTGACCCACAAGCACTTTACGCTTAAAAGCATGGATTTTCCCGTTCGCTTCGTACCGTTTAAACTCCGATGTAAAGACCAGATAAGCCCCAAGAAAAGCCAGCGCGATAAACAGTCCCAGCGTTTGTATAGGGAACGTGAACCTTACATTAAAAACGTAATATACCAAATCGCCTATGGTTGGGAACATGGTACTAATGTATAAAATAACCGCTTGATAAGGGGCGGCCCGAAGTGCACAAAACGCAGAAAAAGCACTATTTTACTTGCGTTTATTTCCGTGTTTTTGCTACAATGCGATAAAAAAAGGTACAAAATGCTGCCTTTTTTTGCATCCGGATGAGTCCTAAAAACAGCAAGGGCCAAAACCGTTACCGGCCCTGGCCCTGCTGCCTAAATTTCAATCAAATTTAAAAGCCTATCTGTACGCCCAGGTTTATTACGCGCTGGTTGATGTAGGCATCGCCGGCGGTGTTTGTAGATATCTCCGGGTCCTGCTGATACTTGTTGTAGTTATCCCAGGTGAACAGGTTGTATGCACTCATGTAGATACGCGCATTGTTTATTTTAAACGGCAGCAGCTTAGTTGGCAACTGGTAGCCTATATCCACGGTTTTTAAACGGATGTAGTAGGCATTCACCAGCCAGTAATCGCTGAAGTAAGCCGACGGACTATTGATAGATGTTGGGTTAACACCCAACCTTGGGAAGTTGGCCGTAGCTGCCGTCGCCGGTGTCCAGCGCTCCTGGTGGATGGGCTGGAACTGGCTCTGGAACGGCTCGATACCCGTACCTATTACCGCGAAGCTGTAGTTGAACGATCCCTGAAACAGCAGGCTTACGCTGAAGCCTTTGTACACCGCCTGTAACGATAAGCCCAGGATGGTATTAGGCAGATTGGGTTTACCAATGTTACGTTTATCGAATACGTTTATGGTACCATCGCCGTTCAGGTCCTCGTAACGGAGGTCTCCTGGCTGCAACGGGATGCCGTTATCGGGTACGGCAATCGGGTTGCCTGCGTTAGAGCCGTTGTGGGCCGGGTCGGCTTTGTAAGCTGCAATGGCGGTGATATCAGCAGCAGTATAGTAGCCCAAAAAGTGGTAACCCTGCTGCTGACCGATTGGCCAGCCGGTTTGTGCCAGCCACGGGTAAGCAGGTGCTGCTTCGTCTTTATCCAATATCTTGTTTTTGGCGTATGAGAATACCAGGCCGGCATTGTATTGCACTTTGCCTGCATTGCCGTGGTAGCTTACGCTTCCGTCGAAACCCTGGTTTTGGGTGCGGCCAATATTTACGGCAGGCAATCCTACGCCCAGTACCAATGGCACGCTGCCCGGCGTAATAAGCTGGTTGTAGCGTATATCATGGAAATAATCTATCGTTACCGATACCTTATCCTTCAAGAGGTTCATATCCAAGCCTATGTCGAGCTTTTTGGCGCGTTCCCAAACCACATCGTTGTTGCCCAATGAACCTTCAAAAAGCGTTACGTAATTTTGTTGCGACTGGCCAAAGTTGTAGCCGCCGCCCCTGTTATAAACCTGGTTGTACACATAACGGTTACCCGGCGCAGCATCAGAACCAACCAAACCGTAGCTACCTCTCAATTTAAACAGGCTGAACATTGGCAAAGCTTTCGCAAAGAAATCTTCTTTCACCAGGTTGTAACCTAAACTCACGGCAGGGAAAATACCGAAACGGTGATTGGCGGCGAAACGGTCGGTACCATTATAGGCCACGTTCACGTCTATCAGGTACTTTTGTTTATAATCGTACCCTACCCTGCCCGAGGTGCCCCTGAATTTCTGCGGAACGCCCACGAGTTCGCCGCTGAGGAAAGGATTGGCAAAAAGCGTATTGGATGTTTGGTTAAACAAGGCAAGAGCTGTTATATGATGGGTATTGCTAAAGGTGCGGTCGTAATTCAGGTACACCTGCAGGTTATAGTTGTTGGTATTGATATCGGTATTACCGGTTAGCCCGTAGTTCTGGTAAACGTAGGTAGCGCCCGGGCGCAGCGCATATTGATTAGTAACCGGGTCATAATGGTACGCCGGGATACCTTCGTTGAATATCTGCTTGGTAAACTGCTCCACGCTGGAGTAAGCTATGCGACCGGTTAACGATAAACCATCGGTAATGGCATCCAGCTTTTGCGTAGCCCCAAACAGGAAGTTGAAATCCGTACGGCGCGAGTGCTGGTAGCCGCCGGTAGCCAACCTGGCGTTCAGCGTAGGCAGGTGATCGGGGTTAAAGGACGAATACGCGTAGCTATACGTACCGTTCGGGTTGATGTAAGGCGCGGTGAAAGGCGTTTCTTTGGTAAAGTTGTATATCTCTCCTACGGCATTCTGATTGTAGGGCTGGTTTAAATCGCTGAAACGGGTGGTTACATCCAGGCGCAGATCTAGCGTTTTGTTTACACGTAAATCTAAGTTCGAGCGGAAGTTATACCTGCGGAAATAATAGTTGGTGTTTACCAGGGCCTGCGGGTCGGCAAAATCACGTACCAAACCGTTCTGGTTAAGGGCACCGCCCGATATAAAGTATTTCAACACATTAGTACCACCCGATATATCGAGGTTGGTATTGGCCTGGTAGCTCTGTTTCTTGAATATCTTATCGTACCAGTTCACATCCGGGTGGCCGTAAGGGTCATCGCCGCTTTTGAAGTGGTCCAAATCTGCCTGGGTGAAACTCTGCGGGATGCCGTCGTTCAGCTGTGCCTCGTTTATCAGCGTAGCAGCGTCGTAAGAGTTGAGGAACTTCGGTGTTTTGGTAGGCTGCGCCATACCGCCCTCTGCCCTGATGTTGATTTTGGGCGTGCCGCTTTTGCCACGGCGGGTGGTTACCACCAATACGCCGTTAGCGCCTTTTATACCGTAGATAGCCGTGGTAGATGCATCTTTTAATATAGAGATGCTCTCGATCTCGTTTACGTTTATCTGCTGCAGCTGATCGTAGTTGTATTCGATGTCATCTACAATGATGAGCGGCTTGTTACCATCAGAGTTTAAAGAGCTTACGCCGCGGATGTAGAAGTCTGATGCATCCTTGCCCGGCTGGCCCGAACCCTGCTGCGAAAAGAAACCCGGCAGCTTACCCGTAAGTGCGTTTTGTACGTTGGCGGTTGGCACGGTCCGTATTTCGCCTGCGGATATGGAACTAACTGCACCGGTATTGGTGATACGTTTACGTGTACCATAGGCCACTACCGATACTTCATCCAAACCGTTGGTGCTGGTTTGCAGGATAACATCGAGCGCCTGGCCGTTGCGCACTTTTACCTCCTGGCTAATGTAGCCTATGAAGCGGATAACAACTACACCGCTTTGCCCTTTGAGCGTAAGCGTGAACTTGCCGTTAACATCGGTAATGACACCGTTGGTAGTCATCCCCTTTTCAACTACCGATACGCCCGGCAACGCGCCCGATATATCGCGCACCTTGCCCGTAATGGTTGTGCTCTGAGCATACAAAGCCACCGGAAGCAATGTTAGTATGATTTGAAAGAAAAGTATTATTTTTCTCATAGCTGCTTAATTAATTGGTTTAATTGATCTTTCAGGTATTACCATCCGGGGTTTTGTTTCATATTCGGGTTCTTCTGCACCTCATCGTAAGGTATAGGGTACAGGTACATCTTAGGCGATACGAACTTGGTGGCCAGCACATTTACCGGGTTATAATTCAGGCTGGTGCCTACTTTGGTTATGCTTATGCCGGTACGTGGCTGGTTCATCAGGGTTTCGGCAATCTTCCAGCGGCGGATATCCCAGTAGCGGCTTTCTTCAAAGGCAAACTCTATGCGCCTTTCGTTTTGGATGGTGGCGCGCATTTCCTCTTTAGTCATACCTGCTTTTAAGCCGTAAAGGCTGCCGGTGCCTGCTGCTATGCCTGCGCGTTTGCGTATGCTTATCATGGCGTTGTACACTTCGGGCGTTGCCCCTACCGATTCGTTAAGCGCTTCGGCATAACCTAAAACCATATCCGCGTAGCGCAGGATAATCCAGTCTGAACTGTGCGAACTGTAGTTGGCTGTGGTTTCGAAATTGCCCATAAACTTGCGCATGTAGTAACCTGTTTTGGTTTGCTGCAGCACGCCATTAGGTTTGCTTTGGCCGCCCTCGAAAGTTTGGATAGAAGTATTGAGCCATTGCGCGCCGTTGTAAATTACGTTGTAGGTAAGGCGCGGGTCGCGGTTGGCGTATGGGTTGTTTACGTCGTAACCAGATGCGGCATCGGTAATAGCCAGCCCGTTATTCATCGGGAAAGCATCTACCAGCTGCTGGGTCGGGCTGGTTTGGCCCTTGCCTGTTGCACCGGTAAAGCCTATAGGGCCGTTGGTGGTCTCGATACCGTTGTTGTTGCCGTTCTGGCGAAAAAACAATATCTCGGGGTTGTACTGGGTAATAAAAACATCCTTGTAATTGGCTACCAGCGCATATTTGCCCAGGTCCATTACATCTTTGCAGGCAGCGGCGGCGGCGGCCCAACGACCGGCATCGGCAGATGCATAACCGGTAAGCGGGTTACTGCCATCAATATTACCGCCGTTGAAAAGCGGGCTTGCAGCGTAAAGCAACACTTTGGCTTTCAGCGCCATTGCTGCGCCTTTGGTTGCGCGGTGGCTATCAGCTTCGGGGCTGGCCGGGTTGGTAAGCGGGTAGGCGTATAACGAGCTTTGTATGGCATCGCATTCGCTTACGATATATTTTACGCACTCATCAAACGAATTGCGCGGCAATGATACATCATCCGTAATGGTCAGTACCTTATCGCCCATCAGCGGTACGCCGCCATAGCGTTTGATCAGTTCGAAGTAGAAGTAGGCCCGCAGGAAACGCGCCTCGGCCTTCCACACAAATTTTTGCGATTTGCCATTGTATTGCGCCAAAACCGGCACCACATCAATATTGTTCACAAATTCGTTCGCCTGGCGTATGCCTGCGTAATAAGTACCCCACAAGTTCTCGTCGGCAGGAATGGTGTAAGAGTTATACGATGCGGTAGACAATACCGTAACCAGGTTGCTAGGCCCCGATGCCGATGAGATGGCGTCGTCGCTGGCGGCATCAAGATAATCGCCGCCCACGCGGTTATGGCCATTCTTCATTACAGAGTATATGCCGTACAGGTAATGCTGCGCGTTTACGCCCGCCGAATCCTTGCTATCGAATATCTTATCAATACCCACCTTATCCACCGGGAACTGCTCGTATTTTTTGCAGCCGGCAATGGCCAGTATCAGTATCAGCGCCGCTATAATATTTTGATGATTTTTCATGATCGTATTTTTTATGATGGCCAATGATTAAAGCTTAACGGTAAAACCTGCGTTCACTACCCTTTGTATGGGGTATGCCCCGTTGCTCACTTCCGGATCTATGCCCTTATAGCCATAAAACGTTACTAAATTCTCGCCGTTGGCAAACAGCCTCACGCCCGATAGCCTTAATTTCTTTACCCAACTGAAAGGGAGGTCGTAGCTCACTTGCGCATTTTTCAGCCTGATGTAATCGCCCGAGCGTACGTACAGGCTGCTGTAAGCAGTATTGTTGGCGTTGCCTGTGGTTAAGCGTGGCAGCGTTGCGGTTGCTGCGGTCTCAGGCGTCCAACGGCCGGTGAGGTTGTCTACACCCTGGCCGGCCTGGGTAAGCCCCAGGAAACCGATACCTGCAAAGCCGTTAACTGTTGAGTTATCGAACAGGAACTGCCTGTTCTCTACCCCCTGTATCAGCATGCTGAAACCGAAGCCTTTGTAGTTGAAGCCCAACGACGCGCCGTAGAAGATTAGCGCTTTGCTGCCGCCGATGTTGGTAATATCGAATTGGTTGATGACGCCGTCGTTATTCAAATCGGCATATTTCACGTCGCCTGCCTGGGCAGTGTAGCCAGTGGTAGTTGCGCTGGCCGCCGCATCCTGTGCGTTGGCAAAAAAGCCAAGGGCCTGGTAGCCATAAATTGCATTTGTTGATTGACCTGTATGGCGCAGCCATGGGTATGGCGTTGGGGTTTCGTCGCTAAATACGTTTTTTGATTGTTGTATAGAGGCGTTGCCCGATATGAAGTAATTGAAGTTGTTGATGTTGTTTTGATAGGTCATGGTAAGCTCGGTACCGGTATTCAGCACCACGCCAATGTTCTCTGCTGTGTAAGGCGTACCCAGCAGCAAAATGCTGCGTCCGCGTATCTGAAGCAGATTCTTATAGCGGTCGTGGTAGTAATCAGCAGCAATGCTCAGGTGGTTATCAAACAAGGCGATATCTGCGCCGATATCTATCTTATCCGCTTTTTCCCAGCTGATGAGGGGGTTGGCCAGCGCGTTGGCAAAAATGCCCTGCACATCGCTGCGGCTGGTACCTGTGCTGTATTGGTAGCCGTTTGGCGAACCGTAGGTTTGGATAAAGTTGTAGTAGCCAAAGTTATCTACGTTGCCGTTACCGGTGAGGCCGTAGGTGGCGCGCCATTTCCATGAGGTAATAAAGCTGAGGTTATCTTTGATAAAATCTTCTTTTCCCATTTGCCAGCCAAGGCCGCCTGCGTAAAACACGCCGAACTGCCTGCCGGGCGCATACCTGCTGTAGCCGCTGCGGTTTACCGCGCCCTCTACAAAGTATTTGCCATCGTAGCTGTAGCCTGCTTTAATGGCCTCGTTGGTGGTGGTGGCCGTTAAATCGAAGTTGAGGTTCATGCTGCGGGTATCGTACAGCAATTTGCCGGTGAAGTTGTGCTTGCCAAAGGCCCTGTCATAATTCAGTGCCAGCTGGCCGTAAAAATAGCGCGCGCTGGACAAGCTGTTGAAGTTATTCACCTGTGACGATGGCGAACCAACGCCGGCGTAGCTATTATCGGCCTTAATGAGGTACGTATTGTTTTGCAGCGACCTGTTTATGAGGCTTTGCGATGATAGCGCCAGGTTGCCCATGGCCTTGCCCGATAAGCCTTTGGTAACGCTGCTCATATCGTAAGTAAGATCCAGGTTGGCCAGCACATCGTTGCTGTTGGTGCGCATATAACCCGAGTATTCTGTTTGCGCTAAAATATTGTTGTTGTAAGTAGTAGTACCCGCAAAAGAGCCATCGGGGTTAAGCACAGGGTAGGCATTGTTTGGCGTAGAATAAAGCGCGCCGAGGATATTGTTGTACCCTGCCCCGGGCTGCGTTGCCGATTGGATACGACCGAACATCTGCAGATCTACCACTAATTTCTTGGTTACATTCACCGTTAAATCTGTATTGATGATGTAGCGGTTAAGGTTGAGATTGGTGTTGTAGGGTACATCTGTCGCAGTCTTGAACATCCCGTTCTGGCTAAGGTAATTGAGCGATACGCTGTAGCGGGCAATGTTGTTGCCGCCGTTTACGTTTAGCTTATAGCTGGTCATGGGCGAGTTTTTGCGGAGGACGGTGTTGTACCAGTTTACGTCGGGGTGGCGTATGGGGTCGCTGCCATCGCGGTAGGCCGCAAAATCGGATGCGCTGTAAATTGGCAGCTTGCCATCGTTCTGCAAAGCTTCGTTATACAAGTAAGCATATTGGTAAGAAGGCAGCGGGTTAGGCAGGCCCAATGGTGTTTGCGATGCGGTTTGCGCGGTAAAGGATATCCTTGGCGCACCGGCCTGCGCACGTTTGGTGGTAATCAATATCACCCCGCGCGAGCTGTTCTGGCCCAGCAGGATACTTGATAAGCCGTCTTTTAAAACAGATACAGATTCGATGCTCTCCGGGTCGAGGGAGGAAATCTCGCGCTGTACACCGTCTATAATCGTAATAGGCGCTTGTCCGCGAAGCGATACAAAAAACTCGGTATTATCATTTGCCTGGTAATTGTTGTGCAGTACCACGTTGCCAATAAAATCGGCCTGGGTTTGGCCGCTGGTTTGCGGGTTATTAAAGCCGCTGCGCTGCTGCGTGTACAAACCGGCCAGTTGCCCCGGCAAAGCGTAAGTATAAAGCGAAGCAGGCGTACTGGCTAACTGGTTGGTATATATGGTTGATACTGCTCCAAGGTTTTTATCCGCATCGGCAGTGCCGTACAGCACATTTATTTTGGCAGGTGCTTTAATGTAAGTATCTATCAGCCTTATGGTAAGGTCGGCACCTTTAAAACGGGCCTCGCGAACGTTGTAGTTTGCGGCTTTGAATACCAGCGTGCTGCCCGCTGGAGCACTAAGTTCAAAGTGGCCGCTTTTATCGGTGCTGGCGGTATCTGCTTTGCCCTTTACAGCAACCTTTACGCCCTTTAGCGGATTGCCGTACTCATCAAGCACAAGCCCACCGGCCATACCCGGGCGGGTACCAACCCTGGCGGTGGTATCCTGCTGCATGGCACGGCCGGTTGTAGCCAGCGCCAGCATCAGTATAACCAAAGCCGTAAAATATTTATTTAAGTAGCAATTAGCCATTGTATAAAGTTTAAATTGTTGGCAAAAAATATTATATCGTTTAAGCCTGGGCACACTATGGTCTTTGATAGGGCCCCAGCTATGGTCAAAAACTGGTTATCCGCATTTAAATGTGTACACAAATGGCGCATCGGTATTACCATAGCCTACCCTGCTGGTGCCCGCCTTGTTGGTAATATGGTATTCCATCTTTATTATCGTCTGCGCATCTGTAGTGTTGAAAAAAGCCTTTGGCCAAAACGTTATCTGGTACCTTTTGCTGGTAGCAGTTGTTTGCCTCATCAAGGTTTTGGCAGTTTGCTCGCACACCACTATGGTTTTACCATCGCTGGTGTAGGCCGTTGCACACAGGTAAACTTCAGGCTCGTTGCTTACCGGTGTGTTTACTACCGCACCATCAAAGGTTAGTGTTACTATATCATTATCCAATGATTTTGGCGGGTCTAAAACGGTTAGCTGGGGGTTGCAAAAATCTATCAGGTCGCCGGTGCCGCCGGTTACTTCAAAGCAATCGGTACTCCGTTGGCTGTAGTAGGTACCGTTTCCATCGCTGGTGAAACCGTTGCCTGTATCAGTAATTACGTAGCCTATTTTCACCAGTGTGTTGTTGCCATCGGCACCAACTTTCATCTTAATATTCAGGTCGCCGGTAATGGTGTGGCCGCCTTCGTGGGCATAAGGCTTATCGGTTTGGAAGGCTACCCATTCCATATCATCTATCAGGTTGCCGGCCAGGCCAAATGTGCGTTTCATATAAGCCGACCAGGTTAAGCCGCCGCCCTTGGTAGGCAACGAACCATCGGGTATCAGGCTCATGGTACCATTGCCAAGGGGGCTGGTGTAGGTAATGGTAGTGTTTTGCGCGGCTTTCCATCCTTTTGGTACCAGTATGCCCAGCACCAGGTAATCGGGCCCGCCGTTACCGGCAGTGGGTATGTTAACATGCACCGTAACAGGCAGTATATCGCCGGCTTTCGCAGTGGAGGGTTGGTCTATCCCGCTAATCTCCTCGCCGCAGCAGGCCAGTGCAATGCCTATGATTACACAGGCGCACATCCTCCATAAATTCTTGCCTTTTATATGTAAATATTGTCTCATAATCTCTTTTTATTCGGTTTAAGGCTGCTGGTTAATTGATTTTTTGGAGCACGTACACGTACGAATTATTGGTACAGCCCGGGCTAAAGGTTAAACTTAGCTGCCTTTTGCCGTTCACTATGGGGTAGGTAAAAGCAGTGGCTACGGGCGTTTTACCTGCGGCGGTAAAGGTAATTTTGTATGGGTACTCCGGGTCGTCCAATGCGAAGGTGCCATCCTGCTCTACCAGGAAAGGCATCTTGTTCACCAAAGCATAGCCGGTTGAGGTAAAGTTTATCTTAAAACCGCTAAAATCGATGATGGCGGTAAGGTCGGTACCGTTACGGGTGGCCTTTATCACCTGCCAGCTGCCGGTAATATCTTTTAATGCTTCTTTTTGCGGCAGCACCTTTTCGGTTCTGCAGGCTGTGGCCAATACTGCAACTACCATCACCAGCAGCAGTGTTTTTATTTGGTATATCCTTTTCATATTATCTTTTGATGCTTATTAATAACCGGGGTTTTGTATCAACTCTTCAGATTTAGCCACCTCGCTTTGAGGTATGGGCCATAAGTACATCGCCGTGCGGAAGTTGCGTTTACGCACCGGGAAAGTGGTGTAAGTTACCGCAGCGCCTGTACGGTTAACCTCCATTCCCATGGTTTGTATATTGTCGGTTACATCGGCAATTTTCCAGCGGCGCACATCCCAAAAACGTTGCTCTTCAAAGGCAAGCTCTATGCGCCTTTCATTGCGTATTGCCTGGCGCATTTCGGCCTGGCTTAAGCCCACAGGCAATTGATAAGGGCTAAGGCCTGCGCGCTGGCGTATAGCCTCTACGGCAGCATAAACCAGGTTGTTAGGGCCCTCGTATTCGTTGGCAGCTTCGGCGTAGCTCAACAATATCTCGGAGTAGCGAATGAGCGGTAAAACACGGTCGGTACGGTGGATAAAATCATTGGCAACCGCGCTTGGGGCAAGCATTTTATTGCCGTAGTAGCCGGTAACGGTACCCCTGTGCACAGCATCGGGGCCGGTGGGTACGCCATTAAAAGTGCCCTGGTAAATATTAACCGGCGACAGGCCAGACGAAAGCCTGTTTTGCAGTTGCGTTTGATCGCGGATGACGGTAAAATCCAAACGCGGGTCGCGGCCGGCGTAGGGGTTTTGCGGGTTATAGCCGGATGTTGGGTCGGTTATCACTTTACCGTTTTTCATGGGGAAGGCATCAACCAAACCCTGCAACGGGAACGCCCCATACTGGCCGGTACGCGATGGCGGCTGGTACAAAGCCTCCAGATCCACATTGCCTGTGCCGCTCATGTATTGGAAGATATATTCTGTATTGAAACGCATGGTAAACACGTTTTGGAAACCGATGCCGGGCGTAGAATTATCTGTGTAAAGTGTGTAAGCGTTCAGGCTTATTACGGCAGATGCCGCATCCCTGGCCGCTTTCCATCGCTCTTTGTTTTCTGATGGGTAACCTAAAACATCGTCGTTTTTGGTGCCGCTAAGTCTTTGGCCGTTGAACAACGGGCTGGCAGCGTATAATAACACCCGTGCTTTTAAAGCCAAACATGCCCCTTTTGAAGCGCGACCGTAGCTTACGCCGGTTTGTGTGGCCGGCAGATCCTGCGCGGCTGCATCCAGTTCAGATACGATGTAGTTTACGCATTGCTCGTAAGTATTACGCGCTGCGGGTATTTTATCGGTATAGTTATAAATGCTATCGCCCACCAGGTGGATGCCCCCGTAATGTTTAAGCAATATGGCATAGTACCATGCCCGTAAAAAGCGCGCCTCGGCTTTCATCTGTGTTTTAGTGAAAGTATTGATGGGCGATTTTGGTAGGTTTTTAAGCAACTGATTTACTGCACGGATATTGGTGTAAGATTTGCGGTAGGCATCATCCGTAGCTACAGCTGCATTGATGGTGCCGGTTTCCCAGGCCAGCGCGGTGGAGCCACCCGAGTTAAAAACCTCCGCCTCGTCTGAAGCGGCATCCAACCCGCCATTTGGCGTACCGAAACCATAAGTGAACCTGTTGGCCGCGAAACTGAAATTCACGTTGGCATAAATGCCCGCCAAAAAGCCTACGGTGTTGGCGCTATCCTTAAATACGGTTTCTTCGGTAAGGTTTGTTGTGGTGGTTTGCCCCAAAAAGCCATCTTTTTTGCAGGATGCCATGAGGAACAACAGCAGGAAAAAGGAATACGCGACAAACTGAAAGTAAAATTTTTTCATACTATAGGGTTATTATAACAAAGCGGCGAAGCTTCAATACTTTTTATATTTTTTGGCTTAAAAATCGTTTTAGCAAATCCTAAGAAAACACAGGCTCAACGGCTGGGATTACACTAAGGCAATAATTGGTTTATAATTCTGGTATTAATTATAACGCTAATATAGTTTGTAAAAACGATTTAGCAAACTTTTTCCGCGTTTTTTTAATTTTTAATAATTTGCATTGCTACAAGGCTATTGGTTAACATTTTAACAAGTTTTAAAACAGTTATTATCAATGTTTCAAACAAAGGATACCCGGCCTATTTATCGCCATTAAAATACCTGCTGAAAAACAGCGATTGATAGGTTATGGAGTTGCCCCAATATTCCCACGAGTGCCCGCCGGGCCGCACGGTGTAATCGTGTGGTATCTTACGCTCCAGTAGTTTCTCGTGCAGTTCCTGGTTGCCGCTGTACATACCATCATCGTATCCGCAATCAAAGGTGAGGGCCAATGCATTGGGTTTTATCAAATAAATAAGGCTTACCACGCAATGCTGCTCCCATACCTCGGGGTGTTCGCTGTATTTTCCCAACAGTTGCTCAATGCCATAGCTATCGGCAAACTGGCGTATATCCACAACCCCGCTCATGCTGCCCGCCGCACCAAACACATCCTGGTGCTTAAACGCCAGGAAAAGCGCGCCATGCCCGCCCATGCTCAAGCCGGTAATGGCCCTTCCCTTGCGGTTGGCAATGGTGGCGTAATGGCTATCGATATAACTTACCAGTTCCTTGCTGATGTAGGTTTCGTACATGAAATCCTTATTTACCGGGCTATCGAAATACCAGCCTGCGAAAGCGCCATCGGGACAAACGATGATGAAATGATAGGTATCGGCCAGTTTGGTAATGGCGGGTATCTTCTTAATCCAATCGGTATAGTTGCCGCTAAAGCCGTGCAACAGGTATATCACCGGGTATTTTTTTGTGGCGGAGTAATCGGCAGGCTTTATCACCACGGCCTTCAGGTCGCGGTTCATGGCCGCACTGTGGGTAAGCGCGGTATCAACCGTAGCCGCTGATGCCTTTAGGCCAAAAAATGCAGTGCAGATAAGCAGCAGCGCGATAATTCTTTTGATATTCATGGTATTAAGATATTTTTGAAAGCATAGAGTTTGTATTATAAATAAACCCGGTGTTAAACAACAAAACTAAATTTGGTCGAGATAGGCTTTGCGCCCTTTGCGCTAAACTATATGCCAATCTTTGTGGACTTTGTGGTTAAAATTTTACCACAAAGTCCACAAAGGGAGAAACACAAAGAACACAAAGCCAAATTTAGTTTTAAGTAAAATGTGTTTATGATACAGGCTCTAAAGGGCAATTGCTTCACTATATTATTTTGATACAGTTATCTCTATTCTGTGCGTTTGCGGTTTATTGATGGCGTATATCTGGTTAATCAGCACGTCCATCTCTTTTTGCCAGGCATCGCGCAGGCTTTTGTATCGGGCCCTGCTGTAATTATCCTTGTTGCCGTTTACGAAGATATTGGTGGCGGCATATTTTTTTACCGAATCCATCGCCGCGTTATTGTCCTTGTACAGCATGCCTTTTTCTTTCAGGAAATCGTACTCCATCCACATGTAATTCCGCAAGCGCCGTTCTATCTCCCAGCGTTCTTCGTTTAGTTCGCGTATCTGTATGGCCTGCTGGTATTGCGGGGTGCTGGTAATTTCGGCCAGGTTGATGCCGCCGGCGAGGGCACCGGCGCTAAAGGAGCCCATTTTTTCGCCGTCGATAAGCAGGTCGTAATTGCCGGCTGCCAGGTTTTTCACGGCAAGCATCTCGCGGTTGAAATCGTTTGTGAAGGGAATTATCTTCAGGGCTTCCGACTGTTTTTTGCGGTTGCCCCATGAACGCGGGATAGTATCGATAGGATAAGGCAGCGAGTTCGCTAAGTAATTGAAAGATATCGATTTAGCATTCGCAGACAAGTTGAGCACCCTGCTGTTTACGGCCTTAGTCACCGTTTTAGCGTATGCGTTGATAGCTACATCGGCCACTACGCTGTTTGCCAGGCCCTGCGTTTTCAGGAACAGGTAGGCCATCACCAGGTGACCATCGTTATCGGGGTGTATGCGGTCATTTGGCGTTAGGCTGAACGTGGTATCTTTCAATTGCTCGCGCTTGTTGATGGCATCCATCGGGTGGTAAAAATCAACGAATCCCCAGTTATTCTTTTTTGCCGATGCCTGCTGGTAGTCGATCACTTTAGAGAATGCTTCGGCCTTACCGGGATACAGGTTTTTAGTGGTGAACTTGCTGGTAAAATCATACGGCGAGCCCAGTATCAGTATCTTGCGGATATCGGTACGCTTCTTCAGCTTATCTACCAAATCCTCGTATGTTTTATAAGAGCCTGTAAGGCGGCTATCTATAAATTGCCGCCCATCCTTACGGTACCATTCAAAATAGCCGGTATCGTTCATGCCCCAGGTAAGGGTTAGCACGGTGGGATTCCTGCGCAGCACGTCGTCATCAAAACGGGTGGCTATCTGCCCGATGGCATCGCCGCCGATGCCCACGTTATAAAACGTAACGCGGCGGTTGGGGAAATGTGTCATGTAATACAGCCAGATGTACGAGTGGTAATGCCCGCCATCGGTAATGCTGTTGCCTACGAATGCTACGCGGTCGCCGGCTTTAAAAGGCGCCACCGTTTGGGCGTTTGCACCCGCGAATAGCCCGATGCTTATAAGAATTGAATAGAGTTTTTTCATATATTTAGTTGATTCCCCAGCTTTTATTCGGCTCTGCCCCCATGGTGAGCTCCAGCGTGCCGCCGGCTGCTATATCGGCGTAGTCGATGTAGCATTTGTTATAGGTTTTGCCGTTTAATTTGGCGCTTTGTATATAAACATTAGTGGCAGAATTGTTTTTGGCGATGACGCTGAATGCTTTGCCTTTGGCGTACTTAGGATCGAGTTTTAGGGTTACCTTATCAAATACCGGACTAGTGATTTCCTGCCGGGTATCGCCCGGAGTAACCGGATGCAAGCCGCTCGCTGCCAAAACATACCAGGCACTCATCTGGCCCACGTCCTCGTTCCCAACCAAACCTTCTACCGAGTTTTTATAGGCGCGGCGGCATATCTCGCGGGTCCATTTCTGGGTGAGCCAGGGCTGGCCAAGGCGGTTGTACAGGAAAGGCACATGATGCACAGGCTCGTTGGCGTGGTTGTAATAATCATTCCACATCATGTTATCGGGCGTTTTGGCGAAGAGGTTATTCAAATCGGCCAGTACTTTTTGCTTGCCGCCCATTAATTCTACCATGCCATCCACGTCCTGCGGAACAAACCAGCCTTGCTGGTATGGATTGGTTTCGAAAGTGCCATACCATTGCGTCATCCGCCCGGAATCGGGCCAGGCCTTCCATTGCCCGTCATCTTCTTTCGGGCGGAACCAGCCTTTATCCTTATCAAAAATATTTTTGTACGATTGCCCGCGTGCCAGGTATTTTTTGGCGTCGGCAGGGTGTTTCAGCCAGGTAGCTAATTGCCCTACGCACCATTCGTTATAAGCATACTCCAAAGTTTGGGCTATGCCAATGCCTCCGGGCGCGTAGCCTTTTTCGCCATTACCGAATTTCTCTACCGATCCAACGGCCAAATTGTATGCCTTATCCACATCGTAATTGCGGATGCCTTTGGCGTAAGCGTCGGCTAAAACGGAGGTCATGGGGTTGCCCAGCATGCAACCGCTGTAGGCGTTAAGCAGTTCCCAGCGTTCGAAGTAGTTCTTCTGTTTCTGATCGGCAAGGGTTACCATCGAGTTCACCAGATCGTTCACCAGCAATGGGTTGATGATGGTTTGCAGCGGCATCTGGCTGCGGAAAACGTCCCAACCGCTAAATATAGTGCGCTTTTTGAATATGGCGCTTTTATGCGCTTTACCATCGCCGCCGGGGTAGTTTCCATCCACATCGCTGATGATGCGGGGGTCTATCATCGTGTGGTACAGGGCAGTATAAAATACTTTCTTCTGCTCTAAAGTGCCGCCTTGTATGGCTATTTTAGACAGGGCATTGTTCCAAAGTGCAGTAGCTTTTTGGCGGAGAGCATCAAAATTCCAATCCTTTATTTCGGCAAGGAGGTTTGTTTTTGCTCCCGCGATGCTCACGAAAGAAATGCCCGCTTTCATCAACACCTGCTCGTTATCGGTGGTAGCAAAGTTGGTGTAGAAACCTAAGTGTTTCCCTTGCTTTTCTTTAATATTCTTTAAAATAGCGGCGTTGGCCACCACATCCTGGTATTTATCGCTGCCTACTTCTTCGCGCTTGCGCACCCAGCCGTCTGGGATACCCGCGCTCCAAACGCCGTAATCCTTAAGCGGTTTGCTGAACTTAGCATAGAAGTAAACCGTATAATCGGCATGGCCATCGCCATTGCCCCAGCCGCCGCCATCGGGTGTGCATTTCATCCAACCCTGGATGGTGTAGCTATCCACCACCTTTACGTATTGCAAGGTTGAGGTGCCCCCTACCCTGCGGGCCAAATCTATCTGTATGCGCGAAAGCTTGTTTTTGGGGAAGGTAAAGCGCAGCATGCCGCTGTGCGGGGCTGCGGTAGCTTCGGCCTTGATATTGTTATCGGTAAGCAGCACGCTGTAATAGCCCGCAGAGGCCTTTTCACTGGGCTTGGCGTACGAACTGCGGTAGCCGCCTTCGGGATGCGCGATGGTGCCAGCTTTGGTCCTGAGCGGGCCCGCTGTAGGCATCACCAAAAAATTGCCGAGGTCGCCATACCAGCCTATGCCGCTCATTTGCGTAAAGGCGAAACCTTCTATACTGGTTTGCTCGTAGCTATAGCCCGAGCCGTTGTCGCCGCCGGTTATGGTATTGGGGCTAAGCTGTACCATGCCATAAGGCGTAGCCGCCCCCGGAAAAGTTTTGCCGAGGCCGTGGTACACGCCCGCATCGGCAGTACTAGTGCTTGCCCCGATGAAAGGGTTAACGTATGATGCCGGATTTTGCGCGCGCAGCGTTTGCATGGCCAATAAGCCCGGCAATGCCATTAAGGCAAGATATTTTTTGACAGGATTAAACATTAAGCTCATTTACAATTGGTTTGCCGGGGCGGAAACAGCACGTGCAATTATTGCTTGTGCGATAATATCCCGGCGGGAATGCTGAAAAAATATAAAATATAAAATGCAGGCTTTGCTGCGTAATCGGTTTTATAATAAGCCCAATATTAGATAAGAAAAAACGATTTAGCAAGTTTTAGGAAAAATATTTTTTAGGGGTAAATTGCACACTAAGCGGGCGGGGTTATAGCTTTAAATGCATGCATTTGATGCACTGGAACGTAGCGATGGGTTTGAAACCCATCGCTATGTAAACTTATAATCGTCATGCCGAACTTGTTTCGGTACCCCATCTGATTAGTTCGCGGCGATGCTAAGCGGGTCAACATATCGGCCACTTTTATGATGGGGTCTTGAAATAAATTCAAGATGACGTTTGTAATTATTTCGAACGCTGAATTTTAAATTATTTCGAACTCCTCGCATTCACCAGCCTCACCGTCCTGATGCCGAATTTAGGCATGCTGAGGCTTGTGCTTATGCCGCCTGCTTTTAGCTTAGCTAACGGCAATGAAGCCTTAAGCCGGCCATCAAGTTCAACTAACTCAGCCTTATCGGCCTTCAAATTAAAAACCACGTTGCTTTTTACGTTGCCCACACCGGTATTGAAGAGACGCACCAGCATATCGTTACCATCAAAGTTTACCGCAGATATTTCATAACCTGTCGGCACCTGTAACAGCGAATTGGCGGATGCTGTAGACGATGCTACCGCAACCAGTGGCGCGTTCCAATTAGCGTTCTCAGCTTCTATGCCCGCCTTGTCCCAAACGCCGGCATGCGGCAGCAGGGCATAATGGATGGTGGTTGGGCCGGTTATGCTATGGTCGCGGTTCCAGAGGCCCATGCCGGAGTATTGGATGTTTAGGGCCAGCGGGAAATCCTGACCGTGGGCGTAATTGGTAGTATGGTCGGTAAACAAGGCCATGCCGTATTTGCCCGCCCCATCGGTAACGTCTACCCAGTTCAAAATCACGTTGTTTTTGATGCTGTCCCAACGGGTAAAAAAGGTGCTATCCAACCTGCTTTCGGTAACATCGAACGGAGCATTCTTATAAACCTTTTGCGCTTTGAGGTTTAGCGGGAAATAGGCCAGCAGTTTGCTGCGGTCGTCGTAAAAGGCTTTTACGGGATTATCCAAGCGGTAAGTGCCCTTCGGCGTAGCCACGCCGATGCCGGTATTGCTTTTCCAATCGATATTCAGCGTAACATCTATACGCGGCTGCCCCTGCGCCAGGGTTAAGGTTTGCGTATAATCCGTTCCATTGATGGTCCCCTTAATGGCGAGCTTTACCTGCAGCGGACCATCCTCCAATATCACAACCTTTGCCGGGTTATCCGCTGTCGATTTAAAGCCGCCGTCGTTATAAAAATCACCCCGCAATTCGTTAAAAGAGCGGGCGTTTGCCTGATCTATAAACTCTTTGCCAGCCAGTTTCTTAGCGATGATGCTTTTGATAGCGCCACCCTTGGCCGGGTCGATGATGATTTTGTAGAGGTCGGTTTCGATAAGGTATCGCCCATCGGTCAATTGCTTGAGCAAGCTGCCATCCCTATTAGCACTATCTTTTAAGGTTAGCCGGTAAGCAGTGTAACCCATGGCCGGCACAATTGCCTTGAACAGCACATTGGCCTTATCGGCAGATAGCTGGGCTGCTACCGGTTTGCCTTTTGCATCTAACAGCACCAGGCCGTAGGGACTAAACCCTGGTGGTAATTTAAAAGCGACTACTTCGGACCTATTGCTGCCTGTGGTATTGAAAACCGTTACGTACCGGGCTTTGCTTTTGCCCTTGCCAAGGCTTAGCTGCGCGTTATTGATGATGCTATCGCAGATGGCGTTGGTGTTATTCGTCCACTTGACTACCTTATTTGCCCAGGTATCGCCGGGCTTGCCATTGTAGGGTACTATCCAGCAATCATGATGCTGGGATAGCAGCAACGTGCGCCATGCCGAATCGAGCTGTGCCTGCGGCCATGGCGTGCCCTTGTATATTTTGGCCATGGCTGCCAGTTTCTCGGCCATTACCAGCTTGTTTTCTGATACCCTCACCTCCTGCGCAATCTGCTGCATCACCTGCGACCCCCAAACCAGGCTCACCAGCACATCCTCCTGCGTAAATCGCCAGTTCACGCGGGTGTCGTCCTTAGCAATGTTGCCAAAATAGTTGCGCCAGGTGGTGTAAATGCTATTGATACTGCCCTTTTGCCCATTGCCTATGAAGGGGCCTTCCTTCCAGCCGGCGTCCTGCAAAGTCATGCCTACGGGGTGCGGCATACCGGCGGCAATAGCAGCGTTGATGTATTGCGGCGCGTTGTTCCAGGCGATGGTTTGCCATGTAGATTTTGGCGAAAGCTTTTCCACATCGTACCGGGGCGAGGTGATGATACTGCTGCCATCGGGCCCAATCCAGTTCACTAATTCGCCGGCGTGGCTTTGCGTATAGCCACCCCAGCAGGTGTTTGGATTCTTGAGCGATGCATATTTGATGCCGAAAGAAGTGAGAATTTGCGGCAAGGCGCTGGTAAAGCAGGGTTCTTCGGAGGAATAACTGCTGAACACCGCCGTTGGGAAATGCTCCCGCACCAGCTTCATGCCGTAACTAAACTGCCTGATGATGCTTTCGCCGGAGATATTGTAATTATAGCTTTGTGCGTACGCGGGATTAACGTATTCGATGCGCCCATTGAGGGATTGGTCGGCAAACAGGGCTTTAAAATCCGCATAAGCGGCAGGGTCTACCACTTTGGCCCGAGCCCAGGTTTCGGGTTCCAGTTCGATGTTGATCTTCCAGTTGGGGTTATTCTTCAGCATATCCACCATAAAGCGCGTGTTCCAATCCGGATAATGCCCCCAGATGCCGCCGTGGTAGCCATCTATATAATAAGCCGTTTGCGCGGAAGCAGCGGGTGCAATCAAGGTAATAAGCGCCACTAATGCCACGCGGAGCGGGGAAATCGCTTGTAAATTCTTTGTTCCCCTCTCGAGAGGGGGCGCGGTGGCTTGTGTGATGGGTGGGGTGATTTCGCCACCTTGCAATGGCAGAATGCATAGCGTGCAAACACACCCCTCCACCCCTCTCGAGAGAGGAATCGCACATTCCATCGCGCGCAATATTTTTAAAAGCGATTTCCAAGTCGCGCGGATAATATTCAGATAGGATTTCATCAAATCAATTAACTAAAGTGATACGAAAGCGATGCGGCACAGGCTTGTTGATGGCGTACATCTCGTTGGTGAGCAGGTCCATCTCTTTTTGCCAGGCATCGCGTACGGCCTTAAAGCGCGACTTTTGATAAGAAGGCAGGGTAATGGCCACGAAGAAATCCTTTTTGGCGTATTTCTGCAGCGAATCTACGGTAGCATCGCCATCGTTGAACAGCAATCCTTTAGGTTTGAGGATGGAGTAGTGTATCCAGTAATATTCGCGCAGGCGGCGCTCTATCGTCCAGCGTTCTTCGTTGATGTGCATCACAGCCAGGGCCTGCTGGTACTGCGGGGTAGACTTTATAGACGCGAGGTTAATGCCCTGCTCAAATTCAGTGCCGCTGTAAATACCGACGGCTTTGCCATCGATGCTTAACTGGTACGACTTATCCTGCAAGCCTCTCACCTGCAGCATCTCCCGGTTGAATTCCTCGGTAAAGGGGATTATCTTCAGCGCTTCGGATTGCGCCTTATCCGGCCGACCGAAACCGCTGGGGATAGTATCCATAGGGTATGGCAGGGAATTGGCTAGATAAGTGAATGCGATATCCTTTGAGCTGATGGATGGCAGCGTAATTAAGCAGTTTTTTGCTAAAACGATTTTTTTATTTGCGGCGTTTATTGCGACGTTGGCGACATCTTTGTCCGCTAAACCTTGTGCCTTGAGGAACACGTAGGCCATCACCATTTGCCCGTCGTTAGTGGGGTGTATGCGGTCGCTGCCCTCCAGGGTGAACGTAGAATCCGTTTGCTGCCCGCGCCGATTGATGGCCGTCATCGGCTCGCCGAAATCTATGTAATCCCAGTTTTGTCTTATAGCTTCTGCCTGTTGCTTTGCGGCTATCAGTCGCATGGCGGCATTCTTTTTCAGCAAAGGCGCGGCCTTTATCTTAGCTGTTTCGTCGTAAGGCGAGGAGCCGATCATAATTTTGCGTACGCCGGGATGCTGTGCCAGTTTACTGCTTATTAAAGCGAAATTTTTTAAAGATTCGGCCACTTTTGCTGCGTAAACCGAGTCGGCCTTAGGGGCTTTGAGGTTTTGGTAGCCCGTATCATTCATGCCGAAAGTAAGCGTAACCACGGTTGGCTTTTGGGCGAACACGTCGCCGTCCAGCCGCTCGTACATCTGCCGCGCAACATCCCCGCCTATGCCTGCGTTGAAGAACTGCATACGCCTGTTGGGGAAATGCGTAAGGTAATACAACCAGATGTAAGCGTGGTAGTGCCCGCCATCGGTAATGCTGTTGCCGGTAAACACTACCCTATCCCCCGCTTTAAAGGGTTTGATTGTTTGCGCGTAAAGGCTGCTTGCAGTGTAAAAAACAAAAAGGATAGCCAGTAAACTTCGTTTCATGAAACAAAGTTATAAAAAGCTAAATCAATTTAGCTTTTCTGAATTTATTTTTTATGCTTGTAACGGGTTTGCTACTTAATCCAATGGATAACAAAAAAGAGGCTGTATCATAAATACAATTTGGGCATTTTACTCAAAATTCAATTTGGCTTTGCGTTCTTTGTGTTTCTCCCTTTGCGGACTTTGCGGTAAAATTTTAACCACAAAGTGCGCAAAGATTGGCATATGGTTTAGCGCAAAGGGCACAAAGTATATTTTGACCAGATTTAGTTTTGTTGTTTAACGCCGAGTTTTATTTATGATACAGACTCTTGGCAAATAATTTAAGGCTTTATTATGCTTTAAAAAAGGCCAGTAAATCTTTATTGATGGTGGCTGCTTCGGTAGTCGGCATGCCGTGCGGGAAACCGGGGTACGAAATCAAAGTACCGTTCTTCAGTAGTTTGATGGCTTTTACGGCGGTGAGCGGGAAAGGCACTATCTGGTCGTCTTCGCCGTGCAAAATCAATACCGGGATATCTACGCTTTTCAGGTCCTCAGTAAAATCAGTTTCGGAGAATGCTTTGATACAATCGTAATGGGCCTTTATGCCGCCCATCATGCCCTGGCGCCACCAATTGTCTTTAACACCCTGTGATATCTTCGCACCTTCGCGGTTATAGCCGTAAAATGGCGTGGTGAAATCCTGGAAATACTGCACCCTATTGGTGGCGGTACCTTCGCGGATACCATCAAATACCGACAGAGGGATGCCTTCAGGATTAGCATCAGTTTGTACCATTATGGGTGTTACTGCGCTGATGAGGACAGCTTTGGCCACGCGGCCTTTGCCGTATTTGGCTACATAACGGATAACCTCGCCGCCACCTGTGGAATGGCCAACATGTATAGCATCCTTCAAATCCAGCGCGGCTACCAGTTCGGCAACATCGGCTGCGTAGGTTTCCATTTCATTGCCGGTTGCGGTTTGGGTAGAGCGGCCGTGCCCACGGCGGTCATGTGCTATAACGCGGTAGCCTTGCTCCAGGAAAAACATCATCTGCCCGTCCCAATCATCGCCGGATAGTGGCCAGCCATGGTGGAAAACGATAGGTTGCCCTGTCCCCCAGTCTTTATAAAAAATTTCGGTCCCGTCTTTTACTGTAATCGTGCTCATTGGTTTTTGTTTTTTATGATGTGAACATTGAATTAGGGCATTTTTTGGTGATGGGGTAAGGACGGGGGGCAACAATACGGCCTTACGCAATCCATCAAAACGCCGGGAAATGGCCTGCCGGGAAATGTGCCGGCCCGTGCTAATGCCGGCTCCGTTTTACGAAACGAAATTAGCAAATAATGCGCAGCCATAGGTAAACACGCAAAAAAATCACATAAAGATTATACAAAAGCGCAAAAGCCGCGGGTTTGTTGAAAACCGGCTTTAAAAACCCGTTATAGCGCATAAAGCCAAGCAAACAATTTTAATCTTGATACCGGTTCACAGGCGGAATTTATAACATAGGGATAGCAGCCGAATGATTCTTTTTACTGCAGGCTGTACTAAATAGCCGTATAATTGTACTTTAGTTTATAAAGTAATGTACCGGCCCGCTACCATAAAAGACATCGCCGCAGCGTTGAACCTATCGCCCTCCACGGTATCGCGGGCGCTGCGCGACGGCTATGAAATAAGCGCCGAAACAAAGAAGATCGTAGTAGCTTACGCCCAAAGCGTAAACTACAAGTCGAACCCGAATGCACTGGGGCTAAAAAATAAACGAAGCTACTCTATAGGTATCGTAGTGCCCGAGCTGGCCAATAGTTTCTTTTCGCAAGCTATTGCCGGCATCGAATCCGTAGCGTACCAAAAGGGCTATCACACCATCATCACCCAAACGCACGATTCTACCGAAAGGGAAACCATCAACGTGAACCACCTGGCTAACCGCTCGGTAGATGGTTTGCTGATATCCATGTCATCGGGCACCACGGATTATGATTTCCTGACCGCCCTTTACGATAACGGGCTGCCGATTGTTTTTTTCGACAGGATAATAGATGGGATAGACACCTTTAAAGTTACCTCAGACAACCTGAGCGGGGCTTTCAATGCAACCGAGGCACTGATAGGCATGGGCTGCCGCCGCATTGCTTTATTGGCCAACGCGCCGCAGCTATCTATTACCAACGAACGGCTTGCAGGCTATAAAAACGCGTTGGCACATCACGATATCCCTTTTAACCAGGATTTGGTTAGGAACTGTTATAAAGGTGGCAGCGATTACCAGGAGGTAGAGGATGCCTTAAAGGGCCTATTGGCCATAGCCGATAAACCCGATGCGATATTCATCGGCAGCGACCGTATCAGTATCTCCTGCATCAGGGCTATCAAAAACCTGGGGTTGGATACCAGCGGCATCAAAATAGCAGGATTCTCCAACTCCGATGTGGTGGATTTGTTACAGCCATCCATCATTTACGTGCGGCAACGGGCATTTGAAATGGGCAAGATAGCCGTTGAAATGCTGCTGAAGCTAATCGAGAGCCGCTACCCCATAACCGAATTTGAAACCCGCGTGCTTGATACGGAGTTTTACTGCCCGTAGCCGGCACATCTCCCGCCTGCTTATCTTATAAATTTCAGTTTTTTGCCAACCTGCTTTATCCATTCGCGGGCAAATAATTCGTGGCCATTGGGCATGGGGTGTATGCCATCCCACATCCAGTATTCGGGAGGGCCGTGCTGCTCTGCTGCTTTGGTAAAATGTTCCTGCAGAGGCACGTAAATAGCGTTGAATTCCCCAGCCAGCTTTTTAGCGACGGCCTGCCTTGGCGTTACTTCGCCCAGGTATTTATCCCATTGCTCTTTTACTTTGCCAACCGGCAGTATGAATGGCTCACATATCACCAGTTGCACATCGGGCATTTTCTGCATGGTTTGGCTAAGCAGGGCCCTGAAGCTGGTTTCGTAACTTTCCGCTGTGAAATTTTTATCGCCCCGAATGGCATGCGTGGTATCGTTTACGCCTATCAAAATGCTCAGCAGGTTGGGTTTTAGGGCAATCGTATCTGTATCCCAGCGGGCGGCCAGATCCGGCACGGTGTTGCCGCTTATGCCGCGGTTAATAAAGTGGAAACCTTTCTGCGGCAAGTTGTACCACAAGCGGGCTGCTATCAAATATGCATAACCATGACCCAGGATGTGGTTCCAATCGTTATCTCGGGTGCGGTTACCATCGGTGATAGAATCGCCCTGAAACAGGAATGTATAGCCTTCGCCATCTTTATTGTACTCCGTTAAAGTGGTAGCGTTTAGGGCAGACGGTAAGGTAATAGCCGCTGCGCTTGCAAGGGCGGCATGTTTTATAAAATCTCTTCGCGATGATGGCATCTGTCAATTTGTTTTGATGCCGTAAGGTAGTATTAAAACGGAAAAGCTGCAATCGGTTGAATTGGCCTTCTCCCGCGCTAAGGATTGAAGTGGATATCGGCCATAGCGCGTAAGGCCTGCAGGCGTATAAACGGAAAGCCTGACCCGAAGGGAAGCGCCCTACGATAAAGACAATAGCATATTCCTCGTAAAAAAATCACTATCGTCATTGCGAGGTACGAAGCAATCTCTACGTAGGCAGAGCTGCTTTGCAAGTCCGCCCTACTAATAGGGAGATTGCTTCGTACCTCGCAATGACGTTTGGAGAGACTTCCCGCTAATTACTCAACGCCAACCTTATCGTATCTGCCTGCATGGCTGCAAAAATACCGTAGCCATTGGTGATGTTGCCGGGCGGATTGTTCAGTTGCTGCGAGTTGGTATTGGTGTTGCTGGTGAGGATATCTACGTACTCCTTATTCACCGTGTAAAGTATGGCACTATAATTCCCCGCATACCTGAACGGGCGGTAAGGCGCATCGTAATAAGCGGCTTGCTTGGCGTTGATGGTAAAGTTTGATGGATAGTTGCCGTTGCCGTTGGCGTACTGGTTGGCATCATCGTACTTAAACACCAGCACATGGTAAAGCGAATCGGGATTGTTCCAGCTGAACCTTATTGCCGTAGAATCAGATTCCGCCGGGGTGCCGCCAACCAATATGGCAAAACTGGTTTTAGAGGCTGTGTATCCGTTTGTTGCGACAGGCATCAAGCTGCTGGCAGATATGTCTGCATCCTTATAATTAAATCGCAGCGTATAGGTTTTGCCCGTTTGTAAAAAGGTGGAATCAGCATAAATGTAATTTCCCGTCGTAGTTTCGGTTAGCTGCACGGTTTGCGCGCCATCGCTCAATTGCAGTTGCAGGCCGCCGATGCGCGCGCCGTAAGCGGCGGTATCGCTAAAGGCTTTTTGTTCGTAAACGTTGACTTTCACGGGGTGGCCCATTACCAGGTAGCTGATAATTACCGGCCGCTCGGCAACGCTTGTGCTGCCATCTTTTTTGCAGCCCGAAAACAAGGCACCGAACAGCATGATGCTATATAGAATTCTCTTTACCATTATTTCAGTTTCAGGTTAAGGGTGATGTTGGGCGTAAGACCCAGGTATTTGATGGTGGTGGTAACCACCTGGTTGCCGCGGATATAGTACTCGTTGTACCAGGTATTGCGATGGTTGTACACGTTGAACAGCGAGAAGCTGATGCTGCCTATCTTGGTGGCATCGGTCTTCAACAAATCGTACGTGGCGGAAAGGTCAAGGCGGTGATAAGCGGGCAGGCGCTCGCCGTTTTTGGTGCTCACCGATAGGTAGCTGATCTTATTCCCATCGAGTGTGTTGACGTTATACACCCCGGCGGGTGCAGTGTAAGGGTGCCCGGTACTGAAGATAAAAGTTGCCGCAAAGCTCCAGCGCTGCAAGTGGTACATGTTTACCGATTTAAATTCGTGCCTGATATCCTGCGCAGCAGAAAAATAATCGGTACCGTAGGCATCAAACTTGTTTTTGGCTTCGGCCAGGGTATAGCTTACCCAACCGGTATAAACACCGGTTTTCTTTTGCAATAAAAACTCAATGCCTTTGGCATAGCCGCTGCCATTGTAAAAGTTTTCGGTAAGGGTTGTTGTGGTGTTCCCTCCGCCGCCCATCGGACCGCCGAAACCACCGCCACCGGGTGCGCCGCCGCCAAGCTGGCGTATAGAATACTCGGTAAGGCCGCTGAGTTTTTTGTAATAACCTTCTACATCAAAAAGAAACGCAGGTGTTTCGTAACTGGCTCCCGCTATAAAATGGTCGGACACTCCTACCGGGATATTGCTGCCATTGGCCAGCACCCAAAAGTTGCGATCTCCGCCACTAACGTCTTCGCGTATTACCCTATCAGTAAACTGGTAGAACCTACCCGTTGCGCCTTTGAGGTTGATGCGGTCGGTAATGTGGTAAATGGCCGATAGCCTCGGTTCGTAATAAAACTTGCCCGTGGGCGAAAAATAAGTGCTACGAATACCCGGCTGTAGGTGCCAGTGGTCGTTCGGTTCGTATTCCAGTTCGGCGTAGCCGCCTGCGGTAGAGCCGCTGTTATGCTGGTTGATGAGCGTGGTGGTATCGTTCTGCACGTAGGTATAATCGATTTTCACATTGGAGTTGAAGCCGCCGAAAAGCACCTTCAGTTTAGATACCGCGTTCCATTCCCAATCGGTTTTGATGCCGGCATCCTTTAGTCGGTTATTCTCTAATATGCCGTTGTTGATGGTAACGGTAGTGGCACTATCTACAATGGTGCCGCTGGTGCCACGGTCGCGGTCGCTAAAAAAGCTGGAATAGCTCAGCACCGTACTGCCGAATAGTTTCCGGCTCGGGGTGGCATTCCATTTTACGCTGGTGCCCAGGTTGCCGTAATGGGTATCGTCGCTGATGTTTAGCGTACCTCCAGATGAGGTAAGGAAGGAGGGCAGGGTCATCTCCCTGCTGTTATCCAGGTGATCGGTACCGTTGTACAGGCTCCAGCTAAAGGTATTTTTGGCTGATGGTGCCCAGGTGAACTCGGTATTCAAATCGTAAAAGTACGAGGAGGGCGTAGTTTGGTTATTGAAACCGCCGGGGCCGCCGCCGCCAAAACCACCGCCACCAGGGCCGCCGCGGGGTGCACCGCCGCCTGTATTGGCCGCCGTGGTATTGAATTGCCCGAACAACTTATTATACAAAGGTCCCTGGTACGAACGCCTGATGGCTATCAGTGCCGAGGCATTTGAGCCTACCGGCGTCTCGGCATATACGTTCGTACTCAGCAGGCTGATATCGCCGCCGACATTCACTTCTTTTTTGTTGCCATCCTTGCCGCGCACTTCGGTAACGCTGGAGAGGCGGCCGCCGTATTTGGCCGAGAAACCGCCTTTGTAAAGTTCCACATCGCGCACGGCGTTGCTGTTGAATGCACTGAAGAAGCCGTAAAGGTGATCTACCTGGTATATGGTAAAACCATCGAATGTAACCAGGTTTTGATCTGGCGTGCCACCGCGTACGTATATGCCCGATGAGGATTCGTTGGTTGCCGCAACCCCTGGCATCAGCTGGAATGCACGCATGATATCTTTTTCGCCGATGTTGGGTAGTTTATCCAGCAAGGCAGGCGTAAGCTGTATAACGCTCACTTTTTTACTATCGGTATTCAGTACGCCTTTCTTTTTGCCCGTTATCACCACCTGGCTAAGCGCATTCAGCGATGGGTAAAGCGAGAAATTAACGCCGCCCTTTACACTGCTGCTATCCAGACGGAACACATCGGGCTGGTAACCAATGAAGGAAACATCAACCAACGAGGTGTCTGAGGGGATATTGAGGATGGTGAAGTTACCGCTGGTATTGGTGAGCGCGCTAAGGTCGGTTCCACGAATGCGCACGCTGGCTCCGGGCAGCGATTCGCCTGTTTTTTGGTCGGTAATGCGGCCGGTTAGCGCAAACATGTAATGCTTTGGCGGTGCGGCGGGCGGTGGTATAATTACCGGCTTAAAGTTGCGGGCCGTTTGGTTAAGCTCGTACTTAAGCTTCAGGCGGGGTAAATCATCAGGTTGCTGCAGTATGTAAATAGTGCCATCGTTCTCTATCCAATATTGCAGGTGGTTCTCTTTGCACACAAATTTGAGCACTTTGGCCAACGATTCATCAAAAAAGTGTTCGGTAATATCCATCTGCACCAATGAATCGCGCTCGAAAACGATGGCAAGATCGTAGTTGGCCGCCAGGGTATCCATCATCTGGTCGAGCGTGCAGGTAAAAAAATGGTCGACTTTAATCCTCTTGAGCTTTTCGCGCGTGCTTTGGTGTTGCCCATAGGCACCCGCACTTATCAAAATAAACAGCAGCGTGTAACGTAGTTTTCTATCCATCAAATTAACATGATGCCGCTAATTTGGGTGATGATTATCCGGCTATCAAATAAATGAGATGAAGCAGGATTATGTATAGACCAATGGGGGATTGGGGCCCCACCTAAATCCTCCCCGGTAGGGAGGACTTAAAAAAACAACGACAAGAAAGTTAAAATCTCCCCTTCCGGGGGAGAATAGAGGGGGCTTAAAACGCCTTCCCCGTCATCCGGCTGATAACGTCGCGGTAGTTATCGGTATAAGGTACTTCGGCATCATTCAATTTGATGCGGCCCTTGCGTACCGATTGTACGTACCCCAGGTTTACGATGTATGATTTGTGGGTGCGGAAGAACTGGTCGGCGGGGAGTTGTTCTTCCAATGCTTTAATGGTAATGCGCGACAACAGCGGTTTGGCCACACCGGTGCGGTGTAGTTTTACGTAATCTTTAAGACCCTCGATGTAGGTAATTTCGCCGTGGTTTATCCGCACCAGGTTGTAATCGGCATATACAAACAGGTGGTCGCGGTTGCGTTCGGGCGCTGCCGGTGCGGGCTTGTTCTGCATATCGTACAGATGCAGCGCCTTGTTGCAGGCTTTTAGGAAACGTTCCAGGGGAACGGGTTTCAACAAATAATCTACTACATCCAGGTCGAAACCATCCAGCGCAAATTCGTGGTGGGCGGTTATAAAAATCACCATGGGTTTTTGCGCCAGGCTTTTGATGAATTGCAGCCCGGTGATGCCAGGCATCTGTATGTCGCAGAATATCAGGTCAACTGGCTCGGCATGCAAAATTTCCATGGCCTGGGCAGCCGAGCGGCAACTGGCTACCAATTGCAAGCGGGGTACCTGTTGTAAGTTATCTGCTAAAAGTTCGAGCGCAAGGGGCTCGTCGTCAATAATTATACACCGCATATCTACCTGTACAAGCATTAGGGGCTTGCGTTATCCAAAGAAACAGCATGCCGCGCGGATTATTATTTTTTTAACATTATTTAACGCGTTTGGTCTCGTCAATGCGGCTGTTGGTCGAGTGTTTTTGCAGATTATTGTATTTTCAAGTTAATTGCCGCATGAACAAGCCAAACTACAAGCCCTGGGTGTATA
This sequence comes from Mucilaginibacter sp. P1_D10, assembly GCF_056406215.1. Taxonomy (NCBI): domain Bacteria; kingdom Pseudomonadati; phylum Bacteroidota; class Sphingobacteriia; order Sphingobacteriales; family Sphingobacteriaceae; genus Mucilaginibacter; species Mucilaginibacter sp. P1_D10. Next base: position 403,853 of record NZ_JBFUAP010000002.1, on the reverse strand, counting down.
ATTTGCTGCCGGTGCTGGTGTGGTTTCTGCTGTTGGTGCTACCTTTTGTAAACGGACCGCCCAACATCCCCGAGTGGATGCGGCACCGCTTCGTTACCAATATCGTTACGTCTAACATCGTATTGCTGGTGCTCTTCTACATCAATACTTACCTGCTATACCCTTTGATACAAAAACGGGGTTGGCTGATATACTTAAGCCTGCTTGCCGCAATATTGGCTTGCTACTGGGTTTACTGGTTCGTTTTCAGAGAGGCACACCTGCATTCTCCTGCGGAGGAACTGGCCCGGCAACGCTGGGAGGAGCAACAACACCCGGGGCAGAAAATGAATTTCGAACCGATGAGGGGCGGGCCCGGCATGTTCATGCCCATACTTTCGCCATTTATCGCTTTGTTGTGCAGCTTTTGCTACCGCATTATTTTAGATAATAACGCCCGCAAGCAACTGGTAAAAGAGCGGGAAACCATACACCTGCGTACGGAACTGAACTTTCTGCGTTCGCAGATAAACCCGCACTTTTTGTTCAACGTACTGAATAACCTTACTTCGCTGGCCCGCAAAAAATCAGATAAGATAGAGCCCGCCATCATGAACCTCTCGCAACTGATGCGCTACATGCTTTACGAGAGCGACGACAATCGTGTACCGCTGGATAAGGAAATAGCCTACCTCAAAAGCTATATAGAACTGCAATTGCTTAGGTTTGGCGATGAGGTAACCGTAAAAATGGACCTGGACGGCAGCCATCCCGGCCTCAACATTGGCCCCATGTTGCTGATATCCCTGGTAGAGAATGCCTTTAAGCACGGCACCGATGGGGTGGGCCAATCTGTGATAAACATCGTGTTGAATATTTCTACCAATCAACGGCTGCTGTACTTCACCATTATCAACGATGTAAAAAAGGGCGAGAAAGCAGCAGAGGTTCGCGAGGGCATCGGCCTCAAGAACCTGAAGAGGCGGCTGGATATTTTGTACCCCGGCAAGCACCAACTGGCTATTACCGATGACGGCGCGATATTTTCGGCTATGCTGGAGTTGCAGCTATCTTAGCGCATTGCCATTTTTACCTGTAGCTTTATTACCCAGCAATGCGCTTTAAGTTTACCTTTGTTGCTTATAATGTGATATATTTGAGTATTGCATGCAAACATTGGTTTGCCCCGTAAATAAAACACCATGAAACACGACGAGGTAGTTGCAGCGCTTAAAGTTATTGCTGAAAAAGGCATGGCCATCCATATCAGTAAAGAAGACCTTAAAGACCTGAGGGCCTACAACCTGATAGATATTGCCAAAGGTGCCGAGAACGACCGCTCGCCGGCCTGCACCTTAACCAAAAAAGGAAGGGTTATGCTTAAGGCAAACACCAAACCCAAACCCGCAAGTCCGGAAGATTAACCATCTACCCCCACTACAATCAGGCGTTTATAAAACAGCGCAAATAATACTGCGGCAAGCAAGGTATGTAATGTTATCAGTAATGGTGTTCCCATCACCCATGGAGTAGCCAGCAAGCCGCCATTCAGCAGGGAGTTTAAGAAAGTAAGCACATAGCTTAATATAAACACCAGCGGCAGTGTTAAAAACCCCAATAAATACAGCCAGGCATATTTATTATCGATACTGCGCCAGGCTTTAATAATTGGCGGCAAGCCCAATGCCAACAAGATAGCCGAGCATAGGCACACCATTAGCGTATGGCTTAAAGTACCTTTAAGCAGGTGCCGGGTTACTACCATTTCGTCGCCGCCGCCCATCATGGCCTGGCTAATACGCCCGAAAGGGATATTGGCGAATATGAACGCAAAACCCAAAGCCCGCATTTTGACATTTGCCGAATACAGCCAATACATCCCCAACCACATCAGCATAAAAGAAAACAAGGGCCCGGTAAGGGTAGCCACCCAGGATAAGGGATGAGCTTTTTCGCAATCGGCACATAGCTGCCAAACGTTGAAGTCACGGGCACCCCAGGCTCCGCAGATGATGCGGCCGGTGATGATGTGCACAAGTTCGTGCAGTTCGAGCATCAGCAATACCAATAACAGGAAAGCGGTTATATACGAGAAAGAGAGTTTGATACGCATGATAAGGTGATAATGGCCTGAGACACCATTTAACCAACTAAGGTTACACCCAATAAAAAGCTATTGCTAATCTTTTATGAAGCTCGCCCCCTTGGTATACTCCGGCTTTTGCAGTTGTTTTTTTAAACCCTGGAAACTGTTCATGGGCCCTTGCGTGGCCAGCAAATTAATGAGCCATGCCGGGATGTTGCCGGCCGGATCCACCATTAGGGTGTAGAGTACTTTTATTTTGCCTTTTGTTACCGGGGTAATCACCCACTCACCTTTTGAGGCGGTTATCCGTACAATATCATCTTTCACGGGCACAAAACCAGCTACGGCGGGGCCATCAACGGTAACTACTTTGGTTTCGGCGTTTTGGCGAACGGTGAGATGGGCAACAAAATCGCGGTTGGTGGCCGGCCAGGGTACGTCAATCTCCGAATAATAATAAAGCTCGGACTGCGACACCTGTTTGATAAGCGTGCACGATTTGGTGTGCGACACCCAGTCGGGGCAGCCTTTTACATCAAGCAATACCTTCACCAATTGCGATGGCGTGGCATCCAGCTCGGCCTCTACTTTGATGGCCTTGAATTTAGACCCGTTGACCAAACTGGTGTAAACCTTAATGCCGTCTTTCTCGGTTTTCAGCTTCCAATCGTATTGCGCCGCAACGGGGGATGTCTTGAACAGGAATAAAAAAATAGCTATGTACTTATGCATCGGCCTGCCTTAATTATAAAGGCAGCAAATTTAAGGTTATAACATGTATAGCGTAAAGGGCGCTGGTAATTATGACAAACCACAGGCAAATTGCGGGGAGAAATCCCCCAATAAGACTGCCACAGGATAAACCGAAGGCACCGCAAAACCCTTTGCGTTTTGTACCCTATGCCTGCATTTCGCCGGTATTTTTGTAATATTGTTATATGAGTCCTGTCGCTTCCACACCAAAATCCGTATCGTATATTGATAAAAGTTGTGGAGGGCCTAATTGTTAGCAAAAGCTCATATGAATAGAGGGATGCCGATACAAAAACTAGTCGCCTACTTTAAAGGTTATTTCCCGCTGAACGCCGAGGAGGAAGATGCCCTTGCTTCGCGCTTTATCGAGCGCAGCATTAAACGCCGCCAGTTTGTGCTGCAACATGGCGATGTTTGCAGGCATTTCACGTTTGTTATTTCGGGCTGCTTAAAAATGTACGCCGTTGATAAGAACGGCAAAGAACACAACATCCAGTTTGCAGCCGAGAACGATTGGGCTACCGACCTCAGCAGTTTTTACGCCGAAAAGCCAAGCGGGCTGTATATTGAAGCGATTGAGCCAACGGTAGTGTTGCAGATAAAACACGATGAGCTATTACACTTATATATCAACTACCATAAAATCGATCATAACTTTAGAGTAATTATCGAACAGAAATACATAGCCTTACAGGACAGGGTGCTGCAAAACATCAGCTCATCTGCCGAAGAACGATACGAAAATTTCCTGCAGCAATACCCAAACCTCAGCAATCGCCTGCCTAATACGCAAATAGCCTCCTACCTTGGCATCACGCCCGAATTCCTGAGCACCATCCGCAAAAACAGGGTGCTAAAAGGCTGAATGCTTAAAGCATCTTAAGGGCATTTATTAAGATACCTTATGGGTTGGTTTGCCATAAACAGCCCATTTTTGCCGTATAGACATAAGGTTAAAATGACAAGCATAAGCAATAAAAAAACGATGCATCGTTTTGTAGAATTCATTAACACGGCAAGCGAAACTTTAGCCGAAGAATTGGTTTCTCCCGATGCGGTGTTTTTCGTCCCCGGTCGCCCCGAGCCTTTGCAAGGCCCTGCCGGCTACGTAGACATCGTTCAGATGATGCGTTCAGGGTTCCCGGATATCCAATGGACGCTTGATGACATGGTAGCTGAAGGCGAGCAGGTAGCTGCACGGTTTACGATGCGCGGAACACACCACGGGACTTTCTTTGGGGTGCCCGCAACGGGGAAACCGATAGAAGTACGCGCCATGAACTTTTATCGTTTTTCAGGTAATCAAATCATCGAAGAATTTGGCCAGCCCGACCTGCTGAGTTTGCTGCAGCAAATCGGTGCAGTTCCGTCTAATTAAATGATCACCATGAAAGCAATAGTCCTCCATCAGCCAGGCGGCCCTGAAAATTTTATCATCGAAGAGAGGCCGATACCCGCTCCCAGCACCGGCCAGGTACTGATAAAAGTAAAAGCCTTTGGGCTGAACCGTTCGGAACTAATGACCAGGAAAGGCTTATCGCCAGGCGTCCAATTTCCGAGGGTATTGGGTATAGAGTGCGTGGGCGAAGTTGCAGCTGACCCATCAGGCGAATTTGAACCCGGGCAAAAAGTAGCCGCCTTTATGGGCGAAATGGGCAGGGCCTATGATGGCAGTTATGCCGAATATACCGTGTTACCAAAAAGTATCTTAATCCCATTCAATAGTACGCTGCCCTGGGAGGTATTGGGGGCCACTCCCGAAATGTTCCAAACGGTTTACGGCTCGTTGCATATCGCCTTGAAAATAAAAAAGGGCGAAAGCCTGCTGATCAGGGGCGGCACGTCATCCATCGGCCTATTAGCTGCTCAATTAGCTAAGCATGCAGGCTTAAGCGTAATATCCACCACCCGGAAACCGGAAAGCAAAAATGCGCTGCTAGAAAACGGCGCTGATGAAGTAATCATTGATGATGGGAACATATCCGAACGACTAAGGATTATACACCCCGATGGCGTAAACCATGTCCTGGAACTGGTAGGTGCTACCACTTTAAAAGATTCGCTGCGATGCGCGGCAACGGGCGGCGCGGTATGTATGACAGGGATGCTGTCTGAACAATGGTCATTCGCAGATTTTGCGCCGATGGAATATATCCCTGCGGCAGTAAACTTAACGGTTTATGATAGCGGCCAGATTAGAGTCGGCGCGGAACATTTCCAGGCTTTCTTAGATAATATCGAGGCCGGTTCTGTAAAACTTAAAATCGGCCGTGTGTTTAAATTGGATGAAATGGCCGATGCGCACCGCCTGATGGATAATAATGCGGCTGGGGGTAAAATTGTAGTGGTTACAGATTAATAATGTTCGCTTTTGTGTTTCTTTCTTAGTGCCCCTTTTGTGGTAAAATTAACCACAAAGAGCACTAAGGTTTTGCACAAAGTTCACAAAGATTTATTGATGGAGTTTTATTTTGTTAATTAACAGTCGTTTTATTTTGATATGACCACCTCAAAACGCTAAAAGTTATTTCATAAGCCGGTAATGTTGGTTATCCAACCCTTAAAACCATTCGAAATAAAATTGACTTTGTGTTCCCTGTGTTTCTCCCTTTGTGTGCTTTGTGGTAAAATTAATCACAAAGTCCTGACGGAGTTTTAATTTGTTGTTTAACAATCGCTTTTAATTTTAACGCAGCCTCCTTAAAACACCAAAGCTTATTTAATAAGCCGGTAATGTTCGTTATACAAACCTTCCAAAACGCTGTTGCCGGCTTCATCAACCTTTAAAGCCCCATATTTGGCGGCTTCGAAACGCTTGCCTTGCCCCTCCTCAAAAAAGTACGATTCGGCGCCGAGGTGTATATCGGCAAAATAACTGTTGCCGCTAAAGAAGTATTTAATGGCAGTTTCGCCCGGTGCAAGAGGTTTCAACTCATCCTGAAAGCGAAGTTTTTGGGCAACGCCATGCGCACCCAGCTTAACTATGCAATAGCCCCTTTTGGTTATGGTTGCGTGCGATGGCAAATCGTTTATTTTATAAGCCAGGCTCATGTAGTCGCCCTGCATCAACGAGCGCGGGTCCACCGGCTTCAGTTCCAGCAATACCCGCTTGCCTGCGCTCAGCGTTTTTTCTTTAGCCGTTATGCTCCAATTGAAATAGCCCAGCAACAGTAGCAGGTTGATGAGTATGATGATGTGCTTAGTTTTGCTCATAACGCTTCAATTGTTTTTTAAGGATAAACCAGGCCAGCAAGAACAGCGCGCCCGATGCCATCATTATTTCTGATTTTATGAGCAGGGTGTAGCTAAGGTCGTAATAATACTGGCCGGTAAAATACACCAAGGCCACCAAGCCGGTCGCAATACCGGTACGGTGGCCGGTATGGAAACTGAGGAACACGATTAGCAAAGCCCCGCAAATGGCGGGCGCAAACACAGCAGATGCCAGCACAAGGCCGCCAAGCACGTAAACAATCAACTTGTCTTTTGCCCTAAGCGCAAGCGCCTGCACTATGGCATATAACACAAACGCAGTTACCGCAATAATGATAATCCCCGATATATAATTATCCTGTAAGGAGCCGCTGCGAAAATCAGCAACACCCAGGTAGGCCAGTATGGCTATAAACGAAAAAAGCAGGCCATTGCGCAAAGCCATGTAGCGGGCACTAAGCGGCGGGTTTTGCGCTATCAAAGCTGTTTCCTGCAAACATAACCAGGCATAGCTCCAGGCCAATAGCAGGGTAAGCAGGTGCGTTATTTCATAGGCATCGTTTATCAAAACTAAAGCAAACAAACTACCCGAAGCTACAAGCACCGAAAAGAAATTGAGCATATACCCCGATGTAATAACGCAGGTAATAACAGCTAATATCAACAATACCGTTGCAATTGGGTTGGCATCTACATGCAGTTGAACCATGCCATAAGCAATCATGCCATAGCTGGCCAGGTAAGAGCTTATTAAAACGGTATCTAAAATGGTGTTGGTTGATGTTTTGTTCAACCAGATGGCTCCTCCCATCACTATCACTCCAAAAAACATTGCAGCTTCGGCCGCCTGGCTCAGTACCAGGCCCACAAAACCCAAAAAGAAAAAAGTGGCCAGCAGGCCGCCGCCAATAGATAGCAATCTAATCCCCAGGCCCTGGTAGGCCTCCGCATCGGCCGCCAGTTCTTTATCGACAGCATCCCTATTGATGGCTAACTGTTCGCCATGTTCTTCTGTTAAGCGGCTTATCAGTGCGTCTGTATGGTTATTGGTTTGCATGCCAGCTTTTATTTAAGGTGATGAGCGCGTTTACCAATACGGTAATACTAATAACGACGAAAAGAGCGATGAGGAGAAAAGTGCCGCCGGAGTCTTCATGAAACAGGTTGATTATCCATGATGTAATAATGATGATAATGCTGAGCGGGATAATGCACAGGTAATAAAGCGACTTGTTTCGGAAGCTGTAACGTACCGCAAAGCCGTACACCAACACCATCAATAATAGAGCCGGCCAAAGGGTATCCGGAGCAGCCTCGTAATAGTTGAAAGATATACCGCTAACAATGCTGATGGTAATACAGCCGGCCGCAGCCAATGCTACTATCTTGCTGAAAAGGGTCACCGGCACTTTATCGGCGTAGTTACGGTAAAACCATTGCGCCAAAGCTATTATGGCCACGTTTAGTGCAAACAATATCAAACAAAGCGTAGTAGCGGGCCAGCTTGGCCCCACCTGCTCGCTATAAAGAACTATAGTGGTGTTGATAAGCAGGGTAAGGATGAGCCACAAAGGTGCAAACTCGGCCACTATGGCCCAGATAAAGATGAACACGCTCCAACCCAAAAAGAAATCGTAAGTATCGGCACCGGTTTGGTATATCTGCCCGAATACCGCGAACAGCAGCCCAACCAAAAAAGATACGCCTGTAAGGATAATCTTTTTCACCACGGGTTTCAGGTTGGTAAAAAGCGCTACCAAAACGCTGGTAATAACCAGGCCCTGCACTATGCCCAGCTTCGCGAATTTGTGCAGTTGGTGCCAGTTGAAAGCAAAAAAGAAGATGATGCCCGCCACCGCGAAGGCTGTACCCAGGCCGAGCAGGGCGATATTGGTGAACCGGGCCCATTTTGCTTTGTCGGCGTAGATGCCCTCTTCCTCTAAGCTACGTTTAATGCCTGCGGCGGGCCAGTTGCTGTACCGGCTGATGATGTGTATTTGCTTGCGTGTTGCACGCTGGTTTTCCATATATAGCTTAGGGTTACAAAAACTAATGTAGCATTTATTTACGGATACCCGCCAACAATAAAAAAGCAGCCTACCCTTTATCAGGAATAGGCTGCGCCCTTTATCAAACAACAATTATCTTAACGGTGACGTGGCCTCACCCAAACCCTCTCCAAGGGAGAGGGCTTAAACAGCCAAATCGTTTATTATATTTCTTTGGCCCTTCTCCTTTGGAGAAGGGTTGGGATGAGGCTCTTAATCTTATGCCCTCACCTTAAGGCTGGTGCCATCTATGATCACATTATATTTTTTCAACGCGGTTAAGGCCGGGCCCTGCAATACGGCACCGGTTTGGCTAAACCTGCTGCCATGCAGCGGGCATATGTAAATAGCCGAGGCGGTGTTGTAGTTGATGAACGTACCCTCATGCGTGCAGGCTACCTGCACTGCCGAAAATGCGTCGGCCGAGTTACCCGCTGCAATGCGTGCCAGTATTACACCGTTGGCTACCTTGCTATCGCCCACGTTCAGCAGTTCGCTACTGAGGTTGGCAGTAAATAGGTTGCCGTCGCCGTTGGGTGTTGGGTCTTCGTTTTTTGCGTTGCTGCCGCAGGATACTAAACTGCATCCTGTGCAAACGGCCGCCAGGCCTATGCCCAGCTTGGCTAAAAATTCTTGTCTTTCCATGATTTTATATTTAGTAGGGTTAATAAGCTTTCTTTGCCTTTTTGTTGAAACTGAACATCCTCGAGATAGTAAAACCCAAACGGAACTGCCCCTTGCCCCAATCGCTTTGGCTGGCGCTGAGGTAGCTGGTTTCGGAGATAGCCTTCGCGTTGCTGAACACGATAGTGAACACGTGGCCGCCGGTTTCTATCTCTATACCTATACCCAGTGGGTCGTAAAAAGCATCGTCGCCCGTGGCATTGCTGCGGAACGATGAGAAAGGGTGCGCATAATCGACTACGATGCCCATACGCTTGGTCACTTTAAGCCGCCCCGCAATGCCCATAGCGAAAAAGCCGCGCTCGTTGCCTGCCAGGAATGGGAAGGGCGAGTTATCGCGCACGAAAGTCGGGGTTATCTGCAGCGAGAAGTTGGATGAAAATTTACGGGCGATGATGGCCTGCGCTACATAGGCAAACCTATCGGCAAAGGTGGGAAACTCGCCGTCGTTGGCTTCGTAGGCTTTTACGCCTGCCTTGCCCAAAAGCGTTACGGCAAAAGGCGTGGCATCGTCTGATGTTTGGTGTACGATGGCATATTTAAGCCCAAGGTCAATCTGCTGGGCAAATTTGCTGCGGCCGAAATCGATATCCAGGTTATCGCTTACGCCGTATTCAAAACCGATGTAGATATCGCTGGAGTTATCCAGCCCAAAAAAGGTTTTGCCCCCACCCTGCGAGCCGCCCATATCACCGAAGCGGTGTATCACCAAAAAGTTGAGGTTATTCTTCTTCACGGTTTCGGTAGTGGCACCTAGTATCAGCCGGGTAGATTTAAAGGTGGCAATAACGGGCTCGGCCTTTGCATCGGCATTCATGCTGTTCAACAACGAATCGGCTGCGTTGCCACTTTTGGCGGGCGTGGTTTGCGCCCACAGCCCGGTACTTATCAATGCGCAGGCTGCCAGGGGTATTAACTTTTTCATGCTTTGTTATATAGGGTTTTTAGTTGCTCTTTACTGCCGTGTACGTGGCCGATACGTTCATTTTGATGGTCTCGGCAATGTGCTTAAATACCAGCGTGGGGATATCGATTTTATGGTCTACACATTTCACCATAAACTCTGCCGACATGCTGATGGCACCATTATTCACCACCACCGTACCGAGGATAGTGCGGGTTTGCTTTACGCCGTGCACATCCAGCTCGCCGGTAACGTTTACAGGGTAGCTGCCGTTTTTGGTGATGTCGATAGCTCCCTGTACCTTCCCCTTGAAGGCGGCGCGCGGGTACTTATCGCTCTCCATGTAATTTTCGTTGAAATGCTCCTGCATCAACGATTTGGGAAACTGGAACGAGCGGATATTCACGCTGAAGGCTAAATCGCCGGTGGCGGGGTTGTAAACCGATGTACCGCTGTTGCTCACTGCCGAGATATCTTCCAGCGGGGCGGTAGAAAACAAACTGATTTTTGCGTTTTTACACGCATAGAGGTCCTGCCCTGCCTGGTTTTTGATGCTTAACCAGGCAAGTAAAATAAGGCCAATGTACTTCATGCTACTTTGGTTTGGTGAATGAATTGATGTTCCAGTTGAAGCCGACAGCCACCCCTGCGGTATGCAGGTTTACCTGACTGTAACCAACCGCCTTGATGGGCAGTTTCATATACGGCTGCACGCTAAGGCTGAATTTTGAATTGATTTGCCGCTCGAAAGTGGCGTTTACATTTATTACGCTTAACAAATAGTTTTTAGGGTTGGCCACCGTATAGCTGGCCGGGCCGTTGGCATACGCCGAGCTGTAGGTGTATTTATAGTTCTCGTGCAGCATAAAGTACGATGATACCCCCGTGCCCAGCGAAAACTTGTTCTTGCGGTTTTGATAAACCTGGTAAGCAATGTTCAAAGGCACATCCAGCATTCGGCAATCTGCCGTAACGTTGGTTGGGTCGGTTTTGAACTGGTAGGCCGTGCTGTAATTGGCAAACGTTGTTGCGTAGGGTTTGATGGCATACATCGCCCCTGTAGTAAACGTCCATTTCTTCACACTAACCGATAGCATCGCTCCAAAATTGCTGCCCACCTTTGTTTGCTGAAAGGAATTCACCCCGTTAATATCCGACGATGCCAGTACGCTGATGGCAAACTGCGGCCTGCCCTGGCTAAGCGGCTTAACCTTCACTTTCGGCTTATCCGGGCTTTGCGCAGGCGCGGTGCCGGCAATAACCGGCTGAGTATTATCTGCTTTCGCTGCATCAAGCCTGGCTGGCGGCGTGGTATCCCGCTGCACAGCTACCATATCCGTCCTTTTTGGTGGCATGGTATCTTTTTGCCCGGCAACCGGCAATGTGTTTTGCTGCTGTTGCGGCTGTGTTTTTATGCCGCTGGCGATTAACGTTGTGTTTGGTTTTGGATGTGCCGGTTTTCCTCCCGTTGCAGGTTGTCTGTCCTGGAATAATGGGTCCATTGTATCATTGCCCGTTTTGCCATCCGATGCACCATTAATCGCTACGCTGCCTTGTGGACTAACCGGCACGGCTTGCGGTTTATTTATTCCCGTGGTATCGGTGCCTGTAGCTTTTACGGCAGGTTTCACCGCTACCGTATCATCCTTTTTTACTGTTGTTTGCGTGGGTTTAAAAAACCACCAGCCCAAAACCAACAATAACATGGCCGCTATGCCGCTAACAATAGGCAGCCAGTACACGATAAAGGGCCGCTTTTTGCCCTTCTCCAACATTTGTTCAAGGGCATCCCAATCATCCTCGTTGTAGGCGAGGTTGCCGGCAGGGTCTTCTAACCGCTTTTTAAATAAGCTATCTATTTTATCCTGCCCCTCTTTCATCTCCTGATACCATTATTAAAAAAAGCGTTCCTGATTTCGCTGCCACACATAGCTACGATGGGGTTGTAATTCATCCCCCCGTTGTAGTTGTTACCCCTGTTATTGGCTGCTTCATCTGCTTTTAAAATCATCACTTTTAATTTATGCCTCGCCTTATGCAAGTTTGATTTAGACGTTCCCGGGCTGATGTTAAGCATTTCGCCAATCTCCTCGTGCGAGTACCCGTCTATAGCAAACAGGTTGAACACCGTGCGGTAGGCCTGTGGCAGTTGTTGCACCATCCGCAGCAAATCCTCATAGTTGAGGTTGCTGTCAACCAGTTCGCCATCGGTTAAATGCTCGGCCTTGTCCAGGTCGTCGGTATAAGCCATTTTGAGATTTGCCCGGTAGTAATCTATCGATACATTCATCATAATGCGCCCCAGCCAAGCCTTGAAAGGGCGCGTGGTATCAAACCGTTGCAGGTGGGTAAACACCTTCATAAAACCCTGGTTCATTACCTCGGCAGCCTCCTCGCGGTCGTTAGCATAGCGCAGGCATATCCCCATAGAAAAACCGTAGAATGCCTTATACAGCATCTTCTGGCATTTCCGGTCCTGCTTTATGCAGCCCTGTATCAGTTGATGTAGCTCTTCGTCGCCCATGCCGGGTAATTAAATTTTATTGCGCCTATAAATTTAACCTAATCTTCCTACATCACGATGCTTCGGGACTAAAGGTTGCCTGTTTATTTAAAAAATATTTAAATTACTGATTTAAAACACCTTAAATCATCGCCTGATAAAATCATCCGATATTTATTTTCCTGCCGGGAAATAACAAGGCAACCCCGCACGCTTCGCAAACGATATATTGATAAAGCCATGCATCGGCCATTGGGCGCAGCGGGCAAATACTATCCGTCAATATATACAATATCTTCGCATGATACCGGTTTCCGTCGTAATAATCACCAGGAATGAAGAGGCCATTATTGGCCGCTGCCTCGAGATGGCCAGCCTAATAAGCAATGATATCGTGATTGTAGATAACGGCAGTACCGATGATACCATCGCCATTGCCCGCGCCTTTAACTGCCGTGTTTACCACAAAGCCTGGGACGGTTATGGTGCCAACAAAAACAAAGGCATAGCGCTGGCAAAGCACGACTGGATATTGAGCATAGATGCCGACGAAGTGGCCGATATGCAACTAGTGGAGCAACTACACAGACTCGTGTTTAAAGACCCTAATGTGGTTTACGATATCGCCTTCCGCTCCTATTTTGGGCAAAAGCGCATAAAGTACGGCACCTGGGGGCGCGATCATCACCGCCGCCTTTTCAACCGCAGCCGCGTAAGGTGGTCAGAAACCGAAGTACACGAAACCTTGCTACTGCCTGCCGGCGTGCAGATAATGAAGCTGGTGGGGCACCTGCACCATTACTCGGTAAACAATATGGAGGAGTGCAGGCAAAAGGCTGTACATTATGCCCGTTTAAGCGCGGCCAAATATGCCAACCAAGGCAAAAAGGCAGGCTTTTTCAAGTGCCATTTTTCGGCTGCATTCGGTTTTGTGATGAGCTACGTTTTGCGGCTCGGCTTTTTAGATGCCAGAGAGGGACTGGATATCGCCCTGATGCTATACAAAAACACCCGGCTTAAATATCAGTACCTAAAACTTTTGCAAAGCCGCAAATACCTATCTTCGGGTAAGCCGCCGGTAGCTAAAAAATTGGTGGTAGAATATAGCAAAGCCGTTTAGATGGTGTTTTTAATGATGGCGGAATTTAGATAACAGGGTAAAACTACAATCGATACCGAAGGGGGCGCTTTTAGAGAGGGGGCACCTACGGAGCCCACGGCACTGCTTGTTATACTATAAACAGGGTGCTCCTAACGGAGCGTAACTCAATTCGGGCTAAACACTCCGGAGGAGTATCGTGTTTATAGAACAACAGAAAAAAGCGAGAAGGCTCCGTAGGTGCCTCCTAATCAACAACTTGTTTGAACGCGATTTTCCTTTATCAATACCGGGTGCTCTAATAACAAAAATAATTACCTATATTGACATTACTTAACACATAAAAATCAGCGTGGCAATTGCGATAAAGACTATACCCGTACTAAGGGGAGCCGCTGCAGCAAAATTTAATGCTAAAGCTGAAGAAAATTACACATTGAGAAAAGCCTCTATAGATTTTTCACAACAAACTTCCAAGGCTGAGAGAATTTTGGCTAAGGCTAAAATATAACTCGGCTAATGTATTTCGACCTGATTGTCCTTAGATAACTAAGCTAGTTGAGTTACCTCGGAGAAACGTATAACCTGTTTGGAAAAAGGAGTATTTTTTATTGCTGAACCCCGCTCATATTGAAAAGCAAACTCTTCAAAAACCTTTCGGCGAATACTTTGCAACTGGCTATTAACCAGGTGGCAGGGCTGGCTATTTTTTACCTCCTATCCACCGGGCTGGATAAAAGCGGCTTCGGTATGCTGAACCTGGCACTGGCCATATTGATGATGGCCTTTAACCTGCTCTCTTTCGGTATCGACCAGGTATCCATCCGCAAGATAGCCTCGGGCGAGAATAGCGGCGAGGTAATATCGCTTTATCTTTCGCACGTGGTGATTACCGGGCTGCTATTTTACAGCCTGCTATTGCTGGCCTATTGGTTAAGTCCGGCAAACACGGGTTTCTTCGCGCTGCTTTTATTAGTGGGTGCCGGTAAGCTGATGATCTATTTCAGCACCCCGTTCAAACAGGCCGCAAGCGGGCTGGAGCGGTTCAGGTTGTTGGCGGCCATGTTACTGGTGTCTAATTTGGTGAGATGCTTAGCGTTGACGGTGCTGGCCATATTACATCTCATCAGCTTGCACAACGCGGCTTTGGTTTTTATTGCGGGTGATGTGCTGGAACTTATCATCAATGTCGTCATTTTTAGCCGCAGCACTAAGGTAACCTTCCGCTTAATGTGGCACAGGCAAAAATATGCTGCGCTGCTGCGAGAGGCCCTGCCTCAAACGGGCGTGAACCTGCTTACTTCGGCCATGGCCCGTTTCGATTGGGTATTCATCGGCCTGATGGCATCGGCTGTAAAACTGGCCGAATACAGTTTCGCTTACAAAGTTTTCGAGATGAGCACGCTGCCCCTGCTGGCCATTGCGCCGTTGCTTATCCCCCGCTTTACCAAAATGTTCAAGCATCATGCTGTAGACACTACCGCTCTTAAAAATCTTTGCCGTGCCGAAATGGTTATCGCCGCCTTTACGGGTTTGGTGTTGGACGTGCTGTGGTCGCCTCTTGTAGATGCGGTTACCGCGGGCAAATATGGCGCGGTAAACAGCCTTACGCTTTTTATCCTTACGCTTTGCATCCCCTTTTTATACCTCAACAATTTCTTATGGACCATCTTCTTCGCCAAAGGCGAAATGAAGATGATACTCAAAGGCTTCGTTATCACTTTCACGGTAAATGCCGTGTTGGATATGATGCTGATACCGCTTTTTGGCAACCCCGGTGCGGCTTTCGGTTTCCTGGCCTCGTGCATCGTACAGGCGGCATTTTATATCAGTCAAAACCGAATTAAAGCATTGAACCCTATCTGGCAAAACCTGGGGATATGCATGGCTTGCGCTTTGGCCAGCGGTATTATTGTCCGGCTATTCGCGCTTAATTGCTGGCTGGCTCTGGCCTTCGCCTCCCTATTGTATGTGCTGCTGCTATTCCTCACCCGGCAACTAAAACCCGGTGATGCAGGGTTGGCCAGGGCTGCGTTTACGGCATAATTATCGGAAGGCCTGTCCGCACAGGCAACCATACCCAATTCCCTGGCGTAATGCTTATAGCAAACCGGGGCGGCCGGGGTGCTATCGCACCACATATGCCGCATCCGCATCTAAACAACAACGCTAACATCAATGGCCGCCAGCCTCACGTACCCCTACCTGCAAAAATGGAAAAGCTATGCCGATTGGAAGCTACTGGCCCTGCTGCTGCTTTTTCTCAACGTAAAGCTTGCAGTAAAAATCCCGGCCATCGCCATCATCTACCTGTTACAGTTCGATTTTAAATTCGGCTTCAGCCTTAAAAATTCGCGGCTGCCCTTGTTTTATCCGCTCATCATTGCGCTTTCACTTACCGGGCTTTTCATCAACCGGGGATACCAGAATATCGACTATATCATCGTCATCATTACGGGGGTATTTTTCTGGCTGCTGTGCCTATTGGCGGTGCACCAGGTAAAACTATCCGTAGAAAAACATACTGCGGAGACCACTCACCATACGCTGCTACTGTTTTTCATCATAAACATAGCGGTATCCGCCGGAAACCTGCTGGCCATCATTTGGGAAACGCACGCCATAAACCCCTACACCTACCAGGGCAATTACCAAAAATATTTCATCGGCACCGGCGATTATATCAAGGGCCTTAGTTTCGATACCTCTACCACCAACGCCGCGCTGAATGCTATGGGCGTTATTTACTTTTTGGTGCGGCAAAAACCGGTTATGCTGTTGGCTTGCATGGCAACGCTACTCCTTTGTGGCAGCAATTTTGTCAACATCGCTTTATTGCTGATACTGGCCGCGCTTTTTATCTTCAGGAGTACCCGTGCCCAAAAAAGCCTCATCGTTACCTGCCTCATGTTCGTGGTGGTGTTTATGGTGAAGGTATCGCCGCAGAATAATATTTACGTAGCCGAAACCATCAAGAATGCTTTCGAAAAGCAAAAACCACATCCGGCTGTGGCGCAAGCCGTGACGGCGGCGCTGCCCATCACCCAACGCCCCGACTCGGTGCTCACGCCCGACGAAAGGAAAGAAAAAATAGCCAGGCTTTATCTCGATAGTCTCAGTGCCGTCCTATATTTAAAAGACACCAAAGACAAGCCGCCCCTGGTGGCAGTAAAGCCGGTCATTCGCAACGAGGAAGGGCGCATTATGCTGCCGCAAGACAGTATCCACACTGCTCGTTTTCAAAGCATAAAAGTGCCGCAGGCCGCGCAGCAGCCGCTCATCCGCTTCATCAACACGCACGATGCCGCTTTGCCTATCTCTGCCAAAACGGTAAAAGTGCCCCAATTGCCCGGCAAGGCCATCAGCATGCTGCAAACGGGTAAATTCTTGTTACAGCATCCGGCCAGGATACTCGCGGGCGATGGTATCGGGAATTTTTCGTCTAAACTGGCATTCAGGGCAACGGGGTTGGGGATCGCGGGTGGCTATCCGCATACATACATCTACATCAATTCTGATTTTCTAAAGAACCATCTGGATGTGTACCTCGATTTCTTCAGCAAGCAAACCGGGCTGCATTCGCTTACCAACAGTCCGTTCTCTGTTTACAACCAGTTAGCGGCTGAATATGGCTTGCTTGGTTTGCTGGCCTTCGCCATTTATTACGTTTGGTTCTTTGCCCGGCATTACAAAAAGCTTAGCTATGGCCTGCCCATACTGGCGCTGATGCTGGCGGTGCTGTTGGTAGATTATTGGTTCGAGCAGTTATCCATCATCGTGTTCTTCGAACTGCTGCTATTCCTCAACATTAAAGAAACAGCCGAAGGGCAGGAAGGAGCAGCAGCTTATGCCTGAGCCAAATATTACCGTACTGATGCCTGCCTACAACGCCGGCAAGTACATTAGCGAAGCCATTGCATCGGTACTGGCGCAAACCTTTACCGATTTTGAGCTAATGATTGTAAACGATGGATCTACCGATAATACGCTGGAAGCCATTAGCGCTTTCGCCGATAAGCGCATCGTGGTTATCCACCAAAGCAACCAGGGTGTTGCCGCTGCTTTGAACAAAGGACTGAAATATGCCCGCGCGCCCTACATTGCCCGTTTCGATGCCGACGACATTTGTTACCTCCACAGGCTGCAAACGCAGTACAATTTTATGCTGGCGAACCCAGCCTACAGCATCGTAGGCTCGGAGGCGGATTATATTGATACCCATGGTGAGTTTCTGTTTACGCACCAACTGGCGGCTTACAGCAGCGACCAGATCTTGGCCCTGCCTTTTGATGTATGCCCCATGATACACTCCTGTGTGATGTATAAAAAAGAGGCGGTTATGAAGGCGGGCGGCTATAATGAACATGCCTATACCTTTGAGGACCATTTTTTATGGGCCGGCATGCTCAAAACACAAATGGCCTGCAACCTACGCGAACCGCTTATCAAAGTACGCCTGAACCCCGAATCGGTTACTATCGACGAGAAATGGCACACCCGAAAATTCAGGTCGATAAAAAACACCTCGCTCAAAACTCAGCGCATCACCGCCGATGAAGGTGCCGAGCTGCAGCAAATAGGCAGCAGGCAATACTCGCCCAAAAACAAACAAGGAGCCTACTATGCGCTCTGCGGCAAAAAATTCCTACTGAACAATTACCAGCCTCAAAGGGCCCGCCACCATATGGCCAGGGCCATTGCGCTGCAACCCCTGCGGCTTGATAATTACCTGCTTTATACCATCAGCTACCTACCGCAATCATTCATCAACTGGCTGCATATCAACCTCGCCAGATAATGAAAGTAGCATTCATCACACGATCGACATTGCACACCGTCCCCGGCGGGGATACGGTGCAGGTAATGCAAACGGCAAAGCACCTTGCCGGGCTAGGCGTACAAGTAGAAATAAAGTTAGCCAACGAAGCTATTGCTTATGAGGAATATAACCTGCTGCATTTCTTCAATATCATACGCCCGGCAGATATCCTTTACCACAGCCAAAAGGCGCGGAAGCCCTTTGTGGTTTCAACCATCCTGTGCGACTATAGCGAGTACGATAAGCACCAGGCCAAAGGCATACGCGCCTTGCTGGGGCTATTGCCGGTCAACAGTATCGAATACGTAAAGACCATAGCCCGCTGGCTGATGGGGAAGGACCATCTCTCAAGCATATCCTACCTGCGGCTTGGCCAGCGTAAAAGCATCCAAAAAATACTACGCGAGGCAACCTTAGTGCTACCAAACTCGGTATCTGAATATGAGAGGCTCATCAGCGCCTATAAGCATAGGGCGCAGTACCGGGTTATCCCCAACGGGGTTAATCCGGGGTTGTTCCACAACGATGATGCAACGGGCAAGGATGATTGCCTGGTACTGTGCGTGGCGCGGATAGAGGGTATCAAGAATCAGCAGAACCTGATAAAGGCGCTCAACAACACGCGCTTCACCCTGCTGATGATAGGTGCGCATGCACCCAACCATGCGGCATACTACCGCGAATGCCTGGCTATGGCGGCGAGTAATGTACGCTTCATCAGCCATATGCCGCAGGCCGAATTGGTAGATTATTACCGCCGTGCCAGGGTGCATGTGCTGCCCAGCTGGTTCGAGACTACGGGGCTCAGCTCGGTAGAAGCGGCTGCCATGGGCTGCAATATAGTGATAAGCGACAAGGGCGATACACGCGAGTACTTTGGCAACGATGCCTATTACTGCAACCCCGCCGAGCCGCAAAGCATACTGGCAGCGGTAGAAAAGGCAAGCAAGGCCGCCTTTAATGAAGGCCTGCGGCAAAGGATATTAAAACAATTTACCTGGCAACAGGCAGCTATACAAACTTATAAAGCATATCAAATAGCACAACCTACATGAAATTACGAATTGGCATATTGGGCACGCGGGGCATACCAAATTACTATGGAGGGTTTGAGCATATCTCTGAATATGTTTCGGCAGGATTGGTGCAAAAGGGCCACTCGGTAACCGTTTACAACTCGCACAACCACCCCTATACCGCGAGCAGTTGGAACGGGGTAGACATTGTGCACTGCTACGACCCGGAGTATCTAATCGGCACCGCAGGCCAGTTCGCCTACGATTTTAACTGCCTGCGCGATGCCCGCACCCGTAACTTCGATGTGGTGCTGCTGATGGGCTACACCAGCAGTTCGGTTTGGGGCCGCATGTATCCGCCCAACAGCGCCATCATCACCAATATGGACGGGCTGGAGTGGAAACGCTCCAAATACTCCAAACCTGTGCAGCGCTTTTTGAAGTATGCGGAAAAACTGGCCGTTAAGTATAGTCAGTTTTACATCGCCGATTCCAGAGTCATCGGCACTTACCTTAAAGATAAATACAGCATCGATAGCCGGTACATTCCTTACGGTGCGGATTTATTCTCGGAAGAAGAGCGCGAGCAATTGGATAAAACAGATGCCCAAAAAGAAGATTATTTTTTGCTGATGGCCCGCATGGAGCCGGAGAACAATATCGAGGCAATTTTAGAGGGCTTCAACGAAAGCGCATCTGCCAAAAACTTCAAGGTGCTGGGCGATACAGGCAACCGTTTCGGCAAGTACATTACGCACCGATTCAAGAACGATAGTCGCATACAATTCAAAGGCTCCATATTCGATAATGCGGTAGTGCGCTCGTTGCAAAACAACTCTTACCTGTATTTCCATGGGCACAGCGTAGGCGGCACCAACCCCTCGCTGCTGGAAGCTATGGCCAGCGAGGCCCTCATTGCCGCGCACAACAATCCTTTCAATAAATCGGTGCTGCAAAGCGACGCGTTTTATTTCGACAATGCTGCTGAGGTACGTCGGTTGGTTGAGAATGTGCAGCGGCACGATACCGAACGGACCATGGTAAAAAACAACCTGCACAAAATACAGTACCAGTTTAACTGGGAAAAGGTGATAGACGAGTACGAGGAATTTATTTTGGAATGCTACCATGCCCACACCTTTGAAAGAATTGTTCCCGCGCGGGGATAGCCTTGCCAACCGTATAAGCTATTATCATTTGGCCCTGCTGCTGCTGAGCCTGCCTTATGATATGTTCTACAGCCACCTGATACTCATCAGCTTTATACTACATACGCTTATCCATTTAAAACGGGCGGAGGTAAAACCCTTGTTCACTCTGCGTAACCTGGCACTGGCATCCATATTCTTCCTAACGCTCGCCGCTACTACTTACAGCATCAATAAGCCTGTGGCCTTTGGCGAATGGGGCAAGCAAATCACCATCCTGCTTTTCCCGCTGGTGTTCAGCCTCAACCCTATCGACCTGAAGAAATACCGCGCCCCGCTACTGCTCAGCTTCGCTCTGGGCAGCACGGTGGCCATCCTTTACCTGTACCTGCAGGCATTCCGGGCTATCCGTTTTTATCATTTCCCTATATCTGCCATATATTCTGCCGATTTTACCAACCATAACTTTGCCGGTCCGCTGGAGATACACGCCACGTTTTTCTCCATGCAGATAGCGCTTGCGCTGGCATACCTGGTAACGGAATTGGTAAAAGCGAAGCCTGGCGCCTATCGGGCTTTATGCATTTGCTGCACCCTTGTGTTAGCTGCCGGCATCATTCAGCTCAGCTCCAAATCGGTATCGGTTGCTTTGCTCGTCATCATCAATATCGCCATCCCGCTATTTCTGCTAAAGGGCAAAAGTCTGCTGCGCTACACTGGCGTAACGCTGTCGGTTTCGGCTTTGCTTATCGCCGGCATTTATCAGATGGATAATTTTAAGGAACGATACATTACCGACCTGAAAACCGACCTGAGCAAAGCCAAAGCCGATGAACTTTTCGACCCCCGGCTGGCGCGCTGGCAACTTGCACTGAAACTGGCGGCAAAATCGCCGGTAATTGGCCATGGCGCAGGCTCGGAGATTGGGCTGTTGAAAGAAGAATTTTTCGGGCATCATTTCTACCGCTCGTACCTGGCGGGGCTGAATGCGCATAGCGAGTTCATCAGCCTGCTGATAAAAGCGGGCCTTGTTGGCCTATTGGTTTATCTGGTTACGTTGTATTCCGGCTTCCGGCAGGCTATACGTAGGCGCGATGTATTGTTGTTCAGCTTTATGCTTATCATCGCCACAGTATCCTTTTCAGAAAATCTGCTGGATGTAGATAAGGGCATCTTCTTCTATGCACTTTTCTTTTCGTTCATGGTGTTTTCGGGGGACGCGAGAAAGGAGTCCGATAAGGTTGGGCGGCGGAAACTTAAAACATACGGTCGTGCCGAGTTTATCCCGGCACCCCATATGCAAAATTGATGGAGCGCAAAGCGGTTGGGCACCGGGCCGATTCGCCCGGTAGGGCCCTGAAACATTTACCAGTTCTATGTTGTGTGGTGGGTGATGGTGAGCTTGTCGAACCATAGCGGGCAGGCCTTTACGCGCGCCTTTCGACACGCTCAGGATAACCCGGCGCTCCTTGGCATTAGCATAAATAGTTTATTAACAGGCAACCCAACACGCTTTTGCACCGTCATATCTATAGTAACAAGCAGATACAATCCCGGTAAAACCGGCCGTAAAAAATATCTTAAACAGCATCGTGTCACCCGTCCAAAAAAACATATTAGCCACCCTCGCGTATTTTGACATGTTCGATTACCCGTTGACGTACGGCGAAATCTTTCTGTTTTTGGGCGAGCGGCACTGCCGGCACGAGTTCAACGATGCCCTCAATTGCCTCGTTGCGGGCAAAATGGTTTACCATCTGGATAAATACTACGCGCTGAAAAACGACTACCTGGTTATCCTACGCCGCAATAAAGGCAATAAAAAGGCAGCCGAATTGATTGCTAAAGCGCGCGAGGTAGGCAGCTTCCTCATCAGGTTCCCTTATGTGCGGGGCATTGGCATCTCCGGCTCGCTATCCAAGAACTTTGCGGATGAGAAATCGGACATCGACCTGTTCATCATCACGGCCAAAAACCGGCTTTGGGTGGCGCGCACGCTGATGCACTGCTTTAAAAAGCTCACCTTTTTGGTGAACCGGCAGCACCATTACTGCATGAACTATTATATAGACGAGCAGCAACTACAGATTGCCGAGCAGAACATCTACACCGCCATAGAAACCGATACGCTGATACCCTTAGAGGGCGATGTAACCTTCGAGAAATTCTACGCCGCCAATGCCTGGACCCGCGCCTTGCTACCCAATAAAACCCTGCGGCTGGCATCGGCAAAGCCCCTGAGGAATTACGGCTTAAAAGCACTGGCAGAATGGCTGTTGGATAACCGTTTCGGCAATATGCTGGATGATGTGCTGATGCGCATAACCGCCAGCAGGTGGGATAAGAAAACCTCCCGGAAAAAGCTGAACATGCGTGGCTTGGTGATGAGTATGGCCACCGGCAAGCACTTTGCCAAACCAGATCCGTTGAACTTCCAAAAACGGCTGATGGAGCGGTACAAACAAAAGCTGACCTATGTGTTGCAGCAAACCGAGGAGCGCGTAGCGCAATAATCAACCCTTCTTCCGCAGCGAGATGATGTAATAGTCGCCGACATATTTCCAGGGCCAGGTGGCTTTAAGCTTATCCTCCCGCTTCACCAAAAACCGGTATAGCCGGGGATACTTTTCGGCAAAACCCTCCATATACGATGGTGGCACAATGGTACAAAGTCCATCTATGCCCAGCAGGTCAAACTCATCTTTTAAGTGTTTTTTGATGTACGATGGCGGATAATACCAGCAGGTAAAATGCACGCCCTCTACATGCGCCTTGCGCCCCTTCGCACTGAAATACCTGCGGAATGCGGTTTTGAATTTACCTTTGAACACCAACAACGTTTCCCATAAGCAAAATTTGGGCAGGATAACCAGCGTTACCGTACCACCCGGCTTCAGCAGCGAGGAAAATGAGGCCAGCACCTTATCCAGTTCGCCGGTGCAGTTGAGGCCGGCAAAGTTGGAGAAAATGAGGTCATAGGGTCCACGTTCTTTAAGTTGCTCCAGGTGGTTAAAAGAGCATAGCTCATTGGTTACCCTGTCATCCATCCCCGCTGATTTCACTTTGCATTGAAGCTGGCTTTGCATCCCTTCGGAGATATCAGTAGCATGCACCTTAAAGCCTTCCTGCGCAAAAAACAGGGCATCTTCGCCGGTGCCGCTGTTGAGTTCTAATATGTGGCTGCCTGGTTTTAGGTATTGCAAAACATTGCTGCGTACCCGATTGCGTTTGTAGGCAATGATGGTATCGGCCCCGTACAAGTCATCGAACACAGCCGATTGATTGCTGAAGGCTGCCCCGGCTAGTTGCTCATTGTGGATGGTCTCTGTCATAAGGCGCGTTCCAGGCGGTTCAACTTCAGTTTTTCCATATAAGTGCGCGGCGTGTGGTACAGCACCGAGAGGGCTTTTTTCAGGCTCTGCATCGTAAAAGCCGCCGGGTTTTTGAACAGCCTGGTGAGGTTACTCAATGCCAGATGCTTGTGATAGTTTTGGTGTACGTATCGGTGCAGCTGCTTATAATATGGCGCGGGGAAAGTGTTAGCGAACATCAGTGCCATCTCGTCGGAATCTGTCCAGTTAGTTTTCTTTTTCAGTTCGGCCTTTACCCTGTCGTAAAACACGGTGCCCGGCAACGGGTACGATACCGATATGCCTATCTCGAAAGGCAACAGGCGGTTTATCATGGCGATAGTGAGGGCTATATCGCTTTTGGTTTCGCCGGGATAACCGAATTGGATGAAGAACGAGGGCTTGATACCGTGGCGTTTCATCAACGCGGTAGCGGTTCCTATCTGCGCTATGGTGATGCCTTTATCCATGGCATCCAATATTTTTTGCGAGCCGCTTTCGGCACCTATCCATGCATTATCGCAACCCGATTGGGCCAAGGCTTCCACCAGGTCTTCCTCCACCAGCAAATCGGCGCGTGATTGTATTTTGTACCTGATGGTGATTTGTTGCTCTTGCAGCAAGCGGGCAAACTCTAATACCCAACCTGGCTTCAGGCCGAAAATATCGTCACAAAACCAGATATGGTCTATCCCATAATTCCGCTTCAGCAGCCTAATTTCCTCCACCACGTTTTGCGGACTGCGTGAGTTATAGCGGTTGCCGTAAATGGGCTTGGCGCACCAGTTGCATTTGAAAGGGCAGCCCCGCGTAGTGCCAATATTCACCGAAAAATAGCCTGCGCTCTGCAGCCACATGGCGCGGTATTTAGCCATATCGGCCAAATCCCAGGCGGGCAACGGCAGGCTGTCCAAATCTTTAATCACGGAGCGGCCGGGCGTTTTCGTAATTTTATCACCTAGGTGGTAAGCCAATCCCATGATGCCCGCATAATCCAGGCCGCCGGTTTTGATATGATTGCACAACTCCAGCAGGGTATGCTCCGCTTCGCCTATGATGACGAAATCGGCGCCCTCGGCCAGGTAGTCGGCATAGCGGTCGGTAGCATCTGAACTGGAAACGATTACCGTACAGCCCTGCGCTTTGGCCAACTTGCACATCTTAAAAGCGGCCTCGCGCATATTGGTAAGGCACATTTTGGTAAGGTAGTTAAACCCATCATCATATATCACGAAAAAGCCGGGCTTTTCGGCTAGCGCTGGGATAACCTCATCAGCATCTGCCGAAAACATGGTATCGAACAGGCTCACCTTATAGCCCTCGCGGCGCATGAGCGCGGCAGCGTATAGCGTACCCAGAGGCGCATAAGGCTGCCCCAACGCCCATTGTTTCGGGTCGAACTGGAGGAAATACGAATGACTGAATAATATGTTATTTAGGCCTTCCATCTCAGTTAAGCTTGGTTAGGGGCGATAAATTCAAGGAGCACACGCATTTTTCGCAGGTAGGGTTACTGCCCATGTTCAATGTTTTGCGGAAAGCCAGCGCGGCAGGGCCATTCAGTATCTCTGTTAACGAATTATCGCGAATATTGCCCGTAGCCTCATGAAAGAAACATGGGCGAACGCTGCCGTCCGCTTCTATCACTGCCGATACCCAGGGGGCATTGCATTTTTTGAAGGGGAAGGTGTTATGCCCGTAAAAAGCGGCGTAATACCTATGAATATCCCTGAGTTTTTCGGGCGGTTCGGCAATGAAACCCGGCGGGAAATTGCCGTCTATCACTTGTTCTACTACGGCTTTTAATTCGTCCAACTCCTGTTCGCCGGGCAAAATCTCATGCTGCTTAGGTTCGCTCCAGGCTACCTGGCGGTTAAAGGCATGGCTGCTTACGTCTGCCGGCAAAAAGCTTACCTGGTCTATCCCCATCCCCTGGGCCGCCCTTAAAATAGCCGACCAGTTACGAAAGTTGAGCCGATGGATAACCGTGCGGGCTGTTATTGGGTATTGCGGATTGATAGTGCGCAGCTGTTCCACGCCTTCCTTTAGTTTCCTGAAGGCCCCCGGGATATCGCGGATGGCATCGTGCAGGGCTTCGTCGCCATCCAGGGATAGAATGAGGTCATCTACCCATTTAACAATTTCTGCGGCATGCTTTTTTACTGATAAACCGGTAGAGAGTAGCGTTATCTTCATGCCCTGCATCTTCAACAACCTGCACAGCGTAAAGAAATTCGTATTCAACAGGGCTTCCCCGCCGCTCATCAGTACCCTTTGCGTGCCCAGTTGCTTCAGGCTGCCAAGCAATCCGCTAATGTCCTGTGCGGTCAGCTGTTTCAGGTTTTTGTTATCCTTCCAAATATCGCACATTACGCAACGGCAGTTGCAGGCGCTGTGCGGCATCAGGATCACCACAGGCAAAGCCTGTATCCTGTGCGTTTGCAGCGTGCGGTAACGCTTAAAGGTATGGTATATGCCCTGCCCTATCATGCGTTTTCCTTGTTAATCCGTACCCAATAAAGCGGACTCCGTTTCAGCAAACGGTTCCTGAGGCTGTGGGGGGAGCTCAGCACCTTGTGGCTAAAAGTCGCCAATTCATCAAGCGTGTGGTGGTAATAAAACTCCGCCATTTGCGGGTAACCCATAGCCGAATAATATTCTTGCGTGCGCATTGCAGCATCATCGACATTGAATACCGTATAAAAATTGCTGTCGATGAGGTGTATCTCGCCGCCATCCATAAGGTATTGCTGCATTTTTTGGATGGTATCCCTTAGTGGCGAAAAATATTGGATAGATGCCGCGAAAAGGATGATATCGAACTTTGCGCCCTCGAAGCGCCCGTCATCCACGCTTCCGGCAAAGAACTGCAGGTTCTGCTTTTTGAACACCCTTGCGGCCTGAGCCACCTCCGTGCCGTTCACGTCAAGCGCAACAACATTGGCCGCCTTTATCTGCGCCAGCTTTGCGGCCAGCCAGCCGTTGCCGCAGCCTACTTCTAAAATATAAAGTGGCTTATTCTTTTTAGCCAGGTAGCTTATCAACCTGTCGGCCGAACCTTTCCTTACCTGCCATTCCTTATAATGCCGGTGCGATGGCGCTATCTCCGGCAGTTGCAGCAATTCCTCATCCGAATAAATCCTTCCTTCCAGCGCGCGCACGGCAAGGTACAGCATCTCAAAATCGGTGCTGGTGTCAGTCGGCGGTGGAGCGTTTTGGGGCAAGGGCATCTTATCAGTCATTAAAAACCTTGTATTTCGGGCTGGCGGTAGCGCCACACCTTTTGCAAAAGCTTTATCTCGTATGGGTAATGGTATATATCTATTTTATAGCGTAATCCGGCCACGAGTTTGATGGCTTTGCGTTTTAGCCAGTTGAGGCGTATATCGGTTACCGTGGGGTACACGCCGTTCAGCACGGTCTCAAAATTCCGTATCTTATCTATCATCTCGGGTGTGAGCCAGGGCGTAAGCGGATTCTTGCGCAGGTCGAAACTCTCCCAGGCCGGACTTATCCAATCTTCCAACGTCTCCGGGAACCTGAAACCGCTGGCCAGCACCTGCTTGTACAGTTCAGAACCCTCGGTAGGCACCGGGCTATAAGTGTATATCACAATCTCGGTTTTGGGGTTTACGGCCTTTACTTTCTTGATAAAATCAATCTCGAAATCAATCTGCGCCTGTACCTGCTGCTGCGTGGGGGCAGGCGTACCTAGTACGAAGGAATACTCGGGGATGATATCGAATTTCTTCAATCGCGAGGCAAACTCGATGATCTGCTCGCCGGTTTGGGTGCCGCCCTTGTCCATCTGTTCCAGTATGGCGTTATTGCCGCTTTCCGCGCCGAAGAAGATGATCTTGCAGCCCGATTCGCGGATGGCCTTTAACGACGAATCCTTGAATTTGTGCATAGTATCTATCCGGGCCATGCCCCACCAGGTCATATTCTCGGGTTTGATCAGTCGGGCAAACTCTACGGCACGTTTCTCGGAAACGAAGAAGTTATTATCATGGAACTCGATAGCATCTGCCCCCCATTTATCTTTGATGTATTTTACATCCTCATAAACCTTCTGTGCCGATTTAGCTTTCCAGCGCGCCTCGTAAATAGGTACTACCGCGCAAAACGAACAGGTGAACGGACAACCGATGCTGGAGTGGTAGGCCAGCGTTTTTTCGCCCAGGTAGGTTTTACCCAAAAACTTGGGTATGGGGTAAAACGCTGCCAGTTTATCGTAGGGCAAAGGTGGCAGCCCGTCCTGGTCTATCAAATCTTCCTTGGCGGTTTTGTGTATGCGGCCATCTTCGGCTTTATAAATGAGGTTCCTGATGAACTCGTAGGGCGTACCGTTTTCCAGCGCATCAATCAATGCGGGGAAGGCATGATCGCCCGGGCCGTTGATGATGAAATCTACATAGCCCGAATACAGCACTGCATTGGGCTGGTTAGATGGGAAATAGCCGCCCCATATCATTTTGGTATGCGGGTATTTTGCCTTTACCGCTTTTGCTATGGTGATGGCCTGCCTAAGCTGCGGGCCGGGCATTACCGTAAAGCCCAGGTATTTTACGCCGTTATTTTGCAGGTAGTCCTCGATTTTTGCCAAAGGGTCGGCTTCGCAGTTGCCGTCTACGATTATCCAGCCATATTTACCCTCTACCGATGCCGCAATATTCAGGATAGAATTGGGTATGCGGTACTTATTTATCGAACTTTTTGGGTTGAATAGTAATATCTGGTTCATGTAATACGCGCGGCTGTACTTTAAAAATTAAAAATCCCCCGGTGTGATGAGGCGTTACCCTCATCAATTGCAACCGGGGGCCCCCATATAAACAAAAACTTGTTCCTTATCCTCTAATCACCCGCACATAAACAATACGCCAGCGCTTTTAGGTGAGTTGCCTGCGCCTGTAAATAAAGCCTGGTGGGCAACCTTTCATATGCAGCCCGCGTAACCTTAAATAACCCGGCAATAATTAAAGTAGTGGTGATAGACGCGCTGAAAAATTATGTTAAGCAACACCTTTTCCATTCGCCCATCAGCGAGCGGGACTCGGTAACGGCGTATGATATCTGGTCGAAAAATTACGACGAGCAGCCGGGAAACCTAATGCTCGATTTGGACGAGGCGCTGTTTTGCAAACTGTTGCAAGGCCTGCCCATCCACCAAAAAAAGGTAGCCGATATTGGTTGCGGCACGGGCCGCCACTGGCGGCGGATGCTGGATATGGGGCCCGCAAAGCTTACTGGCTTCGATGTATCGTCGGGCATGCTGCGCCGGCTGGAGCAGAAACACCCCGGTGCCGAAACCTACCAGATAACCGATAACTTTTTTAAGGATATCCCCTCCAAAAGCTACGATACCATCGTATCTACCCTTACGGTGGCCCATATCAAGAACCTCGGCGAAGCTTTGCAGGCCTGGTGCCGCATATTGAAACCTAAGGCAGATATCCTGATTACCGATTTCCACCCCAGTACGCTGGCTTTCGGAGGCAAACGCACATTCCGGCATGATAATGCTACCATCGCCATCCAAAATTTCGTGCACCTTACCAGCAGCATTAAAGAGATATTACTGGCGCATGGTTTCAGACTGGTAGCACAGGAGGAACTTAAAATCGACGAATCGGTACGGCATTATTACGAGCAGCAAAACGCGCTGCATGTATACGATACCTATAAAGATTTCCCGATAATTTATGGCATGCATTTGAGGAGGGGGAATGATACTGAATAACGTGCAGCTGATAGACGGGCAAACCGTGAGCATCCGGGTGAAGGAGGGTAAAATAGCATCCATATCCGATGTGCCCCTTACCTCGAAGGACTGCCAGCAGGCTATGTTCCTTAATGCCCTCATCTTCCCCGGTCTCATCAACTCGCACGACCATCTCGATTTTAACCTCTTCCCGCAATTAGGCACACGCAAATACGCCAACTACACCGAATGGGGCAGGCATATCCATGAGACTTATGCAACGGAGATAGCCGCCGTACAAAAGATACCGCAACACTTGCGCGAGCAATGGGGCATATATAAAAATCTGATTTGCGGCGTAACCACAGTGGTAAACCATGGCGAGCATCAAATAACAGGCGATAAGCTGATAAGCGTATTCGAGGCGACGCAAGATTTACATTCCGTGCATTTCGAACCGCATTGGAAAAGGCGGCTTAACAACCCCTTAAAGATGCACCTACCCGTGGCCATACACACGGGCGAAGGCACCGATGCAGCAGCCCGTCGCGAAGTAGAGCAGCTTATCAGTTGGAACTTATTGCATCGTAAACTCATCGGCATACATGGCGTGGCGCTTACGCCTTCTCTCGCAAAGTCGTTTAAGGCGGTGGTCTGGTGCCCGCAATCCAATTATTTCCTGCTCGGCGCAACGGCACCGGTACAACACCTCAAGAAGCATACCCGCATTTTGTTCGGCACGGATTCCACGCTTACCGGAGATTGGGACATATGGGAGCATATCCGCACGGGGCGCGGCACGGGCATGCTTAAAGATGATGAACTTTACGATGCCCTTACCCATAACCCCGCCATAACATGGAAGCTTAATTGCGGCCGCATAGCCCTGGGTTTGGATGCTGATTTGGTCATCGTAAAAACCAGGCCCGATAGCACGCCGTTGGATACTTTCTATGGTACCAAACCTGAGGATATCCTGATGGTGATGCAAAAGGGCACTATCCGCCTGTTCGACCAAAGCCTTTACCACCAGCTAACGGATATACCCCTGAACCAGTTCAGCAAACTGTACGTAGGTAACAGCATCAAATATGTGCAAGGCGATTTGCAGGGCCTGATGGCCGAGATACGCCAATACAAGGCCGATACGCAATTCCCGGTTTATCATCCATCAGAGCCCGCCGCCTAATGATAAGCGCACTGAACAAAATACTGACCAAAACAAGCCGCGAAGCCCGGTACCTGCGGGGCAATGCAAGGCATTTTATGGGCATGGATGCAGCGCACTTTGCCAAGGCCCGGGGCAACCGCATATTGGTGTACCATGGCATCTGCCAAAAGGATCCGCTGAAGTACAACACCCTTTTCATCACTCAGAAAACCTTTGAACAGCACCTGCAGTATTACCAGCGGTACTTCAATGTGGTATCGTTAGACGATTTTTTCGCGCAGCGTTTCTCGTCCACAAAATTCAATATCTGCCTCACTTTTGATGATGGTTTCGCCAATAATTACCACTACGCGCTGCCCTTGCTTGAGCAATATAAAACACCGGCAACATTTTTCGTAACGGCCATACGCGACGCAGGGTATGATATTTTATGGAACGACCAGCTGAGTATCGCCGGGAAATACGGTCCGCCGGCACTGGATTTCCGGGGAGAGCGATACCTCAAAAATCGTTACTGCAAATACGTAAATGCCAGGGGCCAAAGCATGAACGATAAGCTGCGCCAAACCGGCTTTGCCGAAAAAGCCGAATTGATGCGCCTGCTGGATAAATTGGTACCCTTCCGCAAAAAAGGCCTGGATACCGACTATTGGCTACAGATGACACCCGCGCAAATACAGGTAGCATCTGCTTCGCCGTATATCACAATAGGCTCACACGGGTACTATCATAACGACCTCGCCGGTATCCCCGCGGTAGATGCAGCTAAGGAGCTGACAGCCAGCAAACAATACCTCGAAAGCCTTACCGGCAAGCCTGTAAATAGCCTTGCTTTCCCCTATGGGAGCTATCCGAAAAAAAATTTACATTTATTTAAAACAATAGGCTACACCCAATTGTTAGCTACAGACCTTAATGGATCCCATGCCGACCGCGCTATGCGGGAACGGCTTACCATAAACCCTTTTATCTCAATTACAAATCAAATGAATGCAAACATTAAAGGCACCTATTGACAGTAAAATCTTCGACGGCACATACCGCATCGAACGTTTCAATGTAGATAAGCTAAGCTGCCTTTCTTATCTGCACATGGCCGTATATGGCAAACTATTGCCCCAGGATTACTTCCTTAAAAAATACAACACCGCTTTTACCGTGGTTACCTATACGGGCTTCCTTGCGTATGACAATAAAGGCCTGCCCGTGGCTTTTTACGGGGTGATACCCTGCTTTATAGAACACAAGGGTAAATTGGTGCTGGCAGCACAATCGGCAGATACCATGACCCACGCCGACCATCGCCAGAAAGGGCTTTTTGTTGAATTGGCCAAACGCACCTACGCCCTGTGCCAAAAAGAAGGCATCAGGTTAATATTCGGCTTCCCCAACCAAAATTCACTGCCGGGCTTTATCAATAACCTGGGTTGGCAGGAAGCCGGTTCTCTGCAACGGTTTACCCTCCCTGTAAAATCCCTCCCGCTCGAAAAGCTGGCCGGCAAGCTAAACCTGAAAGGCCTTTACACGGCATACTGCAAAACCGCAATGAGGCGCCGGCAACCAAAAAGCGGGGTCCCCAATTCGGTATTGGCCGAGGGTTACGGCGGCGTTTACCGCGACGAGGAGTTCCTTGCTTACAAGAATTATACTAACACTCATACCCTGCAAATAGGCAAGGCCTTAGTTTGGTTTAAGATACAAAACGGCCTGATAGTTGGCGATATCACCGGCTACGCGGATAATTTCGAAACCGTGATGACCCGGCTGCAAAGGCTTTGCCGTAAGCTGGGGCTTAGTCAGTTGCAGTTCCAGGTAAATACCAAAAGCAAATTGCATAGCCTGCTAAAAGCGTACGGAGAGCCTGTACCATCGTTCGTTATCGCCATCAAGGACCTTGGCTCGGGCATTGCGCCGGAGAAACTGGCCTTTACCTTTGCCGATATCGATATTTTTTAACGCCTTAGCCTGCCTATGAGATATGTTTTCGCCGGCTATGTTTATACCGGGCAGTTCAACCAACCCGAAGCCTGGCTCAAACGCATCAACGCCTACACTGGCATACTGGAAGCCCTGAGCAAGGACAACCAGGTCATCAGCATTGAGCAGATAGATTATGAGGGACAGTGCATCAATGGAGGGGTAGATTACCGTTTCATGCGCTACGGCAAGCTATCGCTACGTTATTTCCCCTGGCGATTGAACAGGTACGTCCGCAGCCTTAAGCCCGATGTGGTGGTAGTGCAAAGCCTCAACTTCCCGCATCAGGTGCTATTGCTTAGGCTGATGCTGGGGCGCAGCGTAAAAATCATTGTACAAAACCATGCCGAGCGACCCGCTACAGGCCTCAGGAAACTACTCCAAAAAACAGCCGATAAAAGCATAGATGCCTACCTGTTTGCCTCTTACGCCATGGGGATAGAGTGGGTGGCCGCAGACAACCTTGCTTCGGCCAGCAAAATACACGAAGCCATGGAGGTGTCGTCGGTTTTCTACCCAATCGACAAGGGTCTTGCCTGGCAGAAAACCGGCGTTACAGGAAGCAATGTTTTTCTATGGGTTGGCCGCCTTAACGATAATAAAGACCCATTGACCGTGGTGAGCGCATTCCTGCGGTTCGCCGAGGCCGAGCCGCAAGCAAGACTGTACATGATATACCATACCGAGGAATTGCTGGATGCTATAAAAGCATTGCTGGCATCTACGCCTGGCCTTGCTGATAGGGTGGTGTTAATTGGTGCGATACCGCACGAGGATTTACTGTACTGGTTCAATAGTGCCGATTTTATCCTATCCGGCTCGCATTACGAGGGTAGCGGCGCATCGGTTTGCGAGGCCATGTCCTGCGGTTGCGTGCCGGTGGTTACCGATATTTTGTCCTTTCGGATGATTACCAACAACGGCCAGTGCGGCCTGCTTTACCCGCCCGGCAACCTCAAAGCCTTGCTCGATGCTTTGCATAAAACCCGGCAGTTGGACCTTCCGCAACAACGCCAACGCAGCCTCGACTACTTCCGCAGCAACCTTTCCTTCGAGGCAATTGCCAGGCAGATAGCGCAGATAGCTCAATCTTTATAGCTGTACAGGCGCATCAGGGCTTTCGCGTTCTCGGCGATTGGGTAAGGCATCACAGGTTTATGGTCCTGATGCCTTTTTTGCAAAATTCCCTCTACTGCATCCAGCATTCCCTCTGAAGTATCCACTACATGCCAGTTGGGTATCTCAGCCTCCATTGCTTTTACAAAACTTACCACCTGAGCGCCCGCATAAAGGGCCTCCAGGCAAACGGTACTGAAGCCCTCATATTCGGAGGTGTGCATAAACACGCGGCTGCGCTGCATCAGTGCTAGTACCTGCGGGTGGGGCAATTCGCCTTTCAGTATCAGGTTGTCGCCCAGGCCCAGCTTTGCAGTCAAATCTTTCAGGTTTTCTATTTCGGGGCCGTCGCCGCATATTACCGCTTTAATGTTGGGGTGGTTTACTTTCAGTTGATGTATCAGCTCTGCGAATAAATGATAGCGTTTTAAGGGAATCAAAGAGCCAACACCCAAAATATCGATATCCCTTTCCCCGGTGTTCTCGCCGAAAGCGGCAGGCAGCACTGCGTTAGGTATCACGTGCGCCGGCGCGAGGCCATAGTTCTTTTGGTATTCGGCGCGTAAGGCATCCGACAGGGCTATCAACTCATTGCTCACGGGTCTTATCCAACGGGCATATTTATTGCCTGCTTTGGCATCCTGCCCCAATAGCCAACTATAATGCATCAGGCCCTTACGCCGTGCAAAACGGTTACCCACAAACGCCGCCTCGCCCAGCCAAAAGCTTAGCAGACCAACAACTTTATACTGCCTGTGTAGTTTGCGTAAACGCATCCATACCCGTAGCCAGGTTAGCAGCCGATACAAGCCACCCTTGCTCCTGCCGCCGAAGGCAAACACCTTCACGCCGTTCCACAGGTATTCGCCTGGTTTAAAGGGGTACTGAAAACTTAGGATAATGATATGCAGATTGGGGTATTCCTGTTGCAGGGCCAGCACAAAGGCCTGCTGGGCGGGCAGGCAGGTGGTATCGGCCTCGCTTGCCGCAAAACCCGGGCTAAGTATCACCAGGGCATCAGGCATAGGCCTCATCAAGCGATATTACCCGGCTGCAAAATTCCAGGCTGGTGCGGTTATGGGTTATCAGGATAATGATTTTGCCCTGCCGGGCCAGTCCCTGTAGGTTGGTCAATAGCTCGTGTTCGGCCTCTGTGTCAAGCTCGCTAAAGGGCTCATCCAGTATCAGCAGATCGAACTTATGGTATAGCGCCCTCGCCAGCATCACTCTTTGCCGCTGCCCGCCGCTGATGTTCTTCCCGTCCTGACTAATGAGTTTGCAAATGCCGCCCGAGTACTTCTTCAGCAGGCTATCCAGGCCGCAAAAGGCAATAACGTAACGTAGCCTGTCCTCGTCGAAATCATCATCGGTAAGGGTAATATTCTTCAGCACCGATTCCTTTATAAAAAATGGTTGCTGTTTTACGTAGGAAATTTTATGCTGATAGCCTTGCCTCGCGTTGGCATCGCACACCGTATTGTTTATGCTGATGTCGCCCGCATCCTGCTGCAAAAAGCCCAGCAGCAGGTTTGTCATGGTGGTTTTGCCCTTGCCCGATCCTGCCGAGATGCCCACCATATCGCCCATGGTAAGCCGGAAGCTGATATCGTTCAAAACGGCGTGTTCTTTATAGTTAAAACCAACGCTATCGAACTCCACAGAGCGAATGGTTTCTACCGTAGAGGTACCGGAGAGCAAAGCTTCCTGTTCGGTGCCTTTTATCAGATCGGCCAGGATAAACTCGTAGGTTTTCATTTGCCCTGCACTGTTCATTATCTTCACTATACCGGGAATCACCTTGTAAGCAGCAGCCATGAACACGCCAATCGTGAGCAGGTTTACCGCAGGCGCATTGGCGGTATATTTGTTAACGGCAATCAGTATAAAAAAGCCCATTACGGCAAATACCTCCATTAAACGGGCGGGCAGGCCCTGCCAGGTTTGCTGGGCGGCGATAGTATTGTTCAACTGCTGCTGATCGGCCACGTAGCGGCCGCTAAAAAAGTCTTCCTTTTCGTATATCCTGTTTTCTACATAACCGGCCAGCGCCTCATTTACATGCTTTATAGAACGCGCGCTGGCGGCTTTTATCCTACCGCGCAGCATCCTCAACTTGCGGCGGCCAAGCCAGGCCAGCAAGGTTACGGGTGGCAGCAGCAGCACAAACAGTATCAAA
This sequence comes from Mucilaginibacter sp. P1_D10, assembly GCF_056406215.1. Lineage (NCBI taxonomy): Bacteria > Pseudomonadati > Bacteroidota > Sphingobacteriia > Sphingobacteriales > Sphingobacteriaceae > Mucilaginibacter > Mucilaginibacter sp. P1_D10. The sequence continues at coordinate 368,107 of NZ_JBFUAP010000002.1, read as the reverse complement.
AACAACGATGGATGATAAAGCAGAATAGCAGCGATAGTGAACATGATAAGTACCCCCTGGCATATCATCTGCTGAAAGTTGGTAAGGATATTATGGCCAAACTCGATAGGCTGGTGGCTGATGCGCCGGGTTTGCACGGATGAATCGGTATGAATGTACTGGGCATAACCACCACGCAGATAATTGAGCATATTGCGTTTAGAGAGGCGCGAGGCCACATCGTAAAAAAAGTGGTGCTGCGCCTTTTGCACCGCGAAGCCAAGCACATTCTTCAGCGCAAACATCAACAGGAATACGCCAATAAGCAGCAGGGAACCCTTATCGGCCAGTTGGGCCGGCAACCAGTTAAGTTTGCTATTGGCCGATGCCTGCGTATAGAAATTGATGATGAGCAGCAGTGCGCCCAAAAAAGCGATATCAAGCAAAGCCACCAGTACATCCAATGCGATGAGCCTGTAAAGCCTGCTTTTTTCCTGTTGGGAAAGGATAATGAAGATACTTTTAATGATATGTTTCAAGGCCCTGAGGTATTTGACACTAGTTACGTAAAATACGATGGAATGGTTGCTTAAAAATACAATGGGCTCTGGGTTCGGTGTTATTGTATTAATCCTTCTTGTTCAGGATGTTCTCTTTGATGTAGATTGCTTCTTTTACCATGACTTTTTTCTTGATCAGGTCGTCCAGATCGGTTATCGCACCATCATTTATACTATAGTCTTTTTCTTTGCAGGTTTTTATAAACTGTATATACAACGCTTTGGCGTTTTCAAAATCGCCTTTTGCCAGGGTGGCCAATGCTATATTAAACATGGCATAGGTGGCGTCTTCCTGATAAGTGAGTGCTTTGTAAGAGTGTTTTATGCAGGCGTTATAATCACCGAGACAGTAATAATCCCAACCCATATTACCATTTGCAATGGCATATGTGCTATCGATGGCAATCGCCTTTTCAAGTGCCGCTATCCCCTCTTTATACCTGCCAAGTTTATTGAGCGAAATATCAATATCTACGTAAGCATATTTATAATCAGGGTTTGCTTTTATTGCGGCCTTGTACCAATTTATCGCTTTTTCGTAGTCGTTGGTGGCGTGATAACAATCACCTATACGGCCCATCAGGTACTCATTATTTTTATCCATACTAAACGCCTTTTTAAAATCAACGAGGGCTTTGCTGATGTCCTTATTATAAAAATAGGCATCACCCCGGTCTTCATAAAAATTGCTGCGGTTAGGGTTTCGGGTTATGGCCTGGTTTTGTTGAGTTATGGCGGCCGGGTAATCATCCATGGCGTAATAAATGTCGCCCTTAATATTAAAGCCGTCTGCATCCTCAGCGTGTTGGTTGAGATGCAAATTGATATAAAACATAGCGCTATCAGGCATGTTTACATCCTTGTATGCGCGTGCAAGATTATAATGACACCACCTGTAATTATTAACTATAGCTAAAGTTTCCAGGTAGCCATCTATAGCTTCGCGGTCTTTATCCTCATCCATGTAAATATCCGCACGTTCATAAAGCGCCTCAAAATGCCTGGGAAATAATCTTATTGTTTCATCATAATCAGCCAATGCTTTTTTATGCAATTTTAATTCCTCGTAACATTTGGCGCGAAGGTGATAGGCGTGGGCATATTGGGGCGAAAGCGATATAACTTTAGTACAATAACCAATACTTTCTGCGAATTTATCCTGCCCGAATAATATTTCGGCCTTAAGCAAATTGGCACTAAACAAATCCGGTTGATCGGCCAGCAGCTTATTCAAATCTGAAGCAATCTTATCGGGCATATCAAATTGCAGCAAAAGCTTCAACCGCTTTATAAATGTAGTGGAGGGGGCTTTATTGATATAGGGCAAAACCGTTTTTACCACATTAGCAGAATTCTTTGAAAAAATCGCTTTTAAAAATGCATTTAATGGCGCTACTTCTGCAGGCGAAAGTTTGCCGCTTGCTGCAATATCAATAAGATCTATTAATTCCAGTATCTGGTAATCCAACACACGTTTTACATCGCCTTTAGAAAGCGCATACCTAAACCCGGTTGATAATAGTTTCACCCCTTTATCCATGCTATCCTCCCGGATACTGGCTAAACCGTCTTTAAAATAAACTGTAAAGTCACCTACCTGGTAACTCAATGTTTTAGATGGGGCGAAAGGTTTTTTGTGGGTAGTATCAACTTTTAATGCCGCCTGCGCAAAAACAGCAGCGCACACAAGCAAAAACGTGGGGATAAATTTAAAAGGTAGAGGCATGATATAAAAATACAGTATTCTCCTTAAAAGAAGAACAGCTGATAAAATATATAACTTACTACCAACCCCCAAATAAGGGGCAAAAAAAATCCCCCTTTGCAGGAGGATTTTATCATCATTCTTTATCGTTACTTCGTTATGAGGTTATACAACTCATCCAGTTTTGGCGTAAGTACTATCTCTATGCGGCGGTTTTTGGAGAGTGCCTCGGGGGTACCACCAGTGTCTATGGGCTGGAACTCGCCTTTGCCGGTTGCAGTGAGGCGGTGCGGATCTACCATTTCAACTTCGGTTAAATAGCGCGTTACCGACGTGGCGCGCAATACGCTCAAATCCCAATTATCTTTTATCTGGCCCAGGTTCTTTACCTTTTTGTCGTCGGTATGGCCCTCAACGGCTATGTTGATGTCGGCATCCTTGTTCAAAACGGCGGCTAATGATTTGAGTGCTTGCTTGCCCTTTTCGTCAATCACTATACTGCCAGAGGGGAACAGTAGCTTATCTGTTAACGATACGTACACCTTGCCGTTGCGTATATCTACGCTGAGTCCGCTCTGCTGGAAGCCCAATAGCGCGCTTTGCAGCTTATTCTTAAGGGCGTTGGCGGCTTCATCGCGTTTACGCAAAATTTCTTCTACCTCTTTAAGGCGAGCCTCGCGTTTCTGCAGGTCGCTCGATAAAGTGCTTACCTGCGACGTGCTTGCGTTGTAATTCTTATCCAGGCTGCTGTATTTTTTATCCAGCGCTGCGTAGTTACCGTTTAATGTAGCAATTTGGTTGTGCAGGCGGGCAGTATCGGCCATCAGCTGTGCCTTCTCGGTTTCGAGGGTAACGGTGCGGGTGGTCAGCGAATCGCGCTGAGCGAGCAATGTTTTGTATTTTTTGGGCGATAATACCACGCAGGAATGCAATGCCATCATCAGGGTTGCGGCTAATAAAAGGTGCTTGATTTTCATAATGCTTAGTTTATAATGGTTAACCAATTGCGTTCTTCAAAAAAACATTCAGGGGGTATATCTTGCCACAAAGGTCGGCAACCTTTTTAATGGCATCCGGGCTCTGCACCTCCTTATCGCTAAGCGGGTGGAACACCACGAAGCTTTTGAGCTTAAGTAGCTCGATATTCTCGTTATCGGCACTATAATCCCGCGGCACGGTCTTCAGTTGCTCCTGTTTCCTAAACTCGCCAAACAGTTTCACAAATTCGGGTTCGTCGATTATCTTCTTCAGGTCCGCAGCGTTATAGTCTATTTCCTGGCGTATAGCTTTCAGGTGTTCGGCCTCGGGCATCCAGTAGCCGCCCGCAATGAATGATTTACCGGGCTGTATCTGCAGGTAATATTCTGCCCCGCCCAGTTTTAAGCCGTGCGAGGGTATGCTGATGCCGAAATTATTTTTGTAGGGCGTTTTATCCTTACGGAAACGGATATCGCGGTAAATGCGCATCACGCTTTTTTTGGGGTCGAGGTCGGCACTCACGCCGGGGTCTATCTGATGTACCTTGCTGATGAGTTCGGCCGTGAAGGCGATAAGATTTTCGCGGGCCTTATCGTACCGCTCTTTATTGGCCTGGAACCAGTCGCGGTTATTGTTATCTACAAGGTCGGTTAAAAAACCAAGCGTTTGGGGTTGTATCATCCTCTTGATTTAGATACTTAAGCACGCGCGGGCACAGCTGCCGCAGGCCTTAATTCAGGTTGAGTTTCTCGTTAGGCACATCAAATACCACGGCCTTGCGGCGATATTTCTTGTACCAGATGTATCCACCAACGGCCACTACTAAATAAGGCGCAGCCAGCAAATACAATATGCCGGCGTTAAGGCCGGCCGTAGCATGGCTACCGCCTTGCGAACTTGTTTCAACCGCTGCAGTACAGGCGGCGCATTGGGCGCTGGCCTGCATTACGCCTAATACCGTTATGCAAAAAAATATCGCGAAGAATAAATAACAGAGCTTTTTCATGCTTTTGCAACTATTAAAAATGGTAGTACGGTTTTATCATCAAATATACAACAACTCCCGATACAGTAACGAACAACCATATAGGAAACGCCCATCTTACCAGTTTCTTATGTTTTTGCACCTGCATTTGTAATCCAGAATTAAAACTTAGTAAAACAAGCGGCAACACCCCGGCAGCCAGGATGATGTGAGGTACCAGGATAGCCAGGTACAAAGTACGCAAGCCACCAGCAACGAGCTTTTCATCGGGCGAGGCGAGGCCATCGCCATTGGTATCGCCATAAGGGGTATCGTGTCGCATGAGGTAATGGAACACCACGTACGATACCAGGAACAAGGCCGAAAGGCAAAAGGTTACGATATTCAACCTTTTATGCACAGCGATATTACCCTGTTTTATGAAGTAAAGCGATACCAGCAACAACACGCTGCAGGTACCATTCAATATGGCATTCAGCAGGGGTAAATATGGCGTGAACGACGGCGCAACCGCAGGCCCGGGTATAAGATGGCGGTTAAGCAATATCACAAGGGCTATCACCGCAATGGTAACGCCCGCAACGAAACGGAATATGAATTTATCGGTCATTTTATTTTAGAATCACGAATCAAGACTTCAAGAGCCAGGATTCCAATTTTAACTTCCAGCAAATATCTTGACTCTTATGTCTTGACTTCTTGCTTCCGGATATTAATAGAGTGCTTTATCCACCTTACGCAGTTCTTCAGATACCAGCACCTTTATCTCGTCGTTCAGGCGCATTACGTCGGCCCTCGTGCTGCCCGAATAATAGCCCCTGATGCGTTTTTCGGCATCTATGAGTACCATCTTATCATCCAACACAAAATCCCCTTCGCCAACTTTGGCCGCATTAAGCAGCAAGCCGTTATGGGCCAGGTTGTATATGGTGGTGGTATCGCCGGTTAAAAACAGCCATTTATTGCTGGGCTTGAATTTACCTGCGTATTGCTTTAATAAGGGTTGGGTGTCGTGCTCCGGGTCCACCGTTATAGATACCAACTGCACCATGGCATTCTTGCGGTAGTTTACATCCAGGCTATCCATAAAACCGTTCACGGTAGTACAAACATCCGGGCAACGCGTGTAGAAGAAAGCCGCCACGATTATCTTCTTATCGAAGTTTTTAAAAGATACCGGTTTGCCATTTTGGTCGGTAAGCTTAAAATCGTCCAGCTTGTGGTAAATGGTATCGGCAATAAACTTGCCATGAAACTTATGGCCGGTCTTCGCTATCTGCTTGGTACCATAAAACGGCAGCGGCTTATAGCGGTTTTTGCCTTTTACGGTTAGCAAATAATATAAAAATCCCGGTAATGCCAATATCATTACCAGGACTATTATCTTTTTCAGGATGCCTGCGTTACGCTTTAACACTTTACCTTATTTGTCCTGCCCAAAAATGGCTTTCGTTAGTAAGCACCAGTATCAGCCCGATGATGAACAATATCGGTACTACGATTGCCAGCATCAAACCAACCTTTTCAAACTTAAGGTGCATAAAATATGCTACGATAAGGAATGCTTTGAACAGCGTTAAAACGATGTATATAGGATTTGCCCAATGCATGGGAATATGTTCTTTAGGCACTAACCAAAGTGCTATGATGAACTCGACCGCAGTGATAAGGCTTAAGTAAACCGCTATCCTAATGATAGCTTTTTTATCCATTCCGCCGTGTTCGCCGTGCTCTTCGTGGTGAGCTCCTGTTGTTTCTGATGACATATGCTTAATCAGGTTAAATTATCAAACTAAATAGAAGAAGGTAAATACGAATACCCAAACAAGGTCTACAAAGTGCCAGTAAAGGCCCACTTTTTCAACCATCAAGTAACTACCGCGTTTTTCGTAAGTGCCCAGCAACACGTTAACCGTAATGATGATATTGATTATCACACCGCTAAATACGTGGAACCCGTGAAAACCGGTAATGGTAAAGAACAGATTGGCAAATTGCTGCGTGTACGTAGTAGATTCATGCGCCGGTTTATGGAAGTACTCGCCTAACTCTTTAGGGATGCTTCCCCACCAAAAGCCTTCATGGTGCAAGTGCGCCCACTCTAATGCCTGGCAGCCAAGGAATGCGAAACCGCCCAAAATGGTTGCGAGCATCCACCAGGTTACTTCTTTACGGGCCATACGATGGCCGGCTTCTACCGCCAGTACCATGGTTACCGAGCTTAAGATAAGGATGAAGGTCATGATACCTACAAACACCAGCGGTGCGCCGTGAGAAATAGAGGTACCGGGTACCGATTGGAATATAAGGTCGGCTGCGGGCCAGCTATCAGCGCTGAAACGCAACGCGCCATAAGAAATCAATAACGAAGAAAAGGTAAACGCATCCGATAGGAGGAAAAACCACATCATTATTTTACCATACTCTGCCTTGAAGGGGGAGGTTCCGCCTGCCCAGGGAGTGGTTTTTACCTCGTCGATTGGTGATACTTGTGCACTCATGTGTTTGTTAATATTGGTTCAAAAGTAAAAAAACATACAGATAAATCCATATAATATCGACAAAATGCCAAAAAATAGAGGACATCTGCATTCCGAATAAATTCTTAACCTGCGGCTTGTTGCGGTACGTGCCTAAAAGCGTGTTGCCTAACAGCAATACCCCTGCCAAAATATGTACCAGGTGTATCCATACAAATACGTATATAAAAGATTGCGAAGCATTCTGGTTGATGAAAAACACCCCCATCTGCGGCAGCAACACCAGCCACGCATATGTTTGCAGGGCAAAGAACGCCACGCCCAACAAAATAGTTACGCCTAAAAACAGGCGTTGTTTTTCCATCTGCAGCTCGCGCGCTGCTTTGGATGCCAGGTACATGGTTACGCTGCTCAGCGCTATCACGATAGTGCTGTAGGTAAATATGGCCGGCAATTTAATATTGATGCCTGTACCGTGGCCCCCGCTGTAAACGATAAAGCCGCTGGTGAGTGCCGCAAAAAGCATAAACGAAGTGAATATGAATATCCACATGTTGAATTTTTTGGGGGCCAGCTGCAGTTTATCTTCTTGTTCTATGTTAGCCATCATCATTTCACCTTTCCTATAAAATCAAATAAAAACATTAGTTGCACTACCGGCAAATAATAAAAAGAGCCAAACATCAACGTACGCGCCGCGGCAACATCCGCCTTACGCAGCAGGTTGAACGCCTGGTATAAAAACAACAGGCTCATGGCCAACGACACGCCGCCTACATAGTAACCGCCATAACCATAAATAGTAGGCAGCAAACTCACCGGCACCATTATGATGGCAAATACAAAGGTAATTGCCGCGCTGGCTTTATCCCTTTTACCTGTTGGTAGCAAGCGGAAACCGGCCAGCTTATAATCATCGTCAAGCACCCAGGCAATGGCCCAAAAGTGAACGAATTGCCATATGAATTGTATGCTGAACAATATCAGCGCTATCTCGTCTATCCTACCGTGCGGTTGCCCGGCTACGTAACCAATTAAAGCCGGTAATGCCCCCGGTATTGCCCCTACGAACACCGCAATTGCCGATTTCCGTTTAAGCGGCGTGTAAGCAAATGCATATAACAGTATAGAGAACACCGATAACAAGCCGGTAAGTATATTCAAACTACCCAGCAAATACGTCCCCATCATGCCCATGCCCAGGCCTAAAACAAGGCCCTGCCCGGTTGTCATGCGTCCGGCAGGCATTGGCCTATCCATCGTGCGCTTCATCAGCTTATCGGTATCTACCTCTATCACCTCGTTGAAGCAATTGGCCGCCGAGGTAACCAGGAAACCGCCGATAACCAGCTTTGCCCAATTGAGCCACATGGTGCTGCTGTAAAGCGAGCCCCAGGTATCGCCACCATTGGCTTTCACGGCTATGATGAATGATATCGAAGCCGAAAACGTTACCAAAAAGGTAAGCCTAAGCTTTATCAGTTTGCTAAAATCGCTCCACTTCACCTGCGTGCCCCCTGTAAATTAACCGAACTGAATAAATTCAACAACAAATAAAACTGGGCACCAAAAACCAGGCTTGCCAATACAATATGTGCTGCCTGCGCGTATGGCGGCAACGACGAATAGGATAGGATGATGCCCGTTACTATCTGCAGCATCAGCATCAAAAAGGTAAAGCTCATCAACTGCTGCTGCATAGAGTGCCTGGTGAACGTACGCCGTATCAATGCATACAAAACAACATTCAGTATCAAAACCATGATGGCCATATCCCTGTGCTGGGTGAATATCTCCCCTGCCCTGCTGGTCCAGCTATCACGATAGCTGCCCTCTAAGTGGCTGGCCACAGCATCTATCTTCTCGCGCACCTCGGTGCCGAAGGTTATCTGCAATATGCTCAATGCAAGTACCAGTAAAGTAAGTATCACGATAAAAGGCCTTACAGTTAGTTTGTAACGCCCCTCAACCCTCGCCATGTGGTAGGTTGCTATGCTGATGGCCAATATGGCCAGCGCTAGCAGCATGTGTACGGTAACTATCCAGGCAACCAAATTGGTTGATACTACTATAGAACCCAACCACGCCTGGAAACCCACCAGGATGACGTTCAGCACGCTGAGTATGGGTATCAGCTTATCGCTTTTCCAATACCTGAAAGAAAATACTGCTGCCAGCAATAAGAAAACGCCTGTAATTGCCCCAATAAGGCGGTTGATATACTCCGTCCAGGTGCGGGCACTGTTAAATTCTTCGGGCACCAGTATCGAGCGATCGTTACGGATGCGCATGGCCAACTGGCTGTATCCAAAAACATCCAGTAGTTTGGCGAATTTTTGATTCTTGGCCAGCCGCTTATCTGCATACTGCTGCTTGTAGTTTATGGGCAGCTCGGATATGCTGGTGGGTGGTATATACTGCCCGAAGCATTTAGGCCAATCCGGGCATCCCATTCCCGAGCCGCTGCTACGTACCACCCCGCCTGCTAGTATCAATACGAACAGCGAGATGATGGTCAACAGGTTTATCTTTATAAATCGGCTCCCGGATACGTTATTACTCATTCAAAATATTCCTAACAAATTAGGGTAACTCTCCAAAGTCTTAAGTTCAAAGTCAGAAGTCTTAAGTCCAAAACCCGACTTAGAACTTCTGACTTAAGACTTAGAACTTGACAATTACCCTAAAAAATCAGTTCTGATATAAAAATTACTTTACTTCTTCGTTGCTCTTTTTAGCGTCGTTCCATTTTGCATAAGCATCTAAACCTGCAGGATTATCTTCAAAATCGTGCTGAACGTTAGAGCTCATGGTTTGCGAAAGTGGAACAGTCTGCGGGATGTAATCCTCTTCGGCGCCAGGCTTGCTGTAATCATATGGCCAACGGTAAACGGTTGGTATCTCGCCATGCCAGTTGCCGTGGAAATGCTCTACTGGCGCTGTCCATTCCAGGGTGTTTGCCTGCCAAGGGTTTTGAGTTGTACGTTTACCCCAGAAGATCGAGTACACAAAGTTCACTGCAAAAGCAACCTGTGCGAGTGCTGCCATAATAGCGGCCCAGGTGATGAATACGTTTACTGATAACCATTTGTTCCACTCTACGAATTCGGTAAATGCGTAGTAGCGGCGAGGAACGCCACCAAGGCCCATGAAGTGCATAGGGAAGAACACCAGGTAAGCACCTATGAAGGTTAACCAGAAGTGCAGGTAACCCAGTTTCTCGTTCATTACGCGGCCATACATTTTAGGGAACCAATGGTAAACACCGGCAAGCATACCAAATATAGCTGCTGAACCCATTACGAGGTGGAAGTGGGCAACCACGAAGTAGGTATCGTGCAGGTTGATATCCAGCGCAGCGTTACCCAGGAATATACCTGTTAAACCACCTGAGATAAAGAACGACACCATGCCGATAGCGAATAGCATTGCCGCAGTAAAGCGGATGTTACCGCGCCAAAGCGTAGCCAGCCAGTTGAATGTTTTTACTGCGGATGGTACCGCGATTATCAGCGTAGTGATCATGAACACACCGCCCAGGAACGGGTTCATACCCGTTACGAACATATGGTGACCCCATACAATGAACGATAATACGGTGATACCTATTAGGGAGTAAACCATGGCGTGGTAACCAAATATTGGTTTACGCGAGTTTACCGACATCACTTCAGATGAAATACCCATCGCAGGCATAATTACGATATATACCTCGGGGTGGCCCAGGAACCAGAACAAGTGCTGGAACAGTATTGGGCTACCGCCCTCGAAAGGCTGTACAGCGCTACCGCCTATTACGATTTCTGATAGGTAGAAGCTTGTACCGAAGCTACGGTCGAATATCAATAATACAACACCGGCAACCAGTACCGGGAACGCCAGGATACCCAGGATAGCAGTAAGGAAGAACGCCCAGATAGTCAAAGGCATCTTCCAAAGGTCCATCCCTTTGGTACGCATGTTCAATACTGTACTTACGTAGTTGATAGCGCCCATTAATGATGATGCGATAAAAAGCACCATACTGATGAGCCATAAAGTCATCCCCATACCTGAACCGGGCATTGCTTTAGGCATGGCCGATAGCGGAGGGTAAATAGTCCAGCCGCCGCTTGCAGGGCCCTTTTGTACCAGGAACGATGAAAGCATAATGACACTGGCCATAAAGAAGAACCAGTACGAAAGCATATTCATGAACGGCGAAGCCATATCGCGTGCACCTAACTGCAATGGGATAAGCAGGTTACTGAAGGTACCGCTCAAACCGGCGGTAAGTACAAAGAATACCATGATGGTACCGTGTATGGTAACCAGGGCCAGGTAAAAGTTAGAATCTAAACGACCGCCTGGTGCAAAACGGCCCAGCAATGTTTCCATCAAAGGAAACGCTTTGTCAGGATATGCTAATTGTATCCTGAATAGTATCGATAATATCATCGCGATGAACGCCATAGTAATACCTGTTACCAGGAATTGCTTGGCAATCATTTTATGATCCTGGCTAAAAACGTATTTAGTCAGGAACGTATCGTGATGGTGGTGTCCGTGATCTTCGTCGTGATGACCTGCTCCGTGATCTTGAACTGCTAATGTTGACATACTCGCTAATCTTGTTGAATTAATTGTTTAACGCTAACCTGTTTTGTGTTTCAGCCGGTTTTACTACGGCATACTTCAGATCTTTTTTGATTAGATCTGTCAGGTAAGGTTTTTGCTGTGCTAACCATGCCTGGTACTCTGATTCTTCTACTACACGTACAACCTTTTTCATGTTGTAATGCGCACCTCCGCATATTTTGTTGCAATATACCAGGTACTCGAAAGCAGGGTCGCCCACTTCGCGTCGCATTGCTGCAGTAGTAAGGGTTGGCGTAAATTTAAAGTAAGTAGGCAAGCCGGGTACCGCGTTCAACTGCACACGGAAATGTGGCATGTAAACGCTATGGATAACGTCTTGCGCGTGGATATTCAACCTGATAGATTTGCCCACAGGCAGGTACATGGTATCTACCTGCAAATCGTCGTAAGCAGATTTATCTTTAAAATCAACGCCCACCTTGTTTATGCCGGTTACCAGTTTGTAATTTGTTTTACCCAGCTTGCCATCGGCACCAGGATAACGCAGTTCCCAGGCAAACTGGTGGCCAGTAATATCGATATTAATCGAATGCTCGCCTTTAGCATCAGTGCTGTTGGTGATTTTTTCCCAGGTGAAGAAACCGAAGATAACCAATATAGTCAATACGATAGCCGGGGCTATGGTCCAAACCTTCTCGATGGTGTTATCATGCGGAAGGAAATGCGCACGGCGTTTTGCGTTGTAACGGTAAGCGAAAAGGAAACCAAAAAGTAATATCTGGGTAATTACGAACACGATCATGGTCAACACGGTGGTTGTCCAAAACATCTCGTCTATCTTAACGCCATGCTCAGATGCCGATATCGGCAAAATCATAGCGCCCTGTACAGTGAATGACCAATAAGCGCCGTACATGCCTGCTACCAGGAAGATAAGGCACACAGCACCCATCACATTATGCCAGTTGATAGGCTTTTTGTTTTGTATCTGTTGGGTAAGATCGTAAACGCGCAGTATTTTGCCAACAATGCCTACAACAAAGCATACGATAACAAATAGCAGCACGTAATAAGCTGCACCCAGCCAAACATTGGGCTTGGCCGCATCTGCCGCCGCGCCGGTTGCTGCATCCTGAGCCATCAGCACGTTTGTGCCGAATAGCAGGAACGCCGCCGAAAGCGAAAGCATTTTTTTAGAACTAAATAAACTTTTGAATCCCATTTTATTGGTTTTTATGATTGTTGTATTTCGTGCAAATTTAACAATTATTATATGTGATGATGCAGGCTCTCTTGCAGGAAAGGATGCTTTTTAGGTATAAGCGATTTGAATTTGCTCAACTGCGTCAGCATCAGGAAGGTGAATAAACCAGCGAAAGCAACAAACGTACCTATCTCTTCAACAAAGAAACCGCGCTTTTCTACTACCGTGCCCGGCATAACCATCAGGTAATAATCAAGCCAGTGGCCGGCTATCAGCAAGATACAGGTCCACATCATCCGGTTGGCTAAACGTTTTGCATCGCGAGACATCAGTAATAACAAAGGTGCCAGGAAGTTCATAGCGATATTCAACCAAAACCAAGGCTTATACTCAGGCTCCCAGCGTTTGTAGAAATATACCGATTCCTCGGGGATGTTAGCGTACCATGTAAGGAAGAACTGGGCAAACCATACGTAGGTCCAGAAAATAGAGAAACCAAAAATCAGTTTACCGAAATCGTGCAGGTGATCCGGAGCAACCCACTGCATGTAACCTTTCTTGCGCAGCAAAATAATAGTTAAAGCCATTATAGCCAAACCCACTACGTGCATCGCTGCAAGGTTATACCAACCAAACATAGTTGAGAACCAGTGTGCCTCTAAACTCATGATGGTACCGAATGCAAAAATCGGGAAGGTAAAACCAAATATTACCAGGAAGGTACAAGCTAACGCAAAGCTTTTGTTATAGTTGCGCATGCCGCCTTCGGTATCTTCATCTACAGAGCATTTGGTTAAAGCATAACCAAAGTAGCTATAAGCCGCCAGGAATACTACAAGCACCCCATAAAAGAAACCTACCGTTAAAAACGGTGCTTTGCCGGCAATAACAGCGTTGTAATTTTCGCTGCCCACCACGGTTAAACCGTGTGTTGCCCATGATGCGTATAGGTAGGGCACCATGTGTTTCTCGCCTTCGTGAACGATTTCGTGCTGGGTAAACAAGCCTGCGCTAACAACAATCAGCAAAATTAGGCTCGCAACAGGCAGCACTTTAGCAAATGCCTGCGGTACCCTTATCAGCGAAGCAGACCAGCCTGCCTGCGCAACGTACTGATAGGCTAAAAAGAATACGCCGCAAGTACATACGCACACAAAGAAGTATGACATCAACAATAAATTGCTGAACATACGTTGTACGTGATCTCCGCCAAGGATAAATCCTATTACCATAAATACGGCACCCAATACGATAGCTGCCAAACTTAGTGTTTTGGCTAAACCACCGAATTCAAATTTCTCGTCAAAATTATTATGAGTCTTCATTAAAAATAATCTTATAACTTTTGTAATTGATGAACATACATAACTATTTTCAAACGATCGTCAGGCGCTATCTGCGAAGCGTACGAACCCATAGAGTTTACACCGTAGGTTATAGTATGATAAATTTTACCATCAGTAAGGTCTTTCATGGCACCACCGCGAGATGATTGCCCTTTAGAGTACGAAGGAGGAGCCGGGTAACCATGTTGTACCACCAAACCATCGCCCTGGCCTGTTACGCCATGGCACGGAGCGCAAAAAGTGGTAAACAATTTCTTGCCTTCGGCTAAATGCGCCGGCGTTTGGGCTATCAGGCTATCCAGATGGAAACTAACGTCTGCCTGATGATAACCGTCAGTAGTTCCCGGGAAATCGAAGCGCCTGAAACCCCTTGGTGTTGTCCCAGCCGGTGGCAACTGCGCCGTTTTGCCGTCTTTAAAGTTTTTATTTGGCTGATCCGGGTCGTATGCGGTATGTTCGTACATATTAGGAGCATATTCCCAACCGGTGCTGCGTTTATCCTTGCACGATGTGAACACGATCGATGCAGCAATAACGATGGCCGTTGTGCCCAATATTCTAAATTTATTCATAGCTAACATATTTTCTGTCGTTATGCTTTACTTCTACAGCTCCTGCTTCTTTTAACAAGTTGGTAATATCTTCATGTGGTATGTTGCCTTTTGCGTTTATAGCGATAACGAAACGGTCATCGGTTGCGCGCAAGTCCATCACCCTTGGCGCGCGGCCCGGGAAAAGGTGAGTAGCGGCAAAAAAGGTAAGCGTCATACCAAATGCGGTGAATAAGATGGTCCACTCAAAGGTGAACGGCACAAAGTTTGGCATCGCAAAGTTTGGCTTGCCACCAATATCCATCGGCCAATCGTGTACCAGCGTATAATACAATATGCTGAATATTACTGTTGCACCCAGGCAACCGAAGCAAAACGCCGCGTAACCCAGCCTGGATTCTTTTATGCCCAATTTAGCCTCGATGCCGTGGATAGGCATTGGGGTATAAACATCGTAAATAGGGACGCTATTCTTCTGCAGCTTCTCTATCCCGTGCATCATATCATCGGGATCATCAAATAAGCCTAATATAAATTTTGTGCTACTCATTTTTATATTTTTTCGTAATCAGACATGTCAATACTGTCAAACTTCACTAACGATTCTTTGTAGTGCTGAACCTCGGCCGGCTCTAAATGGCCCTCCAGTATCAGTTTCTTTTTAGCCTGCTCGCTGCTTGTTTTCAGCAACAGTTTCACCTCGGCCATAGCCACTGAAGGTAGCACGCGGATGAATAACAGGAACATGGTGAAGAACAAGCCGATGGAACCGATGAATACACTCACATCTACCCAGGTTGGATAAAACATAACCCAGCTCGATGGGATATAATCACGGTGCAGTGAGGTAACGATAATTACGAAACGCTCGAACCACATACCGATGTTTACGATAATGGAAAGGAACCAGGAGAACTTGATGCTCCTGCGCAATTTAGCCGACCAGAACAACTGCGGAGAAATTACGTTACAGCTCATCATACTCCAGTATGCCCACCAGTATGGCCCGGTTGCACGGTTGATAAAAGCGTATTGCTCATATTCAACACCCGAGTACCATGCGATGAAGAACTCGGTGATGTAAGCCACACCTACGATAGAGCCCGTAAGCATGATGATCTTATTCATCGATTCGATGTGGAACATCGTGATGTAGTTTTCTAAGCCCAATACCTTACGGGTAACCAGCAACAACGTTTGTACCATTGCGAAACCCGAGAAGATTGCACCCGCAACGAAGTATGGCGGGAATATAGTGGTGTGCCATCCCGGTTCGAGGGATGTAGCAAAGTCGAAAGATACAATAGTGTGTACCGAAAGTACCAGCGGCGTAGATATACCGGCCAATATCAGGGATACCGTCTCGAAACGCTGCCAGGTTTTAACTGAACCTGTCCAGCCGAACGACATTACCGAATAGATACGGCGACGTAAACCTGTTGCGCGGTCGCGGATAGAAGCGATATCCGGCAATAAACCTGTGTACCAGAATACTAATGATACCGAGAAGTAAGTTGATATCGCGAACACGTCCATCATCAGTGCCGAGTTCCAGTTTACCCAAAGTACGTACTGGTTTGGCAGCGGCAGGGTGAAGTAAGCTAACCATGGGCGGCCCATGTGCGCTACGATGTAAGTAGCCGCGCAAATTACCGCGAAGATGGTCATCGCCTCGGCAGAGCGGTTGATAGAGTTACGCCAGTTTTGGCGGAAGAGCAAAAGTACGGCCGAGATAAGCGTTCCGGCGTGACCGATACCTACCCACCATACGAAACCGGTGATATCCCAGGCCCATCCTACTGTTTTGTTTAAGCCCCATGCGCCTAAGCCGAACCAAAAGGTGTAGCTGATAGCCACAACCCATAATAGCGAGCCCATAGAAGCAACGGTAAAACCGATCCACCAGGCTTTATTAGGTTTATTTTCAACAGGGTTTAATACCTCGTTAGTAATCTGGGCATAGGTAATATCCCTGCCCGTAATTAACGGTTCCCTGATTATTGATTCACTGTGAGATGCCATATATATAAATCTCTTGTAATAATTAAGCCTGTAATTCTGATAATGTGTTCCTTACTTTTACCTGGTAGCCTATGCCTGGTTTAACGTTCAATTCTTCCAGTACGTAGTAAGTACGTTCGCTCTTCAAAGCTTTAGAAACTTCAGAGTTAGGGTCGTTCCTGTTACCGAAAACAATAGCGTTTGCAGAGCATGTTTGCTGGCAGGCAACTTTAACTTCACCATCGGCCAACGGGCGTTTCTCAATTTTAGCCTTCAATTTGCCGGCCTGGATACGTTGTACGCACATTGAACATTTTTCCATTACCCCACGGAAACGGGTGGTAACATCAGGGTTCAATACCAGTTGAGTGTGCTCGTTGCTCAGGTAGTTATCAAAGCGGCTATCGTTCCAGTAGTTGAACCAGTTGAAACGGCGCACTTTGTAAGGGCAGTTGTTTGCGCAGTAACGTGTACCTACGCAACGGTTGTATGCCATCATATTCAAACCTTCCGATGAGTGGGTGGTAGCCAGTACCGGGCACACGGTTTCGCAAGGTGCGTGATCGCAGTGCTGGCAAAGCATCGGCTGGTGAACTACCGATACGTTATCGAAATTGGTCAGATGATCTATCTCTTTCTCCTTGGTTACGTTGAGCTCGCCTTTGCCGTTATCGTAGCTGTAGTAGCGGTCGATACGGATCCAGTGCATCTCGCGGCGGCGGCCAACTTCTTCCTTGCCTACAACAGGGATGTTATTTTCTGCGCTACAAGCAACAACGCAAGCGCCGCAACCTGTACAGGCGTTAAGGTCGATAGCCATAACCCAGTCGTAAACCGGTTTATCGTGCGGGCTGTTCTCCCAAAGATCATAAAATCCTTCGTGTTCGCCTTCTTTACCACTGCCTGCAGCAGGGTCTTTTTGGTATTCTACCAGGGTGGCTTCGCGGATAACATTACGCCCCTCGAAAGAGTGGTGCGTTTGCGTTTGCGAAAGCGGGAATATAGCGCTGGTTTTTGTTACAGTTACTGCAGATACAGTTTGGAACGTTCCACTAAGCAGGTTGTAAAAAGGATATGCGTTTTTACCAACATTGTTGCCTACTAAACCGGCAGCAGTACGGCCGTAACCAACAGCTACTGATATAGAACCAACAGCCTGGCCAGGTTGCGAAAGTACCGGCAAATCTACCGAGTATCCGTTAGCACCTTTTATGGTGATTACCTGGAACTCATCAAGACCCATTTTCTTAACATCTGCAGGCGACATGGCCGCGAAGTTATCCCAGGTTACTTTAGAAACCGGATCTGGCAACTCCTGCAACCATGGGTTGTTGGCTTTCTTACCATCGCGCATGGCGGGGGTTTGATAAACCTGTAGCTCGAACCCACCGTCGCCGGAGGCTGTCACTTTACCGCTATTGTTTACGATAGTTTGCGCTACACCGCCCAGGCTCAATGTGAAGTTGTAGGTACCAGGCGTAACCGACGTTGCATTGATGAAGCCTTTTTGCAAAAGCGCTTCCCAACCTTTTTGGCCGGCTAAACCGCCTTTTGCCAATAAGTTTTTATCCCAATTGTTGCGCAGGTAGGTGTAGTAGGTTTTAACCGCGTTATCGCTCCACACCAGCAGGCTTTCTTCGGCCTGGCGGGTGTTGTTAACCGGGTTGATGGTTGGTTGTACTATAGTGTAGTAGCCTTCTACTGCGCTGTCATCGCCCCACGACTCGAGGTAGTGGTGGTTTGGCGCAACAACATCACAAAGGGCGGCGGTTTCGTCGGCCTTATCTGAGAAGGTTACTTTAAGGCGTACCTTTTTAAGGGCAGCCTCGATATCTTTAGCGATATAAAAATCGTACGCAGGGTTAGCATCAAGGAAGAAAACCGCATCTACCGCGCCATTTTTGGCATCAGCAACAAATTGCAGCCAATCGGTATCGTTACCGGCGTATTGGCGTGATGGGTTATCCAGATCGATAGTAGAACCGTAGCTGCCCAGCAACGAGTTGATGGCATTAACTACAGTTTGAACTGATACATCGTTCGAACCCGAAACCACTAACGCTTTGCCTGCACCGGCTTTTTGAAGCTCTTTAGCTGCCAGGATGATTGCCTTATCAGCGTTTGCATTGGTCAGTTTTTTTGCACCAGGCAAAGCACCAGCCGGATTCAATGCATTGTACAGGTTGATGATGGCCAGGCCGTCTTCAGATGGTTTGATAGGTAAGCGAACATCGGCGTTGGTGCCGGTAAGGCTCATCCCGCTTTCGAACTGGATGTGGCGAGACATGTCTTTCTTCTCTTCCAGTGCTTTGCTGTTCCTGTTTTGAACGTATTGAGTGGTGAATTCCTCACCGGATATCCAGGTACCCAGGAAATCGGCGCCGAAGCTCACGATAACCTTCGCTTTATCGAAATTGTAGTGCGGCACAACCGCTTTACCGAAGCTATTTTTGTTTCCCTGTATAATACCTGTATAAGATACAGCGTCATAAGTAACGTGACTTGCAGTAGGGAATGCTGTAATAAAATCTGCAATAACAGCTAAAGTAGAAGGGCTGTGTACGGTTGACGTAACCAGGCTTATCTTTTTGCCGCCCGCCTTGATGGCTGCAAGCTCGTCTTTAACGAATTTATCCAGTTGAGGCCAGCCTGTAGAAGTACCGTTAAGTACCGGACCCTGCACACGGCTGTTATCATACAATTCAAGTACCGAAGCCTGCGCCTGTGCGCTTAAGCCGCCTTTTGATAAAAGGTCGCCGGGGTTACCTTCTACCTTTATCGGCCTGCCCTCGCGGGTTTTAACCAATATCGCGCTGCCTTCGTAAGTTGAAGAATAGTAGTTGGCTATGCCCGGAGTAATTTCTTCAGGTTTTACCAGGTAAGGTATAGACTTGTGCACCGGTACCTTTTGGCAAGCCGCCAGGGTAACTGCGCCCACGCCAAAACCAAGCGCCTTCAGGAAGTCGCGGCGAGGCGTTTTTGCTGATAAACCGCCCCCGCTTAAAACTTCTTCAATTGGGATGGGCTCCGCAAACTCGTGTCTATTTTTCTCAACAAATTCTGGGGTTCTGTTTAGTTCCTCTAAACCTTTCCAGTATTTTTTATTGCTATCCATTTAAGTTATATAAACTGTAATGCTAAGTTCTAAATCCGTTTATTAATAATGGCACTTTGCGCACTCAAGGCCACCTAACATGGCAGGCGTAACTTTCTCGCCTTTTTTGATCTTATCGTGTGCTGCGAGTATCTTATCGTAGTAGCCGTTGCCTTTGCCGCTAATTTCGGTGCGCTTGTGGCACTGGATACACCATTTCATGGTAAGCGGAGAGTATTGGTAAACTTCCTGCATTTCCTGTACCTGGCCGTGGCATTTCTGGCACTCTATTTTACCAACTACAGTGTGCTGCGAGTGGTTAAAGTAAGCCAGATCCGGCAGGTTGTGTACGCGCACCCATTGAATTGGTTGAGCTTTGGTGCTATCGTATTTCGCCGTTGCGGGGTCGTAACCCAAAGCATCGTAAATTTTCTTTATCTCCGGCGACTCTGTCTTAACCGCCTTGTGGCAGTTCATACAAACGTTTAATGATGGTATTGAAGCATTCTTAGATTTGAATGCACCGGTGTGGCAGTACTGGCACTCAATCTTCATGACACCGGCGTGCAGCTTGTGCGAATATTTGATAGGCTGTACCGGCTGATAGCCCGAGTGTACGTTGGTGTTCCACATAGTAACCCAGCTCCAGCTACCCATGGCAATGGTACCGCAAAGCACTATAAAGAATACCAGTTTTTTGTTTTTAAGCGCCTTTTTAACAACGGCTAACTTATCGCCTTTAACTTTTTCTTCAACCTCTTCTTCTTCGTCGAGCAGCAGTCCGCCTTTATTAAGCAACAAACGCTCGAGGGTTGCGATAACCTTGTTAAGTACCAGTATCACGATGAACGCAATAACGATAACGCCTAACAGGCCAAATACTACCAGGTTGCTTGGGCCTTGCTCTGCTGCAACAGCACCGCCGGCGGCTGGCTTGGCTTTGTCTTCTTTCTGTTTTTTCCAGTCGGCACGCACGTAAGCAATAACGTTTGCAACATCGGCATCGGTCAATTCCGCAAATACGGTCATACCCGCCTGATTGAACTCGTTATAAATTTTGAGTGCTTTCTGGTTTTTCGCAGCAATCAACGCCTGGTTGTTCTGGATCCACTTGGTAAGGTAAGCGTCGTCGGTTTCTGCTTCCAACTGCGGGCCAAGCGCCGGTCCTGTCATCCGGACATCAATCTTATGGCAGGCTGTACATTTGGCTTTAAATATCGCTTCGCCTTTGGCGGGGTCGGCCTGTGCATTTGCAGTTAATCCGCAAAGTGCTAAACCCGCAACCAGTAAAACCGACTTTGAGAACTGTTTAAGAATCAATGAGATATTTCTCATAAAGTGTATTTATGCTAAATAATTATGTAGTTAATGTGATAAACTGACGTAAAGAAGTATGTTTTACCCACTTTTTCAGCCACAAAAGTAAAATTTATTAAGGTATAGCTGACAAATTCCTGACAGTAATATCTAATTTATAATCGTTCTAAACAAATTAAAAAAGCCCTAAAACATGTGTAAAAGGGCTTTTTTAACCATGGCTTAAAAAATTACCGCGCAATTATTTTTTGAATTTAATCCAAAAAATAGTTATTGTTTTAATATCCAGGCAAAAATGAGTGGTGCAACAATTGTTGCATCGCTCTCTACAATGAATTTTGGCGTGTTGATATCCAGTTTGCCCCAGGTAATTTTCTCGTTAGGCACAGCACCCGAGTAAGAGCCGTAAGAGGTGGTAGAATCGGATATCTGGCAGAAGTAGCTCCAGAATGGAATTTCGGGCATCTCCATATCCTGGTATAGCATCGGGACAACACATATCGGGAAATCGCCCGCTATACCGCCACCTATCTGGAAAAAGCCGATGCCTTTGCCCGTAGAGTTTTCGGGATACCAGCCGGCTAGCCATGCCATGTATTCTATACCGCTTTTCATGGTGGTGGCTTTTACTTCGCCCTTGATAACGTATGATGCAAAGATGTTGCCCATAGTAGAGTCTTCCCATCCGGGTACTACAATAGGTAGGTTAGCTTCTGCAGCTGCCAGCATCCAGGAGTTTTTAGGGTCTATCTCATAGTACTGCTCCAGCTCGCCGCTAAGCAATATCTTGTACATATATTCATGCGGGAAGTAGCGCTTGCCGGCGGTATCGGCATCCTTCCAAATCTTAAAAATATGTTTTTGCAAACGGCGGAAGGCTTCTTCCTCGGGGATGCAGGTATCAGTTACGCGGTTATAGTGGTTCTCTAAAAGGTCCCACTCGTCTTGCGGGCTCAGGTCGCGGTAGTTGGGTACGCGTTTATAGTGCGAGTGCGCCACCAGGTTCATGATATCCTCTTCCAGGTTAGCACCGGTACAGCTGATAATGTCAATCTTTCCCTGGCGTATCATCTCGGCCAATGAGATGCCCAGTTCGGCAGTGCTCATGGCACCACCCAGGGTAACCATCATTTTACCGCCTTCGGTAAGGTGGGTTTCGTAGCCTTTGGCTGCATCCATTAATGCCGCTGCGTTAAAGTGCAGGTAATTCCTCTCGATAAATTGCGATATAGGGCCTCTTTCTGTGCTCATATTTTATTGATGCTGATTATGGCGCAAAAGTAGGTATTTTGACATTAACAGAATTTTAATTTGAAAATTGGATAAAACAAACGCCTAAGCTTTACCTTTAGCAACAACTACCTTATGAAAAAACTTATCCCTTTGTTACTGTTAACGGCCTTTTTGCAGCCTGCATTGGCGCAGAACAGCTTCCTGCCGAAATTTATCCGCAAGATGTATTTTGATAAGGATACCACCAAGAAGAGCAGTTTTGTGATACTGCCCGTATTAAGCACCGCGCCCGAAACCGGCGTAGAGCTTGGCGGCGCGGGCCTCCTTTCCTTTTATACCGATACGGCGCACCGCGAAACCCGGGTATCGAACATATTCGCCTACGCTACTATCACTACCAAGGGGCAAAGCCGCTTTAGCCTGAGCACCAGCTACTGGGCCCCGCAAAACAAGTATCATTACATAGCGGCGGTATCGTACATTAACTTCCCCTTCGATTTTTATGGCACGGGCAATAATACCCTAAAGAGCAATGCCGACCGCCTTGGCCTTAAACGGTTTAAGGTGGCCACCAGTGCAGAGAAAAAGATTGGGCAATACTTTTACATAGGCCTGGTTGCCGGCGGGTTTGATTACCGCTTTAGCGATGCCGATAAAACCGGGATATTTGAAACCGATGCCAGCCTGCAGGGCCGCCATGGTGGCACCACTTTATACGCGGGGCCAACGGTGATTTTTGATAGCCGCAACAACAATACTTACACCACCAAAGGTGCGGTTATCACCAGTTACCTGGATTTGATGAAAGGCATTGGCAGCAACAGCGATTACAGCGGAGGGCTGTTGAATGTGGAGTACGCGCAGTTCTTTTCGCTAAGTAAGCATTTTGTTTTAGGCTTCGATATACAGGAACAGAGTTTGACGGGTAGCCAGTCGCCATTTTATTTGATGCCTGCACTAGGCAGCGACGAGATGATGCGCGGCTACTACAATGGCCGTTTCCGCGACCGCAACCTGCTGGCTGGGCAAGCGGAACTACGTTACCGTATCACTAACCGCGTTGGCATAGTAGGCTTCGTTGGCACCGGGCAAGTATGGAACAGCGATTTTAGCTTCAGCGAATTTAAACCCAATTACGGCGGCGGGCTACGCTATTTCTTCGATACGGAGAAAGGTTTGAGCATCAGAGTAGATTATGGTGTTGGCGAGAAACGACCCAATGAATCGAGGTTGAGCGGGCTTTATATTGGGCTGGGAGAAGCGTTTTAAGCCGGATGTGCAGATTTCAGATTTCAAATGTGCAGATGAAAGATTAACTTTGATAAAAACGGAGACCATGCAACTATCAGACCTTGACTTGAATAAAACATACAGTTATGCTGATTATCTTAAATGGACATTTGAAGATAGGCTGGAACTGATAAAGGGAAAGATATTTAAAATGACGCCTGCACCAAACTTGTATCATCAGGATATATCGGCAGTTATTTCAGGTGAGTTATACAGTTACCTTCGCGGCAAACCGTGCAAAGTATATAGTGCTCCTTTTGATGTGCGGCTTCCACGTACGGGCAATGTAAACGATAAGATTTATACCGTAGTGCAACCCGATATATGCGTAATTTGCGATAAATCAAAACTGGATAAACGAGGCTGTGCCGGTGCTCCGGATATTATTGTGGAGATCCTATCTCCGGGTAATAACCAAAAAGAGCTACGCAATAAATATGAGGTTTACGAGGAATCGGGTGTTTTAGAATATTGGATAATTTCCCCTCAGGATAAAACCTTTTTGAAATACATTTTGACAGGCGGGCAGTATCAGCCCTCAAAATTAATGACTATCGGCGATGTGATAACTACTCCGATATTGCCCGGCTTTGAACTGGACCTTGAAATTGCTTTCGCAGGAATTTGATTAGTTCATAGATGATAGTTCATGGTTCATGGCAGCTTCCGAGCTTCGGCTATGAACTATCATCCATGAACCATGAACTACCTAAAATCTAATTTTAAAATCTTCCTTCACCCGGCCGCTTTTAAAAAACACCAGGCCTATCCAAAACAAATCTACCGTTACGGTTACCTGTGGGTTGGCCTTTATTTGCGCCCATGCTTGTTTCATACCTTCGCTCCAGTAAATATCGTCGAATATCAGCATGGTATCTTCATGCACTTTGGGCAGGCATTGCTCAAAGTAATTCAGCGTGGCCACGCGCTGGTGGTTGCCGTCGATGTACACGAAATCCAGTTTATCATGTTTACCTAACACGCCGGCAAGGGTATCGTCGAAATTGCCGGTTACCAGTTTGATGTTGCGCAAGCCGGCACTGTTGAATACCTCCTGCGCCACCTTAGCGGTTTCGGGGCAGCCCTCCAGCGTATGCACCTTGGCATTGGGGGCGGCCTCGTGCAGGTAAAGGGTAGTAATACCCAGGCAGGTGCCCAATTCTAGTATGCTCTTGGGTTTGGTGAAGGCGGCAAGGCGGTAAAGTAACTGCGCCAGCTTGGGCGATTTGAGGGCATTGATGGTGATATCGCTTATCTTCTTCTCCCGGTTTTTGTTCACGCGCGAGCCTGCACCCAAATCGGTAACGGTGATAACGCGGTCATCAACAAGCAGGTTATCGCGTTCTTTCTCTATTTTATCGTAAGCGGGCTTTTGCTTATAATCGTAAATAACTTCGTCTACCAGTTTGTAAACGAATGGCGAATGTAAGCCATGACGGTTTTTTGACCTGAACCTGTGAAACAAGAAATCCTTAGCGAACGTTAGATTGAGCATCGGTTTATATGACGCAAATTTATATAAACTTTAGTACTTTAGTGGATAGCTATATGATAAATCCTACGGAACTCAATGCTCTAATTCGCCTGCTGGATGATCCGGACCACGAAATCTATCATCACGTTCATCAAAAACTCCTCTCCTACGGCACCGAAGCTATCGGATATCTGGAGAGTGCTTTCGAGCAAGCATTCGACCCCATTCAACAGGAGCGGATTGCCAACACGGTACACGAGATACAATTCGGCACGGTAAAGAACGACCTGCAGTTATGGTTCCATGGCGGCGCGTTCGACCTTTTGCAGGGCATACTCATCATAAACCGCTACCAATACCCCGATCTTGACGAGCAAAAGGTTATCAACCAGATAGAAGCCATCAAACGCGACATATGGCTGCAGATGATGAACGAGGGCAGCCCGGTAGAGCAGGTAAAACTAATGAACCACGTCTTTTACAGCATACACGGGTTTAGCGGCAACACCGGCAACCACCGCGACCCGCAGAATAGCTACATCAGCCAGGTTTTGGAGACCAAAAAAGGCAACCAGATATCGCTCGCCATCATCTACTCCATCATAGCCCAAAAGCTGGATATCCCCGTTTATGGCGTAAACCTGCCGCAACACTTTATACTGGCTTATATGGACGAAAGCCAAGAAACCGAATTCGAAGGCGGCATATTGTTCTACATCAACGCATTCAACAAAGGCTTCATTTTCGGCAGGCGCGATGTGGACATGTTTTTGAAACAGCTTAACCTGAAATTCGATAAGCAATTTTACGAGCCCTGCTCCAATACCGACATCATCAAACGCGTGCTGCGCAACCTCATCAGCGCATACGAACACGCCGGCGCATCTGAAAAGGTGGATGAGTTGAATGAATTATTAAACCTATTGGAAGCCCCCCCCGCCCCCTGAAGGGGGAGCTTTTGATTTGCGTGCTCTTAAACTTCGGCTCTCCCTTTAGGGGGCTGGGGGGCTTCGTCCCACTTATCCCTGCTTTCGTCCCATTTACTTTCCTGATTTTTCAGCCGGGCTTATCTTGCAGCATAATTCTTTATCACTATGATCACCCGCATCAAAAAAACCGTCGACCTTAAAAAAATAGAGCTCTACGCCGCTGCCGGCATTTATGGCTTTATCCTACTGCTATTGCTTGCCCGTGTTGCCGAAAGCAACGTAAACGTTATCTGGACGCCTTACAGGTTTATGTTTAACGAATATAACCTGCACTACTCCTACTCCAAATACTATTTCTTCCCGATGGTGGCGCGGTACACGCTGTACTTTTTTTCATTCCTGCTCTGGAATTTCCTCATCATCCCCTCGCTGATAGAAAAGCGGAAAACCACCTTGATGGCAGTTTTGGCCGTCAGTTTGTTTGGGGCGATATGGCTGTTTTGCGGCGTTACCGATACCTGGCTTAAGGGCTATCTTTTCTATAACAAATCGCCGGAGTATGTGTACAACCTTGTTTTTAAAACAAACTTTATCTACGCCGTTTGGGTGGTAATGATGCTTACGCTGTACAGCCTGATAAAGCATGCAGCCAACTACCTGCTTAATAATACCGAGCGGATACAATCAGAATATAAAGTAATTACGCAGGACGGCATTATCGGGCTGGTAGTGTGGATGGTGCTTATTTTTTGCCTATTGGTGATGGATGTGCATTTAGGTATCATTGGGTTATTCTTTGTAACCATCCCCGTGGCAATAGCTTTGTACGGGCTATCCATGTACAGCCTTATCCCCGATACCTTAAAAAAACAAAAACGCTTCTTCCATTATTGGCTGCGGGTTTTGTTATTAACCATTGTTATAACCATGCCGATTTTATTTATAGGCATAGCAATTTATGATAACAAAAACGACGTTGGTGTTATCATCGCGTTCAACGCCGTGTTTCAACTCATCGTAACCTCCGTTTTTTCGTGGATAACCTATAAACGCCGCATGGCAGGCACCGCCGAAATCCTCACCCTTAAAACTGCGCTTGGCACCTCTGCCGCCAACCTCGATTTTTTGCGCTCGCAGATAAACCCGCATTTTTTGTTCAACGCCCTTAATACCCTATACGGCACCGCCCTGCAGGAAAATGCCGACCGTACCGGCGAGGGCATCCAGCGCCTGGGCGACATGATGCGCTTTATGCTGCAGGAAAACATGCACGAAAAGATACTGCTCACCCGCGAAATTGATTACCTTAACAACTACATCGCCCTGCAAAAACTACGTACGCAAACCTCGCCCGATATCAGGATAGAAGTACAGATTGAGGACCATATCCTGGGCCTGCAAATTGCTCCCATGCTGCTGATACCCTTTATTGAGAATGCTTTTAAGCACGGCATCAGCCTGCGCGAGCCATCGCACATCAAAATTACCTTGCAAACCAAGGAGGATAAGCTGTACTTCGACGTGCACAACAGCATCCACACCCGACCGGATAACGACCCCGAAAAAGGCAAGAGCGGTATTGGGCTGGTGAATGTAAAACAGCGCCTGAAGCTGCTCTACAACAACAAGCACGAGCTCATCATCCGCGAGAATGCCAGCGAATTTTTCATACATTTAACCATTAATCTGGCCTGATATTTTGATAACTGCAGTAGCTATAGACGACGAACCCCTGGCCCTTGGCGTAGTGCGCTCCCATGCGGCCAAGGTTCCGTTCGTAGATTTGAAAGCCGAATTTACCGATGCATTTAAGGCGATGGAATACCTCCAACACAACCCCATCGACCTGCTGTTCCTGGATATCAAAATGCCGGATATATCGGGAATCGACTTGCTCGCCTGCCTCAGCAAAAAACCGCTGGTAATATTCACCACCGCCTATACCGAGCACGCCGTTACCAGTTTTGAACTGGATGCAGTAGATTACCTGCTGAAGCCCTTCTCTTTGGCGCGCTTTACCAAGGCCTGCAACAAGGCATATGAACTGTACAACTTCCGCAATACCAGGGAGGATAAAAAAGATTACCTTTTCCTGAAAACCGGTTACGAGCAGGTGAAGGTAATGTTTGATGACATCTGCTACCTGGAAGCCACCGGCAACTACGTAAACTTTGAACTAAAGGATAAGCAACTCCTCTCCCGCATGACGATATCCGAAGTGGAGAACCTGCTGCCAGCCGATCAGTTCATCCGCATACACCGTTCATTTATTGCCGCAGTAAACAAAGTAGAGAAAATAGAGCGACATCAATTGGTAGTAAACGGGGCGGTACTGCCTGTGGGGAGTAGTTATTATCAGAATTTGGCGGCGGTGAAGTAGCGGAGTAAAGATATTGTGGAAGGATTTCAAATGTAGTATTTTTGCTATAAATCAAAACCTTACCATGAAACAAGAGTATAAAAAAGAGCTACGTCGAGTTCAACAAAACGCTGAAATGCGAAGGGAAATGCTATTAAAAAAGGCATACGGACAGTCCACATTAAAAAGAAAATTAACTTTAACTTCTGGCATACTCGCGCTGTTTTCGGCAGGCGCAATTACTACTGTTTTAATCAAAATAATAGGAAACAGTGGCATCCAAATGATAGCCGCCATTAGTGCGGCGTTGTCTGGTGCTATCTCACTAATCTCGACCTCTTATAGTGACAGCGAGGTCAACAACATGTATGAAGGGGCCGCTTGCTACTTGGAAATAAGGGAAAGAGCAGGTACAATCGGTCTTATTCCCAAAACCCCTGATGAGGAAGTAATAAACCACATAAACGCGCTTCATGACCAATACAACAAATGCGACATTAAATATTCCAAATACTTCACCTTATATGGTGGGTCGTCCAATATTTCAACTATAACCGGAAGTCGAAATATTATTAGGCAAATTTAAACCCCATTGCTGAATTTTAAAAAATCTCCATCTACAATCAACAACTTCACATCATTTTTAGACGTAGAGCGGTGCGTGCTTGCATCATCAGAAACCACGTAACTCATGCCCGCAGTTAAGGTGAATATCTCGCCACCTTCCATTTCGCTTTCAAACTCCCCTTCCAGGCAATGCACGATGTGGCCTTTTTGGCACCAGTGGTCGGCCAGGTAACCGGCGGAGTATTCTACCAGCCTTATGCGCAAACCCGGCAATTGCAATACCTGCCAAAAGGATGTACCCCTTGTACCGGGGTGCTCTTCTTTGGGGATATTATCCCATTGGATGGTTTGGAATGGGATATTCATTTTATCACTGAGGTAAGGCCTTCTCTCCATGCATAATACATGCCTTGAGAATATGCACCGTTAATATTTGACTTGTTCACCCAATCAAATTTTTGAAGAATGTGATTTTCAAACTCAGTCTTAAAGTCACTATCCTTTATCGTTTCACCATTATCGAAAACTTTTGCAAGGCTGTTCAAAATAAAACCCTTACTTTCATTCCTCGCATCCCGGCAAATGTTACTGTACGATTCTATTTCCTGTGCTGATAAAAAACCGAATTTGTCCTCTAGCCTACCGTTAATAGGTTGAAGCCAGTTTTCTCCAAACTCCATCGCCATTGCTAAGCCATCGTTAAGAATCTCCCCTCGCGATGGTCGGGCCTTTGCAAACAAGCCGGATATCAACCCCATCATCTTATTTTTTCAACCACCCATTCGCTTCCATCCAGGCAGCAGCCCAATCGAACCATTTTTCTTTGGTGGTGGGGTTTGGCATGCCAAAGCCGTGACCGCCGTTTTGGAACAGGTGCATCTCTACCTTAACTTTGGCGTTGGTAAGTGCCTCGTACATCATCAGGCTATTCTCAACAGGTACTGCGCCATCGTCCTGGGCGTGGATCAAAAAGGTTGGCGGCGTATTGGCGGTTACCTGCTTTTCGTTGGAGTAAAGGTCTATCATGGCTTGCGATGGCGTTTTGCCGATAAGGTTTTCGCGCGAGCCTACGTGTGCCTTCGGCCCGAACGATATCACCGGGTATATCAGCATCATAAAATCTGGCCGTACGCTGATGTTATCCGGATTGTCGATTACCACCTTATCGAAATGCGTACCGGCGGTTGAAGCCAGGTGGCCCCCCGCTGAAAAACCGATGATGCCGATGCGGTGAGGGTCTACTCCCCACCCGGCTGCGCCCTGCCTTACTATTTGTATCGCACGCTGGGCATCCTGTAGCGGGCCGATAGTTTTATCAACCATTATTTCATCCGATGGTAAGCGATATTTCACCAGAAAGGCCGTAACGCCAATACTATTGAATGCTTTAGCAATAGCCATCCCCTCGTGGTTGTTGGCCAGGCCACCATATCCCCCACCGGGGAAAATCACTATCGCCGCACCATTTGCTGTGCCTTTTTCGGGCAGGTAGGGCGTAATGGTAGGGATGCTTACCTTAGTTATCCAATTATTCGCGTCGGTTACTTCCACATAGCCCGCGGGTGTTGGCTTGGAATTGGGTACGCCCGTAGGGTATAAAGGCATAGGGCTTGGAGTCTGTCCAAAAGCTCCCATTGTTAAAATCGTCAAAACTGAGGCTGCTAAAAGAGTTTTCATCATTGGTTATTGAGTTACAATTATACCTTTTTTCATCACAAACTTTTGGCCAGCGCGTTTTTTATCATATCCCGGTTCTGCCGCGATATAGGCACCTTGGTTTTATCGGCCAGCAGCAGCGTACCGCCGTCCTCTTTTAAATAGCTTTTTACAAAATGCAGGTTAACTAAATGCGATTGATGCGTGCGTATAAACTGGTGAGGTTTTAAAATATCGGCAAATTCTTTAAGCGTTTTGCATACAAGCACCTGCTCGCCGTTGTTGAGGTAAAACGTGGTATAATTATTAGATGCCTCGCACCTGATTATATCTGTAGTTTTTACATACATGATCTCGGTAAGCGTGTGCAGGGCTATTTTGGGCGTATCGTTTTGCCCCCCTTTAATGTACTGCAGCAGGTTTTCGATGCTTTGGTTTTGCTGCCTGCGGGCAATTTTAGGCCTGGCCTTCTCTATTGCCAATTTAAATTCATCAACGTCGATAGGTTTCAGCAAATAATCCAGGGCCGAAAATTTGATAGCCTGGATGCCATATTTATCATAAGCAGTGATAAAAATAACTTCGAAATCAATTTCGTCAAAGGCCCGTAACACATCGAAGCCCGATTTACCCGGCATTTGTATATCTAAAAACAACAAATTGGGCCGATGTTCTATTATGGCAGCAATGGCGTTATCAGCATCGTTTGCCACTGCTGTCACCACAATTTCGGGAAAGTGCGTTTTGATGATCTGCTGCAGGTTTTCTACATTATTAGGCTCGTCATCAACAATAATGCTGCGTATATCCATCGGCATAAATTAAATCCAGTTGGTTAAACGGATGCTTACTACAGTCCCCGGTGCATTCTTTTGTATATTTAATGTTACGGGCTGCTCTTTAAACAACTGGCCCAGTAAAGCTATGCGTTCTTGGCTCAATTTCAATCCGTAGCCGCTATTTTCATCAGCGTTGGTTGCGCCTGTCCAGCTACCGTTATCCTTTATGGTAAAAACAAGGTCTTTTTGGTTGCGTGTAACCGATAGGCTAATCTCCCCGGCTTCTTTTAAAATTGCCACCCCATGCTTAACCGCATTCTCTACAAATGGCTGCAACAGCATAGCCGGCACTTCTATGTTCGATTGATTTAAATCATCGCCGGCTGTGATATAGTATTTGAAACCGAAACGCAATTGCTCCATCTGCAAATAATCGTCCATCAGCTTAAGTTCTTCCTCCAGGCTCAGCAATTCTTCGCCGCCGGTTGCAAGCACCTGCCGGGTAAGGCCGGCAAACTTAGCCAGGTAATGGTTGGCGCCGGCTATATCATTTTTATTGATTAGGTTTTGGATGGAAGTTAACGCGTTGAACATAAAATGCGGATTCAGCTGCGCGCGAATGGATTGCAATTTAAGCCCGGTTAGCTGCTTGGCCTGCGCCGCCCTCAGCAACTTTACCTGGTTGCGCCTGTAATAGCCGCCAAACAGCAGCCCGAAAAAGACAACTGCCCCCACCACATAGGGTAGGAGCTGTTTTAACGACGCCTTTTTTTCTAAAACCGTGTTAGGCAATATTTTAAGCTTGATATGCAATTGCTGATCTTGCAGGTTAAACCCTCCCGCGCCCTGCGGGCGAATAATTATTTCATAATCTCCGGTTGGATAATTCGGAACGTCAAACTTAAACTCAGTTTCTAAACTGCTCCCTTGTGCTGAGGTAAAAAAATTGCTTTCCCCCTGTTCCTGCTTATACAAATTAACATTATAGGCTACAGCTTCGTGGTCCTTAAATAACAGGGTTATAGCGTTCACACTATCCGCAAAAAAACTGATCTCCGTTGGTGCGTGGGTAACGGTGTCGTACTTTACTTGATGAGGAGCTTGCATTTTCATCAATTCAACCCCGTAATTAGTATATGTTTTGCCGGCAGGCAGCGGCGGCTGAAATCTGATACTGGTAATAACCGGCCTGATGTTTTTACGCCAGTCGAAGATAACGCCGTCTCTAAGCTGGTAGTTTTTAACGTTTACAACTTCCACCAGTACCTGCTTATTGGGGTAATTGAAATTGCCTATAAGCCCATAAGGTTTTTCGGCCCCGTATTTTTGCTCCAAACCGGGTATTTTAGACCAGTGCACCACCTCCAAGCTATCATTTAGCACCACACGATACCGGTAATCGCCTATGTTGCTTTTAGTGATGCCCACTGCGATCAGCACAGCATCCGACCCATCCGAAATCCTGAAAGCGGTATAGGTTTTAGAAAATGACTTTACCGGCGACAAAGCATAATCCATTAATGCAGGGTTTAATTTAACGCCCAGCATTATTGGTGTCTTCATGGTTTGATTGCTGTTTAACAACGGCTTATAGAATGCCGCCGCTAAACCCGAATCGAAAATAGAGAAAGTTGAGGTTGTGTAACCGTGAGCGCGCAAGGAATCTGATATAGCTAAATCAAATTTGATGCTATGCCCAAATGCGCCGGGTGGCAATTTTTGTGCTATAACCGCCGGCGTATAACATAAGCCGACTATTAAAATGCTAAACAATGTAAAAAAACGTTTTTTCATGATGTGTGTTTGGGTTTATAATTGATTACATCACAAAAGTGCGTTTGTGCAGCAGGCCTATCAATGCAGAACGAGTGTAGGACTGTTAGCATTTAGAATTTGGTAATTAAACAATAATAGCGACAGGTTTTAAGGCCTATCGCTATCGTAAAGTATATTAAAAATGGCCGCTTTAGCTTTTTGGGCCGCCAAATTCCATCAGGTACGATTTTAAAAACTCGTTCAGGTCGCCATCCAATACGGCGGCGGCATTAGAGGTTTCGTGGTCGGTACGCAGGTCTTTAACTAATTTGTACGGGTGGAGCACATAGTTGCGTATCTGCGATCCCCATTCAATTTTCTTTTTATTACCCTCAACTGCGCTTGATGCTTCGGCGCGCTT
The DNA here is from genome assembly GCF_056406215.1 of Mucilaginibacter sp. P1_D10. Classification (NCBI taxonomy): domain Bacteria; kingdom Pseudomonadati; phylum Bacteroidota; class Sphingobacteriia; order Sphingobacteriales; family Sphingobacteriaceae; genus Mucilaginibacter; species Mucilaginibacter sp. P1_D10. The sequence goes on along the minus strand of NZ_JBFUAP010000002.1, from coordinate 334,866 downwards.
GCGCATCTCTGCCTCATAAAGCTGCGATTTCAGCAAGCGGATAGCGTTCTCCTTGTTTTGCAATTGTGAGCGCGATTCCTGGTTTTTGATGATGATACCCGATGGCTTGTGGTATAAACGCACGGCGGTTTCAACCTTGTTTACGTTTTGCCCGCCTGCACCACCCGCGCGGAAGGTCTCAAATTCGATATCGGCATCCTTCACCTCTATCTCTATGGTATCATCTACCAGCGGGTAAACGTACACAGAGGCAAACGAGGTATGGCGCTTGGCGTTGGCATCAAATGGTGATACACGCACCAGGCGATGCACACCGTTCTCGCCCTTCAGATATCCGTAAGCAAAATCGCCTTCCAGCTGCAGGGTAACGGTTTTTACACCGGCCACATCGCCCGGTTGGTAATCCTGTTCAGAAACTTTGTAGCCGTTTTTATCGCCCCACATAATGTACATGCGCATCAGCATGCCGGCCCAGTCGCAGCTTTCGGTACCGCCGGCGCCTGCGGTAATTTGCAATACGGCGTTAAACTGGTCTTCCTCGGCGCTAAGCATGTTCTTGAATTCCAGCTCTTCTACTGCAGTAGTTGCAGCCTTGTATTGCTCCAGCATTTCCGCTTCTGTGGCATCGCCTGCCTGGAAAAACTCGAACAATACGCCCGTATCCTCCACTACCGCTACTACCTTTTGGAAAGCGTCGGTCCATATTTTTTTTGTTTTGATGGAAGCGAGTACCTTCTCGGCCTCTTTGGGATGGTCCCAAAAGTTTGGGCCAATGGTTATTTCCTGTTCCTTGTGCATGGCATCGAGTTTGGTATCGATGTCAAAGATGCCTCCTCAGGGAAGTTGTTCTATCCCTTAAATCCTGTAAGTTCTCTTTAGTCATGCGCCAAAGATAGGTAAAGGAGTTTGAAAGTTGCAACGTTGGAAGGTTGGAACGTTGGAAGGTTGGAAGGTTGGAAGGTTGGAACGTTGGAAGGTTGGAAAGTTTAAATGTTAGGAGGAATTGCCGGAAATGGAAAGGTTGGAGAGCTTTTGACCCGTCCAACCCTAAAACTTTTCAACCTTTAAACGTTACAACTCAATAATGTTGGGAGGAATTGCCGGAAATATAAAAGGTTGGAGAGCTTTTAACCTCTCCAACCTTAAAACTTTTCAACCTTAAAACCTTAAACCTCAATTACGCCATTTGCGTAAGCAACAGGCCCATATCGGCTACGTGGCCGCTTATTTTTGATAACAGGGTATTGAGGGCAAACTCTTTATTTTGTTCGGTTTTACTTTGGCGTATCAGCTCCAGCATTACCGGGCGGATGAGATCGTTGGAGATTTGTTTTGCATCGGCCGAACTGATATCGTAATACTTATCAAGCTTTATGGCAAATTTATTTACGGCTTTGTTGATAAGCGGGTTATCATAAACGCCCTCTATCTGGAAGTACTTAACCAGGTCTATCAGCTTCCCGCTTTCTATATGCGCCTTTATCACCTCTATTATCGAACTCGACGCGTCGTTCAAAACCGCCTCGCGGTATTTTTCGGCAATTAAAGGGTTGTTGGTAACAGCCGTCCCGGCGTTATTTTTTACGAGCAAAAACAGTTTTTCGAACATAAAAGCAAGTTTTTAGATAGCGTATTGATGATTTGGCGATAAATAAGCGATTAACTTATCAACAAAGCAAATATATCATTTATTTGTTCCGATTTTAAAAAATATTTAATAATTATGTTGAAATAATGACAATTAAACAGGTGTAAATGAAACACTAAGACTTAAATATGCAAAATGCAATAAATAACACCCTTATGCCATAAATTTCATTTTAGTTTACTGCCGCAAAATTAACTTGCTACTTTTACCAAAAATTATTCCGCTATGCTACCAACTACCAATTTCACCGCCACCCAATCGTATAAATATTTAGCCGATCATTATATCGACATCGTATCAAAAAACCTGAAAGAACTTTTTGATGCTGATGCAGAACGCTTTGAAAAATTCTCCTTACAGTTTGAGGATATCCTGGTCGATTATTCGAAAAACCGGATAGACGATGAAACCCTCGCGCTATTGATACAACTGGCGCGCGAATGTGGCCTAAATGATGCAATTGCCGCCATGTTTTCTGGTCGGCCTATAAACGTTACCGAGGGCCGCCCGGTGCTGCACATTGCTCTGCGCAACCGCAGCAACACGCCGATACTGGTAGACGGTAAAGATGTGATGCCCGATGTAAACCGCGTACTGGCACAGATGGAAAGCTTCAGCCATGCCATTATCAGCGGCGAATGGAAAGGCTACACCGGCAAGCCGATTACCGACGTGGTGAACATAGGCATCGGCGGCTCTGACCTGGGCCCGGTAATGGTTACCGAGGCGCTTAAAGCCTACAAAAACCACCTCAAGCTGCACTTCGTATCCAATGTGGATGCTACCCATATAGTAGAAACCCTGAAAACGGTTGACGCCGAAACCACATTGTTCTTAATAGCTTCTAAGACGTTTACCACGCAGGAAACCATGGGCAACGCCCACAGCGCGCGCGATTGGTTTATTGCCAGTGGCGGTAAGGATGAGGATGTGGCGAAGCATTTTGCTGCGTTATCTACCAATAGCGAGGGCGTGGCTAAATTCGGTATCGACACCAAAAACATGTTCGAGTTTTGGGATTGGGTTGGCGGCCGCTACTCGCTTTGGAGCGCCATAGGCTTATCTATTTCGCTTAGCATCGGTTTCGATAATTTTATCGAATTACTGGATGGTGCGCATGCCATGGATAACCATTTCAAAACAGCCCCGCTGGAAGAGAACATCCCGGCGATACTGGCCTTGGTGGGCATCTGGTACAATAACTTCTTCGAAGCCGAAACGCAGGCCATTTTGCCATACGACCAATACATGCACCGCTTTGCAGCATACTTCCAACAAGGGGATATGGAAAGTAACGGCAAACATGTAGACCGCACCGGCAAACATGTAGATTACAGCACAGGCCCAATTATTTGGGGCGAGCCGGGCACCAACGGCCAGCATGCCTTTTACCAGCTGATACACCAGGGCACCAAACTTATCCCCTGCGACTTTATCGCTCCCGCACAATCGCATAACCCGCTGGGCGAACACCACAAGATGCTACTCTCTAACTTCTTCGCCCAAACAGAGGCCCTGATGAACGGCAAGACCGAAGAGGTGGTTATAGATGAATTGAAGAAAGCCGGCAAATCTGAAGAAGAGATAAGCAAAATTGCGCCATTTAAAGTATTTGAGGGTAATCGCCCTACCAACTCCATACTGGTTAAATTGATAACGCCAAGGGCATTAGGTTCCCTGATTGCCATGTACGAGCATAAGATATTCGTGCAGGGTATTATCTGGAACATCTACAGTTTCGACCAATGGGGCGTAGAGCTAGGCAAGCAATTGGCCGGTAAAATATTACCCGAACTTAAAGGCGACGAGGAAATTACCTCGCACGATTCATCTACCAATGGTTTGATAAATCAATATAAAGCCTGGAGGTAACTCAGTTAGCAGTGGCAGTGGGGAAATCCTAAAACACAGTTATTGTTTTAAGTTTTGAACTGCAGTCTGCATCCTAATCTGCAACTGCTACCGCTACTCGCCTACTCATACGGTGCTACCTTAGGATCTGGCCCGTATGGGTTGGGGCCCGCCTGGCCTTTAGTGCCCATCAGCCAAAAGATGTAGAAAGGGACAAACTGCCACCAGCCGCTTTTGCCGATATCGTGGCAGCGTTTTACGCCCTGCGCCAAAGCGAAATAAAGTATGGGCATGGCTACAGCTATCATGAAAATGTCGCCCCCGCGCCCGCCGTCCATGCCCCAGATAAAATAATAGGCAAAGAGATAAGCAAAGCAACTGATGCCGTATTCGGCCCGGCGGATGCGACCGTTTAACGAGAATGGGTTCTTGTGCATAGCAAATGTTCGGGGCTGACTAGTTTACAAATTTCCTGTTCTGCAAAAAAGCTACATACCATATTTGCCCGCACCTCCGCCCGGCTGCTGGTAAGGTCCGCCGCCGGGGTAATTGGGGTAGTTATTATCTTTAGGGTTTTCGCCATATTGGTTGGGGCCAATGTTGCCATCTGCCAACAGCATCCACAGAGAATAAAAGGGTATCAGTTGAAACCAACCGCTGTTGCCAAGATCATGGCAGCGTTTGGCCCCCTGCGCAAACCTGAACCAGGCCAGCGGAAAAAGCGCAAACCAATACATCTCTTTGTGATGATCTGCGGCCTGAATAATGATAAAAACCAATCCGGCAACATAAATCAATATGCTTAGGCCGTACTCCATGCGCCTGATGCGCCCATAAAAAACAAAAGGATTGGTGAACATATTGCGGTTTTGAATTAGGTTGCGCTAAATTACATAAAATGCACTTGATTTTTTCACAACGGCCTATAACACATTAGCACCACGCCGGTATCAAAAACCTGCATGCCCGTAAACATCAGATTTGCCTGCATTTTGCTAAACAAAGGGCGGCCAACGCCTATAATCACCGGGTGCAGCCAAAGCCGGTATTCATCAACCAAACCCATCTTTGCCAAGGCGTCAACCAGCGTGCCGCTGCCATACACGATAATGTTTTTACCGGGTTGCAGTTTAAGGGCTGCCACCTCATGAGCCACATTACCATTAATCAATTCCGTATTGGGCCAGCAGTTGGCGGCAACCAAGGTGCCCGATACAACTACCTTTATGCAGGCCCTCATCATTTCCGCAAAATCGATATCCTGTCTTGCGCCGTATCCGTTACCTATCTCCGCCCGCCAGTGCGTGGCCATGGCCAGGTAGGTTATCCGTCCCAGCAAAATAGTATCCGCATCGGCCAGTTGCTGCGTAATTGCCCGCGCCATTTCCTCGCTCCAATGGTTGTGGTGCCATTGCAGCCCGCCATCCGGCCCGGCCATACAGCCGTTGAGGCTCAAATTCATCGATACGATCAGCTTTCGCATAGGTGCTTGGTGGTTATTCTAATCATACCCAAAGGTATAGCAGCCTTCCTTAGGCCCTAAGGTGAATAAATGACTTTTTAAGGGTGCTTTGCGACTTTAATTTATTATTCGATATGTCTTGCCTATATTGCATTATCAAACAAAGCCAGCGTTATGAAGCACGTATCAATCCTGATTACCAACGAAGCTGTTTTAGCAAGCATTGTAGACCCGCGGATAATATTTACAGGTGTAAACGATTTTTTAGAAGCAGCCGGCAAGCCGCCCATGTTTAAAGTGCAGCTGATAGGGTTGGCTCCGGAAGTGCGCCTGCACAACGGGCTATTTTCGGTACATACCGATGCCCTGCTGAAAGACGTGCCCAAAACCGACCTCATCATTATCCCCGCCATGGGCGGAGATATGGCTACGGCAATAAAAAAGAACGAAGATTTCATGCCCTGGATAATGCTGCAATACAGCCGCGGTGCCGAAGTGGCCAGCCTTTGCATAGGGGCTTTCCTGCTGGCTGCTACCGGTTTACTTAAAGGTAAGGAGTGCAGCAGCCACTGGCGTTTTGCCGAGCAGTTTCGAGCCATGTTCCCCGATGTTACGCTGGTTGACGACAGGATAGTTACCGAGCAGCAGGGGCTTTACAGCAGCGGCGGCGCAACATCGTACTGGAACCTGTTGCTGTACCTGGTAGAAAAGCACGCCGGGCGCGAGATGAGCATTATGGCCGCCAAGATGTTCGCCCTGGAGATCGACCGCAAGAGCCAGTCGCCATTTATCATGTTCAACGGGCAAAAAGGGCACGAAGACGAGCCGATAAAAAAAGCGCAGGAATTTATAGAAGCCAATATCACCGAACGTATTTCGGTAGAGGGCCTGGCCGATAAATACGCCATTGGCAAGCGACACTTTGAGCGGAGGTTTAAGAAAGCCACCAACAACACGCCGGTAGAATATATACAACGTGTAAAGATAGAGGCTGCCAAAAAACACCTGGAAAGCACCCGCAAAAACATCAACGAAGTGATGTACGATGTTGGCTATACCGATACCAAATCCTTCCGTACGGTCTTCAAGAAAATAACCGGTTTATCGCCGATAGAGTACCGCAATAAGTACAATAAAGTAGCATAAGGCTGTAACTAAACGGAGTGCAGTTCGTATGCATGAAGCGGCAGCCGAATATGTGCAATAAATTATTTGCTAAAAAACACATATAAGCAGATATTTATCGCGGTAATACTACCGTGGCAATATGATGGTATTATTATATATTAGAGCGGTTTAAAAATCCACCCCACCGGTTGAAAGCATTTGTTATTAAATATCAGATCCTTTGCTTTATCGTATTAGCGTTTGCTATATCGTTACTGGTAGGCTTGCCGCTGAAGTTATTCGTGCTGGATAATTTGTTTGCCAATTCGGAACTGGGGCTTAACTACTTTTCTAAAACGGTGGTGGTTTTCGGCCCGGCCGTGGCGGGCCTCATCGTCATCAGCATTACCGATGGTTCCGTTGGTATTAAGGCATACTTTGCTAAACTAACCCCCCATATCGATCATATCATCTGGTGGATATCCCTCCCCCTGGCGGGCATCATTGTAACATTGCTGGCATTTATAATGGGGGGCTTTTCGCCCGGGCAACTGGTAGACTACGTACTGGCCGTTAGCCCTATGCTATTGCTGATGCACATAGGCGGTGCCTGCCTGGTATTAGGCCTTGGCGAGGAATTGGGCTGGCGCGGATGGCTACTGCCTAAACTGGCCGAGGGCCGCCCATTAAAAATTGCCATGCTGATGGTGTTTGCCATATGGGCGCTATGGCACCTGCCCCTATTTTTTAGCGGATGGCGCATAGTCCTGCCCTTCATTATAATCGTTTTTGCGCTTTCGGTAATCTTTACCTGGTTGTGGGACAGGGTTGGCGGCAACGTATTCGTACTGATTATTGCCCATGCGTCGGTAGATTTCCCGCAGGCATTCTTTGAGAGCCGTGTGGGCACGGGGCACGAGGCCCAGATACAAAATGCCTGGACTGTGCTGGCGCTGGTGTATTTTATCATTGCCGTTGGTGTTTACCTATTAGGCAGGCGGCACCTGGAGGTCGTGCTGGAGCAACCTAACGAGCGGCTGTTGCCCGGCGAGATAAAGGAAAAAATTATTGGCGGGGAGGAGGAGTAATGCACCGCTGCCGCAAGCCTCCAGGCTTGTAGCCCGCTAGCAGAGCGGCTTTACGTTTACCGATATGCATGGCGGTTGCTTAGTGGCTACTTTGCATGCGGGCCACAAGTGGGGACGCTTGCGGCATCCTGAAAGTTTTAACTTCCGGCTTACGCACCGCAAAGTGTCAAACAACAGCACTGACACGATTTTGTCACCAAACAGCAATTTACAAAACCCTGATTAACACGTACATAAAAGCGTTCACGGTGTTCACAGTGCGCCGCGTGAACACTTGAGCAAGCTTGGGAGGCTTGTGGCTGCCCACTGCAAACCGCCTACCGCCAACTATTTCTTAACAAACTTCACCTGGAACAGCTTATCCCAGTTTTTTCCCGTTACGAATATGCGGCCGGTGGCTTTATCGTAGGCTATGCCGTTGAATACGTCGGCTTCCTTGTTGCGCTGGGCCTCGGGATAAAGGGCTTTCATATCAATCTTTTGCAGTACGGCACCGGTTTTAGGATCTATCACCAGTATGTTGTCGGTTTGGTACACGTTGGCGTATAGCTTGCCATCTATCATTTCCAGCTCGTTTACTTCGTTTATCGCGCCTTTGTCGTCGTAAACATCAATAAAGCCGGTTTGGCGGTAGGTATCCTTATCCAAAAAGAAGATGCGGTTGGTTTTATCATCCATATACAGCTTTTTACCGTCGAAGGTCATCCCCCAGCCTTCAATACCTACATTGTTATCAAAAGTGCTGAGCAGGTTAAAGGTATCCTTGTCATAAACAAAGCCTTTCTTTTCGAGATAGGTCAGTTGGATAAGCTTGTTGCCTACTATGGAAATACCCTCAGCAAAAACTTTGGGGTCTATCATAATCATGCGCTCGGCTTTACCGGTTTGCAGGTTTACTTTTTTGAGGCGCGATTGCCTTTCTTTGGTTTGGCCGGGCGGAGGGTCCAGGTAACCGCCGCCGCTTTCGTACAAAGCGCCATCCTGATATAGCAATCCCTCGGTATAAGTGGACGTATCATGCGGGAAAACCTTCTCTACTTTAAAGGTGAGTTCTTCGGGGGCCTTCGCAGCCAGCAATACAATGTTGGTGGTCACCTCGTCGGCTTTGCCGGCCTGGTATATCTTGGCGGTTATTACGCGGGCACCGAGTACCAGCGTATCGGTTTTGATAGTTAATACCGATGAATCTTTTACCGAGCCCAGCCTTTGCGCCTCCAGCATGTACACTACCGAATCGGGCTTAACCGTGGCGGGGTATTTTACGCTGAAGCTTACCGCATCGCCGGATTTGTAGGTGGTACCCGCTTCCGGACTAATCGTAATATCGGCAGCGTTATCATCTTTATTTTTGCAGGCGTTAAAGCCTATGGTCAACAGTATAATCCCGGCCAGGGCAGCGGCGCCGGAATAGATAATCCTTTTATTCATATTCAGTCGGCTGAGGGCCAAAAGGCATCCTCTATGTGTTTTAAGTTATAGTTGTTATTACGGTCGAAAAGGATAGATATTATATCGAACCTCACTTCGCCCTGGTGATTCATCAAATATATGTATTCGTCGGCGGCGTCGGCCAGTAAACGCTGCTTGCGCGCATCTACAAAATCCTCGGGCAGGCCAAAGCCGGTACCCGTGCGGGTTTTTACTTCGGCGAAGATAATAGTTTTGTCTTTATAGGCGATGAGGTCAATTTCAGCTTTGCCGAACACCCAGTTCTCATCCATTATTTCGTAGCCGGTGGCTTCGAGGTGCGCTTTGGCAATGGCTTCGCCTTTGCGGCCGAGGTCGTTGTGGGTTGCCATTAGGATATACGGATAGCGTTTATTCCGGAAAGTGCTAAAAAAACGAACAATATCGCCATAACGGCTAAGCTACCGAACAGCATTCCCCAGCCTAAATCTTTAATTATCGTATTAGTAATATCAGGATAAACCTTAATAAAAATTCCCGCTGCTAAAACTGAAAAAAAGATGAGTAATAACACAACTACATTATCTATCAGTGATGCCAATCCTATATTTATCAGCGCATGAAAAACCACTGTTAGCCCAAAAAACCAATATTGCCGCTTCATTTCAAAATCACAGATCCTAAGTAATCAGATATACTTTTCTCCACCTTTTTCATGTGCATGTACTGGTTCAGCAGTATATCCTGGTCGGCATCGCTGGTGGCGGTTTGCAGTTCGTTGCGCAGCTGTTCCAGTATTTTACCCACTTTATGCATTTTAAGGTGAAATATCGCGCCCAGTATGGTGGCTTTCATGTTGGCCTGCTCATCGGGCACCAGTATTTTGTGCATCTCGTACCAGTTCTCGCTCAGGGTGTATTTGGTGGCCAGCAAAGTCACCACAAGGTCAACAATGCCTTTATCCGGGTGGTGTATAAAATGCTGCTCCTCGGGCAGTACACCATTATCTACCTCGTGGCGGTAAATCTCTATGAATTGCTTGCAGGCGGGCACATCAAATTCTACATCGTTCAGTTCCACCATCATAAAAGGGCCGATGTACGTATTGGCTATGCCGTCCCAATCAATCATCTTATTGCCGTAAAGCAGCAGCAGGCGGATAATTTCCTTTTCCTGTGTGTCAATTTCCCTGGGCTTTTGCTCTTCGAACCCTTCCAGGTATTGCAGTTCATCGGGCGGCGCCACATCGTCGTATTGCTGCTGCTGATGGCGGTTATTTTGTTGCTGACTATCCTTTTTCGCTTTGGCCAGGCGCATCTTATTCAGTTCGGAGAGCAAGGCGCGCTCATCAATCTGCATAATACTGCTACACTCTTTGATGAACACCGATGCTTTGATAGAATCGGGGATCTTGGCAATACTTTCTACCACCTCGCGTATCACTTCGGCCTTTTTAATCGGGTCGCTGCCGGCATCTTTAAGCAGTAGGGTGGTTTTATAAAGGATAAAATCTTTTTTATTTTCCTCGATGTGCTTTTTGAAGGCATTGGTGCCCAGCTTGCGCACATACGAATCCGGGTCGTGCCCGTCGGGGAAGGAAACCACTTTTACGTTGAGGCCCTGCTCCAGTATCATATCCAGCCCGCGCAGGGATGCCTTGATGCCCGCAGCATCGCCATCGTACAAAATGGTTATGTTTTTGGTGAAGCGGCTGATAAGCTTTATCTGCTCCACCGTGAGCGAGGTGCCCGATGATGCCACCACGTTCTCTATCCCCGCCTGCGAAACCGACAGCACATCCGCATAACCCTCCACCAAATAACAGTTATCCTCCTCGCGGATGGATTTTTTGGCGAAGTAAAGCCCGTAAAGGATGTTTGATTTATGGTATATCTCGCTCTCAGGCGAGTTTACGTATTTGGGTACAGCCTTATCCGTTTTGAGCGTGCGGCCGCCGAAGGCGATAACCCTACCCGTAAAGCTGTGGATGGGGAACATCACACGCCCGCGGTACCTATCGTACAGGGTTCCGTTTTCGCGCTTTACGGATAGGCCGCTCTCTACCAAAAATTCTTCCTGATAGCCATTGCGGATAGCCGCTCCGCTGAAGGCTTCCCATTGGTCGGGCGAGTAGCCCAGCTCGAATTTCCTGATGGTATCGTTGGTAAAGCCGCGCTCTCTAAAATAGCTGAGGCCAATGCTTTGGCCCTCATCGGTCTCCAGTAAGCTTTCGTGGAAAAATTTGGCAGCATAGCCCGATACGATCATGAGGCTCTCGCGGCGGTTATCTTCCGCCTTGTCCTCGGCCGACATCTCCGTTTCTTCTATCTCTATGCCGTACTTTTTGGCCAGCCATATTAAAGCTTCGGGATAAGTAAACTTCTCCAGCTCCATTAAAAAGGTGATGGCGCTGCCGCCCTTGCCCGATGAAAAATCTTTGAAGATGCCCTTGGCCGGCGATACGGTAAACGATGGCGTGCGCTCGTTAGCAAAGGGAGAAAGCCCCACGTAGTTGGCGCCACGCTTTTTCAATTGCACAAATTCGCCAATCACCTCCACAATATCTGTGGCTTCCATTATGCGGTCGATGGTGGGCTTGGTGATCATGGGCAAAAAAACGTTGAGCCTGCAAAAGTAAGCGTTTGCGGGCTTTAGTTGTTCTTAAAGATAGAAAATTATCGGTAGAGAAGTGAGCCGTTTCGAAAATCTACAACAATTCAAATCGGAGATTTATAAAATGTTCCTATGGAACATGCCGACATATTAAATTCTTTTTTCTACCGATAAGATGTCCCGATGGGACATAAAAGAGCGCATACTTCATCTTGCGATAACATATCGCATGACTAACGTTCCGTACGACCCTCTTATACCGGGAGAGAAGTGAGCCATTTTAAAAAGCTACTGCAATACGAATCGAAGATTTATAAAATGTTCCTACGGAACATGCCGACCATCAAATTCTTTTTTCTACCGATAAAATGTCCCGATGGGACATGGGAAAGACGGATGCTTGTTTTACCCATGAAATGTTCCGATGGGACATGAAGATGCACGGATGCTTGTTTGGCAATAAAAAATCGAGTTCACGGCACTAACGTTCCATAGGAACGTTTTATCGGTAGAAAAAAAAGAATTATCCCCTACATGTTCCTACGGAACATTTTATGAATACCGCCCATGCTATTCCAATTCTTTAAAGATATATTGCTCCTCCCATTCCACTTCAAATTTGATTAGGAATTCGCGGTATTCTTCCAAAAAGGTTTTTTTCTGATGATGTTTTTGCTGATTCTGAATATATCTGATAACATCCGGCACCTGGCTTTTTGCGTAGGAAAACGCTCCGTATCCTTCCTGCCAGGCAAAATTACCTGCGCAAAACTTCTTTGCCTTTATCCACTTACTGCTTTCCGTTTTCACGTTTTGAATTAAAGACGAGACAGATTGGTGTGGTCGCATACCAATAAAAATATGGATATGATCGGGCATAGCGTTTATTTTAAGCATTTTGTGGTTATTCTCCTGAAAAATGCCTGTGATAAACATCATCAATTCGTCTTTCCATTCGTCTGCAATAAGCGCTGCCCGATATTTTACCGCGAAAACAAACTGGATATGGATTTGGGTATAACTGTTTGGCATAATTGACTGCTTGCCGCAATTTAATTATTTTCCGTGTTACCTATAACATGTTCCGACGGAACATTCATCACCTTCCCCTTCAAAAACGTAACCGCTATCCCCGCCAGCACAATCACGCTACCGATGATTTCCGTTACCGATAAATGCTCGTTCAATAAAAATGCCGCCAAAATACCTGCAAAAACGGTTTGGCTCAACAGCGCAATGGCCACCCTGGTAGATGGCAGATACCGTAACGAATAATTGATAGTGAGCCAGCCGGTAAGCTGGCAAATGATGCCCATACCGATAAAGCAGAGCCAAACGTTCAATGAGAAATCCATCATGTTATCGCCCGTAAATACGCTTACGCCAAACAGAAAGACTGCCGCGCCCAGCATGCTGTAGAACATAAAGGTAAATACATCTATACCCGCCATCACGTTTTTGGTGATAAGTATATAGCTGGCGTATAAAAAACTGGCGAGCAATGCCAACAAGATGCCGGCATTAAACTCCAGGTGCAGTATGTGCTGATAGCCTACCAGCACCACCATACCTACAATAGCAATGAAAGTGCCTATCCAAAACAATTTACCCGATTTTGCCCTGAACAGCAGGTAGCCGATGAGTCCAACCCATACCGGGGCAAGGTTGGCCAGCAGCGTTGATACGGTTGCGCTGATCTTTAACAACGACACGTTCCAAACCGCCACATCCGATGCGAACACCATCCCCGCAGCTATAGAGATGAGCAATTGCTTATGGCTAATCTTTAGCTTATTTTTGATGATGCAATAGGGCAGCAGGCAGGCCCAGGCAATAGCTACCCTGTAAAAGGCAGCGCCAAGCGGCGATACGCCCGCCAGCTTTACGAAGATGGGCGAAAAGGATATGCACAATATGCCTATGATTAGGCTCAGCCTGGGATTCATGCGGCAAAACTACGCATTGCCTCTGTTAGACCGCATAACATCGGAGATTAATTGACTTATGGCAATACACCGATGAAACTATTGGCGAAATGCCCGCCCGGCGAGTAGTTGATTTTAAGTTAACACAATCATAACATAAGCGGGGTTGTTTTGCTGTTGCGTTACCCCTTAATGGCTCGTAATAACATAAAAACAACAGCTATGAAAAAACTTACACTACTTGCCTTAATCGTTTTATGCTTATTTACCGCCGCATGCTCTAAACGGAATTGCTGCGTGCCACCTGTTATAGCACCTTACATCGGCGCGGATAAGAACGCCGTAAAATGGACCGGTGAGGCCACCGCCGAAAAACAGGGGACGGATACTTTATTGATCGTTGGCTCTAAAACCGAAGAGCGCCTTATCATGCGCTTAAAGTTCACCGGAAAAGGCACGTACGCGTTCCAGAACACGCAGGCTTTTTATTTTACCACCATCGGCGGTGATGTTTTCACAAGCCGGTATATCGTTGACGAAACTGCAGCAAACACACTAACCGTTACCGACTATAACGAAACAAGCAGACTGGTTAGCGGTACCTACAGCCTTACGCTTAAAAGAGATTACTCCAACCCTACATCCGCTTACCCGCAAACTTTAAAGTTCGCCAATGGCATGTTCCATATTTATCTGCCTAAATAAGTTTTCGTTGTTGGCGATTTCCATTCTGCCTTATTCTTAAATTCCTTAAAACGGCGAAGCCCTCTTGAGCGCCAAAAAAAAAGATTACATGCGAAAAATTCGAGTTCAGACAAAGATCAAATAATCGTATTTTTGCCGCTCAAAATATTTCTATATGAGCCAGCGGATAAAGATTAAGGCACTACTGCAAAGCGGGGAAACCGGCACGGATGTAACGGTAAAAGGATGGGTACGGGCGTTCCGTCAAAATCGCTTTATTGCTTTGAACGATGGCTCTACCAATAACAACCTACAAATCGTAGTCGATTTTGAGAACACCGACCCTGCATTGCTTAAACGCATCACTTTTGGCGCAGCGGTGAACATTACCGGCAAGCTTGCACCATCTTTAGGGCAGGGGCAATCGGTGGAAGTTATTGCCAGCGAGATAGAGATACTTGGCGATTGCAACCCGGATGAATTCCCATTGCAACCCAAAAAACAGACACTGGAGTTTCTACGCGAGAACGCCCACCTGCGTTTCCGCACCAATACATTCGGTGCGATATTCCGTGTCAGGAACACGCTTTCGTTTGCCGTGCACCAGTTTTTCCAGGAGAAAGGCTTTGTGTATTTGCATACGCCGGTTATTACGCAATCTGATGCCGAAGGCGCGGGCGAGGCTTTCCACGTTACCAATTTCGACCTGAACAACGTACCGCGCACCGATACCGGTGAGGTAGATTATAAACAGGATTTCTTCGGAAAATCTACCAACTTAACCGTTTCCGGTCAGCTGGAAGGCGAGCTGGGTGCCATGGCTTTGAGCGACATCTATACTTTCGGGCCAACCTTCCGTGCGGAAAATTCTAACACTACCCGCCACTTAGCGGAGTTTTGGATGATAGAGCCGGAGATGGCTTTCTATGATATCCACGATAACGCCAACCTGGCCGAGGAGCTGCTGAAATACGTGATCAGCTACGCTTTGGATAAAAACAAGGAGGACCTGGAGTTTTTAACCCAGCGTTTGTTGGAAGAAGAGAAGCAAAAACCACAGAACGAACGTTCGGAACTGTCGTTACTGGATAAGCTCCAATTTTGCCTGAACAACGATTTTGAACGGTTGACTTATACCGAAGCCATCGAGATACTGCGCGAATCGACCCCAAACAAGAAGAAGAAATTCGTTTATCCTGTTGAGGGCTGGGGCACCGACCTTCAATCGGAACACGAGCGTTACCTGGTGGAGAAACACTTTAAAAAACCGGTAATCCTAACCGATTACCCTAAAGAAATAAAATCATTCTACATGCGCCAGAACGAGGATGGCAAAACCGTTGCCGCTATGGACATCCTGTTCCCGGGCATCGGCGAAATCATCGGCGGCTCGCAACGCGAAGAACGTTTGGATAAACTTACCACCCGTATGGACGAGCTGGGCATCCCTAAAGATGAGCTTTGGTGGTACCTGGATACCCGCCGCTTCGGTTCCTGCCCGCACGCAGGCTTCGGCCTGGGCTTCGAGCGTTTGGTGCTCTTTGTAACCGGTATGGGGAATATTAGGGACGTGATCCCTTTCCCAAGGTTCCCGAAGAACGCGGAATTTTAATATTTGGGATTACACCGATTTTTAGATGATTTCACCGATTTGAGAAGGCGATTACCAATTATGAAAAAAATCCCTAATTGGTTTATCGCCTTTTATCATTTTACCTCTGATATTGACATCACCAGCCAGGCTAACTTTTAAAAAATTTTCCACCTCGGTTTTGGGATAGGAATCTCCGAGCGCAATTGCTTTTAAATTTCTTAAACCAGTTAGTGATTGATCTTTAGGTCGGCAGTTATATCCAGTAAAAATTTCAAGCGATTTGCAGTATTGAAGTGGATCGTATGTATCTAAATTCTTGACACCTTCTAACGTCAAATATTTTAAACCGGATAGGAATTGGGCGAAGTTTAGTTGCGTGATATGTGTTAAGTTGTCTAACATTAACGCTTCCAAACCTTGGCAGTTCGCCAAAACCTGGCTTGTAACTTCATCATCAAAGCCCCTAACCTGATGAATATGCATCCTGTTTAGTTTTGGCAACTTAGTTAATCCATCAAAACTACTATAGCTGCCAAGGGAAAGGTTTACTGTTTTTAATTGCGTGAGCGTTTTTAAAAAATTAAGGTTATCGGTTTTTACCTCACTGAGATTTACTTTAACCAAACGCTTGAGGTTACTAACCGATTCAATATCTTTTGATATCGATGTAAATAGAACTTCTAAATTTTCAAGAGGTTCTATTATCTTAAGGGAGACTTTGGAACGTACATTTTTTGAGATTGCAAGTGTTCTTAAATTTGGCAAACTACTTATGGCATTCAGACTCTCGGTATGCCAAAGGTCGACAGACAAGCGTTCCACTCCTTTAATCATGTCCCAGGGAATAAGTTCTTCCGAATAATCACCGTAGAATCTAAGTTCTATGTCGGGCATCGCCTTGATGGCCGATGCAACTACCTCAAGCATGGCTTTTTGTGGTGGTGTTTTAAATTGAATCCTGTATATTCTTTTTAAATACGTTTCGTCTTCAAGGTTATGTATAGTGGCAACTTCGGAGCGTCCACTGATTAAAAATTGGACGCCCTGCCCGATATCACACAGAATATTACGATCTCCCATTCAATAAATGTAAGAAATTAGTCTTATCGGTGAAATCATCTTAATCAGTGAAATCGGTGCCCTACTCCTTCTTATAATCCTTATGCAAAATCAAAAAACTCGCCCGTTCTTCTTTGTGGAGGGGGATATCCCAGTTGCCCTGGTAGGTTATTTTAGTGGGGAGCAGCACACCATCGAAGTAGTTGAGTTCGATATTCATCTGCACATCAAAATCGAAGAACATGTTGCTGTATTTCATATCGATATAGCGGCCTAGTATCTGGAAGGTGCGCTCATCGAATATGGTGGTCATCTCCTGTATCATCACGTCATCGGCTGTACTGCTCGGCTTACGGATAACCTTAAAACGGTAAACGGGAATGGTGTCTAAATACTTGCCGCGGGCAAATTCGTAGCGGTAAAATTGCTTCAAATCATCTCCAAAAATCTCTGTTTTGCTGCTGATGAACGGGATGCCGCTTATCTTGCGGCCCGGCGTAAAAATAAGGGCCTTCAGCTTTGCTTTATAGCCGGCATTCTTGCCTTTAGGTTCTCCGGGTACGGGCGCGCTTCTGGCAAAATCGGCATTGTAGGCGTTCATGAAGATATAATCGAACATCTCAACCGTATAAAGTTGGTACTTGCCGTCCTTCTTGACCACGTTGCCGCTATCGGTTTTGGCCAGATAGCTTACCTTTGGGGTACCGGCAACATTGCTGTGCTGTATCTTCCGGTAGATCTTACCATTAACCTTGTTCTTTTTATCGTAAGTAAAAATGCGGTTCTCGGCTGTAAAGCCATAGCCTTTCATGTTGCGGAAAGCCAGGTAGAAACTGGTGTCCTGCAGTACGGCATCTATAAAATCCTGCGCCCGCAAACGGTGCGAACGTATATTAACCGCCGAATCGATGACTATGGTACGCAACGTATCGGGATTGTAACGGTCTATTTGCTGGGCTTTTAGGCTGAAAGCGGAAAGGAGAAAGCAGCAAGCGAGGAACAAGTGTTTATTCATAGATGATAGTTCATGGTTCATAGACGAAAGTTATACAGTAGATATTACTGCTGCTGCCATGATCTATGAACCATCAACCATGAACCAAACTTAATTCCCCAATTGCTTCACCGCCAGATAGGCCATCAAACCGGTGCTAATCTTAAAGGCATCTTCCTCTACATCGAAGGTTGGGGTATGTACCGATGAGGTGATGCCGCGGGCCTCGTTACGGGTGCCTAAGCGGTAAAAGCAGGCATCAGCTGCTTGCGAATAGTAGGCAAAATCTTCGGCGGCCATCCATATATCCAGATCCAGCACGTTCTCTTTGCCCAGGTAATCTTCGGCATGGCCGCGGGTTGCGGCGGTAAGCACTTCCTCATTAATGAGGAAAGGGTAGCCGCGCATAATATTGAACTCGCAGCTGCCGCCCATGCTTTCGGCAATGCCTTCGGCCATTTTTTTAATTTTGATATGGGCCTCGCTCCGCCATTTCTCGTCCATGGTGCGGAAGGTGCCTTCCAGGTAAACCTCGTTAGGGATAACGTTGGTAGCGCCATTGGCAATCACCTTGCCGAACGACAATACCGAAGGGCTCTTAGGATCGGCAGAACGGCTCACGATGGTTTGCAGGGCCGTTAATATATGTGCGGTGATAATTACCGGGTCCACATTCTGTTGCGGCTGCGCGCCGTGGCCGCCTTTGCCGCGTACGGTAACGTATAGTTCATCCGTTGAGGCCATGTACTTGCCCGCACGGAAGCCCACCTTGCCGGCATCAATCAGCGGCATTACGTGCTGGCCCAATACGGCCTGAGGTTTGGGGTTTTCCAATACGCCTTCTTTGATCATCAGGCTGGCACCGCCCGGCAGTTTTTCTTCCGCCGGCTGAAAAATCAATTTTATAGTCCCGCCGAACTCGCTTTTCAATTCCGTCAATATCTTGGCCGTGCCCAGTAACGACGAGGTATGCGCATCGTGACCGCAGGCGTGCATTACGCCCGGGTTTTGCGATTTGTAGGGTACATCGTTCGCTTCCAGTATCGGCAGGGCATCCATATCGGCACGGAGGGCCACTACCCTATCAGATGGTAAATCCCCTTTTATCAAAGCAACCAGGCCGGTATCGGCCATTTTGTGGTATTCGAGGCCCAGCTCCTCTAACTTGTTAGCCACGAAAACAGATGTCTCTACCTCGTGAAACGAAAGCTCGGGGTGCGAATGCAGATGACGACGGGTAGCTACCACATCTTCAAAAATAGTTGCCGATAGTTGCTGTATCTTTTCCTTAATCATTATTGGTAACGGTTTTAGGGGGGATGATTTTTTCTGAGACGATGAACATGGCCTGGAATACCGATTGCAGCGCGGCTTTCATTTTTTCGGCTTCGAGCCGCGTGCGGAAATCGCCCACCTTTACTTTAAAGTAGGGTTCATGGTAAGTCATGTACGAGCGTATTTCGGGATACTCGTTATTGAATTTAGCCTGGGCAGCATAGGCCGCATTACGGCTGGTGCCGCTATATACCTGCAACCTATAGCCGTAATTTGAAGTGTATGCACCACCGGCATTAACGCTGCCACCATTCCTGTTGAGCATGGCGCGTTTTGCCAGCAGGGTATCGAACAAGGCAGGGCGTACCACCACTACCTTGCCTTTTGTTTGCGCAGATGCGCTTGCCGACAAAAGCAGCAAAACGAAAAAAGAGCAGCATTTGATGAGGCTTAACATAGCTTTACGATCAAATATTGCTCTTTTCATGGGGGTATTTGTTTTATCCATTAACCGTAGTTGCGAGGAACGAAGCAATCTCTAAGCTATGCATAGCGGATATGCTTATCGGGAGATTGCTTCGTTCCTCGCAATGACGGGTCTTTTTTTTAAGCCCTCCCCTTCAGGGGAGGGTTTGGGTGGGGCTCTTAATTCATCCCTACGCCGTGGCAGTTTTTATATTTCTTCCCGCTTCCGCATGGGCAAGGGTCGTTCCTGCCTATTTTTTGTTCCACCTTTACGGGTGTTGCTTTTTGTATCTCGCGGGTATCTTCCATCGGCATGCCGTTAGCTTCGCTGATCAGTTCCGGTTTAGAGGTACGCATCTTCTTCAGATCCAGCTTAGGCTCCGGCTTTGCTTCGCGTACCTGCTCCGGCTCCTGCTGTACAGCAATACCACCACGGAACAGGAAGCTCACCAACTCTTTGTTCACGTTCGAAAGCATCGCACGGAACAGTTCGAAGGCCTCGAACTTGTAAACCAACAATGGGTCCTTTTGTTCGTAAACGGCGTTCTGTACCGATTGCTTCAACTCGTCCATCTCGCGCAGGTGCTCTTTCCAGGCATCATCTATCAGGTAAAGGGTAACGTTCTTTTCGAAAGACTTGAACACCTCTGCACCTTTGTTCTCGATCGCTTTTTTCAACGGAACGGCAACCTGCAGACCATGCACACCATCGGTAAACGGCACTACTATGTTTTCTACATACTGGCCCCGGGTATCATAAACGTCTTTCAATACCGGGTAAGCCTGTTGCGCAACCTGTTCAGATTTACGCTTGTAAAACTCTATCACCTGGGCAAAGGTTTTATCAACCAGGTTATTTAATGATGTAGCCACAAACTCATCCTGCGTGGTATCGATATCTACCGAGAACAAACGGATAACTTCCAGCCTAAAGCCTTCGTAGTTGTTGGCTTCTTTATATTCGGTAACTACATCTTCCATAACATCGAAGACGGTGTTATTCAAATCCACTTCCAGGCGCTCGCCAAACAAAGCGTTCTTACGTTTGGCGTAGATAACGGTACGCTGCGAGTTCATCACATCGTCATACTCCAACAATCGTTTACGTATGCCAAAGTTGTTTTCTTCTACCTTTTTCTGTGCACGCTCGATAGATTTGGAAATCATAGAGTGCTGTATCACTTCGCCTTCTTCTATACCCATACGCACCATCAGGTTTGAGATACGCTCCGAGCCGAATAAACGCATCAGGTTATCTTCCAACGATACGAAGAACTGAGAAGAACCCGGGTCGCCCTGCCTACCGGCGCGACCACGCAACTGCCTGTCAACACGGCGACTCTCATGGCGCTCGGTACCTACAATGGCCAAACCGCCAGATGCCTGCACGCCTGCACCTAATTTTATATCCGTACCACGGCCGGCCATGTTGGTTGCAATGGTAACGGTGCCTGCCTGCCCTGCTTCGGCCACAATATCGGCTTCCTTCTGGTGCATTTTGGCATTCAGTACGTTATGTTTTATGCCGCGCAGCTTAAGCATACGGCTCAATAATTCTGATATTTCTACCGATGTGGTACCTACCAGTACCGGGCGACCGGCTTGGGTTAGTTTTACAATTTCATCGGCAACGGCGTTATATTTTTCGCGGATGGTACGGTAAACCAAATCCTGCATATCTGCACGGCTGGTTGGCGTATTGGTTGGTATCTCTACCACATCCAACTTGTATATCTGCCAAAATTCGCCCGCTTCGGTAACGGCGGTACCCGTCATGCCGCAAAGCTTGTGGTACATCCTGAAGTAGTTTTGCAGGGTAATGGTGGCAAAGGTTTGGGTAGCATCTTCTACCTTTACGTTTTCCTTAGCCTCAATAGCCTGGTGCAGGCCATCGCTGTAGCGGCGACCATCAAGCACACGACCGGTTTGCTCATCAACTATTTTTACCTTGCCTTCGTCCAGGATGTATTCGGTATCTTTTTCGAACAAGGTGTAAGCCTTCAACAATTGGTTTACCGAGTGGATACGCTCAGATTTGATAGAGAAATCGCGCATCAACTCGTCCTTGCGGGCAATTTTATCTTCGGCGGGCAGGTCGGATTTTTCAATACGTGCAATTTCAGAACCTACATCCGGCATCACGAAGAAGCCCGGGTCTTCGCCCGATGCAGTAATCAGTTCGATACCTTTTTCAGAAAGCTCTACCGAGTTGTTCTTCTCGTCGATGATGAAGAACAGTTCAGCATCAACCTTAGGCATATCCTTGCCCTGGTCCTGCATGTAGTGGTTCTCTGTTTTAAGCAATACGGTTTTGTTGCCGCCTTCGCTCAGGAATTTTATCAGTGCTTTGCTCTTTGGCAGGGCGCGGTGCGCGCGCAATAAGGCTAAGCCGCCATCGTCAACGCCGGTTTTGCCTTCGTTGATGGCTTTCTTGGCCTCATTCAATACGCTATTTACATACGCTTTCTGCGCGTTTACCAAACGCTCTATGCGTGGTTTCAGTTCGTAAAACTCATGCTCGTCGCCACGTGGGATAGGGCCCGATATGATGAGCGGTGTACGCGCATCATCAATTAATACCGAATCCACCTCATCCACCATGGCGTAGTGCAGCTTGCGTTGTACCAACTCTTCGGGGCTGCGTGTCATATTGTCACGCAGGTAATCGAAACCAAACTCGTTATTCGTGCCAAAAGTGATATCGGCAAGGTAAGCCTTGCGGCGTTCTTCCGAATTTGGCTCATGTTTATCTATACAATCTACCGATAGGCCGTGGAACTCGTATAACGGGCCCATCCACTCGCTATCGCGGCGTGCCAGGTAATCGTTCACGGTTACAATGTGTACGCCTTGGCCAGCCAGTGCGTTTAGGTAGGCAGGCAGCGTGGCTACCAGCGTTTTACCTTCACCTGTTGCCATCTCGGATATTTTACCCTGGTGCAATACTATACCGCCTATCAGCTGTACATCGTAGTGTACCATGTTCCAGGTAACGGGGTTACCGGCAGCAAGCCAGGTGCTGCTGTGGGTAGCTTTATCGCCTTTTATAACTACGTTGCCCTTTTTGGCAGCAAGTTCACGGTCGAAAGCGGTTGCGGTAACCTCTATGCTTGGGTTCTCTGCTAAGCGTTTCGCGGTTTCTTTAACTACTGCGAACGCCGTAGGGAGAATATTGATCAGGATATCTTCCAGCTCTTTATTGCGGTCTTTTTCCAGCTTATCCAGCTGAGTATAAAGCTCAACCTTTTCGCTTACTTCCATATCCAGCTCGGTTTCGGTACGGGCTTTAATGGCCTGTATCTCGCTATCAATGCCGGAGAGCCCTGCGGCTATGGTTTCCTTGAATTCTATGGTTTTAGCCCTAAGCTCATCATTGCTCAGCCCGCCCAATTTGGCAAATTCAGCCTTAATTTTTTCAACTATAGGCTGTATGCTTTTTACATCCCGTTCTGATTTGCTTCCGAAAAGCTTACTAAAAAAGTCTAACATGTTATTATATTATGGTACTACGGCAAACTCAACAATTGCGCCATAGTAATTATAAAGTCAAATTGACAGGCAAAGGTAAGGAAAAAATGGATGTGCAGGTGTGCGGATGTGCAGATATGCAGATGAAAAGGCGGATGTGTCCCGAATTTTCGGGATGCAGATTTCAGATGTGCAGATAGATCAGGGGCTATTTTGGCACGCAAAGACGCGAAGGCGCAAAGGCTAATAGGCTAAAATGCCCTTGAATTAATTGTACATACGGATATACGCGCATTTATTACGGGCATAGGATGACCGGCAGCAGATTTATTGGCACCTGCTTTTATGCAAAGGCCACAAGCCGTTATAAAAAGATGCTGAGCAGCTTATCGATATAAACCTCAATAGTGATGTCTTCCATCTCGAATTGCTCCTCTATCTGTTCCGAAAATTCAGTTAGTTCTTCGCTCATGGTATTGTGTTTTACTATGCAAACATAGTAAAATTTGAACCGAAAACCAAAACGGTATTTTGATTTTATTTTTTACTTACTCCCACGATACCTCTTTTTGTTGCTTTTCGGTTATCATTTTAATGGTTTTCCTATACTTAAAAATCATTTTCCGGGTAAATGAATTGAACGTGTTGCCGCCGGCTTTAAATAAGGTACGGTGCGCAACCCATACCATGCAGGAGGTTAAAAAGAAGAACGCCTTATACACCATGTTGCGCCAGGCTTTGGAGTATTCGGGTTTGCTTTCATAAATTGTTGCAAGCCGTTCGGTTTGGAAGGTGATGTGATAGGCCTCGTCTATTAATATATCGGTGCATATCGCCTGTAACAGTTCGCAGTCCGTAGCATCTTTTAGTGCCTGGTAAAAAATCTGCGCCGTGCTTTCCACTACAATAACAGCCAGTGTCCATATTTCCATATTAGTGTTGTAATACCGCACTTTTCTGAACAGCGTATCGCCCCAATCCTTTCTGATACGCGTTTTCCCGATGCCATCGATATACCGGCCCAGGTTGTTACCGTGCTTTTGCTCTTCCTTTATAAAAAGCTTTACAGCCTCCACGTAATTCGGGTCGCCTATTTTGTTGGCGTATTTGTTTGAAGCCGCAATTAAATGCTTACCCTCCGATGTTTCTCCTAATTGCCAGGCCTGCAGCGATGGCAATATAATCTTAACCTCCTCGGTGGTCAGCGAGGGGAATAACTTCCAGTCTACGCGTTGCTCCAGGGCGTTTGTCTTGAAATGTGCTATCCAATAACTACTTGTACGCATGTTGGTTTGGTTTAAATCACCCGCATGCTGGTGCATGCGGGTGAAGGGTTAGGTAATAAGGTTTAGGTAAATATTTAATGGTTATCCCAGTTTATCTTCCGGGAGAAATACATCAATGCTGCTACGATGAAGAACAAGGCTATAGCGCCTACCAGCAGTGCGTAACTTTCTAATTGTATAATGATGAAAATAAAGCTGTAGAAAATACTGAGGATAAACGCGAACATCGCTGCGGCAGCTTTATTGTGCAGAAGCGAGGCCGTGAAGAAAGCGATAAGCCCGATAGTAGCCAGGGATGAAATAAGGTAAGCATAGTTATAACCAATTTTCTCTGCAAGTGATAGCAGCAATATGTAGTATACAATCATTGCCGCCCCTATCAGCGTGTAGTTGAACAGATGTATTGGTTGCTTGCGTATCAGCTCTGTTAAAAACAGGGACACGAAGGTAAGAATGATGATGAGTGTAGCATATCTGTTAGTCCGGGTTACTTTTCGGTACTCATCTACCGGCGGTTGCAGCCGAACGCCGAAAGTAGCTTCAGCAATTGTTTTCGGGTTGTTCAGGATGGTATTGTCGTTAAGCCATTGCTGCGGAAAGGGCCTGTTGTAATATAACCTATGCCATTTTGCGCCCGAGCCGATTGAAGTACTGTCGCGTGTATCGGGCAGGTAACGGCCGTTGTATTGCGGGGTTGGCCAGTCGCTTTTGAACTGTACATCGGTGGTTTTGCCCAGGTGAAGGAAATTAATATCATTGCTACCTTTTAAGTCGAGGTTGTAACTGAAGGCGATGCTACTGCTGACAGGCAAGGAGAAGCCCACCTGCAGCGACTGCTCAAAGGGGCGTATGTCGCCTGATGTAGATTCAGGCGTGTAATTTTGCCCTTGTATCTTTACCACCGGGTTGTTTAAAAGCCCCTTGATATCGGATATACCGAATAGCAATCTTGCCTTATCATACATCACCTGCCCGGCATCTATACCCAATTTAGCCAGATTGGGCTGGGTAAAATTGCCTTTTACTTCAATAGCCGAGCTATACACCGTTACATCGAAAACTCCCTGATTAAATGGTTGCGTTTTAAGCTTTGCATCTATGTACAAATCGTTCGGCAACAGGTAAATGTACCCTATCGCGTTGGTTGCGGCTCCGAGCACCTTGTTGTAAGGGATAACCAATAGCGGCCCCTGTACCAATTGGCTGCCCGACCAGCTATCTGAAACCGCGCTTAGCATTTTAGTTTGAATATCCTGTCGCTCGTCTACCAGGTTTTGTATCCACGATGATGGGATAAGCAGCGCCAGGATAATTAAGGTGATTACCGTTAATTTGATTAGGATGGAACTTTCGTGCCATTTTTTTGGTGGAGGTTGCAGGTGGTCTATCATATGTTTTTAATTTAAAAGTTCTTTGCAATTCAAAGTAATTATTTAAAAAATAATCGCCGAGGTATTGTGGCGACTTAATAGGTCATTTATTAAAGCACTTTGAATAGCAAAGTAAATGAATTGATTTTACTCTACCAAATTATTTTCACTTAAATTGTCATCGAATAAAGAAGTATGGACACGGCACCAATAATTATAGAAAAATTAGTAGCTTTTAAAAACCTGCATAAATTCAGCGATACCGCATGGGAAGAACGTGGACTTATCCCCTCTTCGCGAGAACTTAGTGATGACTTGAATGATAACTTCAATGCAATTGTCGACAATTTGATCTCCGCAATCCAAAAAGGAAAGCGAGGCAAACAACTATCGCCAGTATTAAAAACGGGGCTTAAAAACTTCAGCAAAGCAGACTACGATACCGAGGAGAGAGAGTTTATTTGCGATGTATTTTTACGCTTGGCCCGCATAATTGAAATTGACTTTGCCAGTGATTTAAATAGCTGGTTATATGGCAGTATTTTCAGCGCAATAAGTAAGATAAGCAAACTACTAAACCCGGAAAGAGTATTAGCAACCATTAGCCAGCCTTGCACAAAATGCGACACTGAGCTGGAAACATTTATCACCGAAAAAAAGTCGGGTATTCCGGAATCAACATGGTTCATCGTCAGGTGCAACAACTGCTCCGAATTGAATATATTGAGCACAGGGACGGATATAAAGCGGTTGAAATTCGGCAACTATGAATGGGTAGAAAGTTTATTCATGAGCGAATATTCCGAAGAACAGGCTTTAGATAGACTAGAACAGCTAAAGATGCAAAAGCGATAACGATACTAAACCAATATCGCTGCCTTCACCAGATAAGGCAATATCTCTTTTTGGAAAGATACGAAGTTCTTGCGCACGTCGCTATCGCTTACCGATGTAAAGGCAAAGCTGAATACGATGCTTTTGCTGCATTTGATCAGAAAGCGCAGGCGCTGCGGGTAGGTTTCGTGCTTGCGGATGCCGGCCAGTTGGGTAAAGCTCATTACCAACAGGTCTTCCAGTTCGTTGCTCAGGTTCTTTAAAAAATCCTGCGAGTTGGTACTCTCGCGGATAAAATCCCAACCGATAAATTCGTTGCAAACGGTGTAAGAGAGGCGGCAGGTTTTCATGATGAGGTTATTGAGGTGGGCCTCCTCATCCATTTCGGGGATGTTGGTGTTAATCAGCTCGTCAACACTCAGCTTAATGTAATCCATCAGCAGCACGTGCAAAATGGCTTCCTTGCTCTCAAAGTACTTATAAATGGTAGCCTTGGCAATTTTGGCCCGCTTGGCAATTTCGTTTACGCTGGTTTTATGGTAACCGAATTTGCGGAACAGATCCTGCGCTGCCCGCTTAATACTATCTTTTATTTTATCGGCCTCCATGTATCAGTTTGATACAAATATCTCAAAATTACTCACATTTACGCTATAAGCCCGTAGCGATTTTGTAGCCGGTGCCTTCACCGGGCTCCCATCCGAAAGAGAGAACTTGGCGCCGCTGCAAGGGTCGGTAGCGGTAAAGCCGGTATTATCGGGACTAATGGCGCAAAGTTTTTCGGGCTGGTAGCTGCTGCAGCGGTCGTAGCAGCTGTAGGTGCCGTCGGCCTGGCGGTATAGCAGCAGGCCGGCAACGCCATAGCCGGATATTACGACTGAGCCGCCTGCACTGTTCAAAGCTGCCAGGCGCGGGTCGGTTTTTGATGCGCGGAAATTTACCGGCACGCTGGGGATCACATTTTCTTGCTTGCCGCAACCCATCAATACCAACAGGGCAAATAATATTAATGGTGAATAGTGAGCAGTTAAGCGGTGAATGGTTTTTATCGACCAGGCAAACCATCCTCTACTCACCATTCTCCACTCACTATTATTCATCATATCAGTTCTGTTTGGAATTGCTTCAAGAAACGAACATCGTTCTCAGAGAATAAACGCAGATCCTTTATCACATATTTTAGGTTGGCAATCCTTTCCATCCCCATCCCAAATGCAAAGCCTGTGTATTTTTTGCTATCGATGCCGCAGTTCTCCAAAACGTTAGGATCTACCATGCCGCAACCCAATATCTCTACCCAGCCACTGTACTTGCACATGTTGCAACCACTGCCGCCACAAATGGTACACGAGATATCCATCTCTGCCGATGGCTCGGTGAACGGGAAGTATGACGGGCGGAAACGCACCTTGGTACCTTCGCCGTAAAGCTCCTGCACGAAGTGGTAAAGCGTCTGCTTCAGATCTGAGAAGGAAACGTTTTCATCCACATAAAGCCCCTCTATCTGGTGGAAGAAGCAATGCGCACGGGCCGAAATAGCTTCGTTGCGATAAACACGACCGGGCATAATGGCGCGGAACGGTGGTTTGCCGTTCTCCATCATACGCACCTGTACCGATGAGGTATGTGTGCGCAGGGCGATATCGCCTTTCTCCTGGTCGCCTTTACGAATAAAGAAAGTATCCTGCATATCGCGGGCCGGGTGTTCCTCAGGGAAGTTGAGGGCCGAGAAGTTATGCCAGTCGTCTTCTATCTCCGGGCCTTCAGCCACTACGAAGCCCAGGCGTTTGAAGATATCGATGATCTCGGTACGCACCAGCGAAAGCGGGTGGCGCGAGCCTATTTCCAGCCCATCGCCGGGCAATGTCAGGTCGACTTCGGATTTCGTATCTACCGTTGCAGAGCCAAGCGATTCTTTTATTTCTTCGTAACGTGCTTCGGTTAGCTGCTTAAACTGATTAAGCACTTTGCCAAAAGTTCGTTTCTCGTCGGCACTAACGGTCTTGAACTGCTCGAAAAGGTCCTTGATGATGCCTTTGGTACCTAAGAATTTAATACGGAAAGCTTCCAGTTCATCGGCCTTAGCAGCCGTGAACGCTTTTATTTCGCTGGTGTACTGATCTATTTTTGATTGCATTATAAAATATTCGGACTACAAATATAACAGGTATTATTTTATCACCGCTAATTCCTTACCCACCTTGGTAAAGGCAGCGATAGCTCTATCCAAATGTTCCCTGTCGTGCGCGGCAGAAATCTGCACGCGTATGCGGGCCTTGCCTTGCGGTACAACAGGATAATAGAAACCGATTACGTAGATGCCTTCTTCCAGCATGTTAGCGGCAAACTCCTGGGCAAGCTTGGCATCGTAAAGCATTACGGGCACTATTGGGTGCACGCCGGGTTTTATATCGAAGCCCGCAGCGGTCATCTGCTCACGGAAGTATTGGGTGTTGGTTTCCAGTTTATCGCGCAAGTCGGTGGTTTCGCTCAGCATATCCAATACGGCTATAGAAGCGCCTGTGATAGCCGGTGCCAGCGTATTGCTGAATAGGTATGGGCGCGAGCGCTGGCGCAGCATATCGATAATTTCTTTCCTACCGGAAGTAAAACCGCCCGATGCGCCGCCAAGAGCTTTGCCCAGGGTACCAGTAATGATATCTATCTTGCCCATTACGTTATGGTGCTCGTGCGTACCGCGGCCGGTTTTGCCCATAAAGCCGCTGCAATGGCTCTCATCTATCATCACCAGAGCATTGTACTGCTCGGCCAGTGCGCAAATTTTATCCAGCTGGGCGATGGTACCATCCATAGAGAATGCCCCATCGGTTACGATGATGCGGTGGCGAAGACTTTGGGTAGCTTTCAGCTTCTCTTCCAAATCGGCCATGTCATCGTGTTTGTAACGCTGGCGCTGGGCCTTGCACAGGCGCACACCATCAATAATAGAGGCGTGGTTCAGCTCATCGGATATGATGGCATCCTGATCGTTGAACAAGGGTTCGAACACCCCGCCGTTGGCATCGAAAGCCGCAGCGTAAAGGATAGTATCTTCGGTGCCCAAAAACTCCGATATCTTTTTTTCCAGTTCTTTATGTATATCCTGTGTGCCGCATATAAACCTTACCGATGATAAACCGTAGCCATGCGTATCCATAGTCGCCTTCGCGGCATCTATAACACGCTGGTTGCCCGATAGCCCAAGGTAGTTGTTGGCGCAAAAGTTGATCACTTCCTGGCCGCCTTGCACCGTAATATCCGCACCCTGTGGCGAGGTGATGATCCTTTCCCTTTTATATAATCCGGCTGCTTCAATATCAGCAAGTTCCTGCTGCAATACCGGCTGCAATGTTGTGTACATAAAATAGCTGTTTAGCCTGCAAAATTAAACATAAACGCCAAACCACCGCTTACCTGAAACATTTTTAATATATTACAGCTGTAAACAAACATTTCGACTAAAAAGCTATTATTTGTAAGACCTATGAAAAGACACTTACCTCTGCTTGTTTGCTTACTGTTTACGGCCATCAGCGCCTCTGCGCAGCAATATATCCTGTCGGGCAAAATCGCCGGGCAAAAAAACGAGCCGGTTGCCTTTGCATCGGTTTACATACGCAGCTCTACCTATGGCACTACGGCCAACGAGGAAGGCGTTTATCATTTTAAACTTAGCCCGGGCACCTATAATGTAGTTTTCCGCCTTGCCGGCTATGCCGTAAAAGCAGAAACTATCACCATTACCGACCATGACGAGGTGCATGACATACAGATGCTGGATGAAGAGTTCCGTTTTACCCAGGTTTCTGATAAATGGCGCAATAACCAGGACCCTGGCGACACCATTATGCGCATGGTGATTGCCAAACGCGAAGCACACCTCAACGAGGTAAAAGGCTACTCCTGCGCCGTGTATGTCAAAGGCGTGCAAAAACTACTGAGTACGCCAAAATCATTGCGCAGCGCGGCGGTTACCCGCGCGCTGGACCTTGATTCGCTTGGCCGGGGCATCTTGTACCAGTCCGAATCTTTATCTGCTTTCAATTACCAATCGCCCGATAAAGTAAAGGAAATCACCATCGCCTCGCGCAATGCGGGTATCAACACTGCCTTCGGCTACAATAAAGCATCAGATCTGCAGGCAAATTTTTACCATAACATATTCAACATCCCGGGGCTTAGTACCCGTGGCTACGTATCGCCTGTGGCATCTTACGCGTTCAATTTCTACAGCTATAAACTCATTGGGAGCACCGTACAGAACGGGCAAACGATTGATAAAATAGAGGTTATCCCCAAGCACGAGTACGGGCAGCTGTTTACAGGCAGTATTTACATTGTAGAGGGCGATTGGCGCATTTACAGCGTGGATTTGATGCTGCGTGGCAAAAGCAACTCCCTAAACCTGGTTGATACACTGCAGGTAAAGCAGCAATACATCCCCATTACCGATAGCGTGTGGATGCCTGTTTCGGTATTGTTCAATTTCAAGGGCTCGGTACTGGGCTTCAAATTCGGCGGCTATTACCAGGGTATATACAACAACTATAAGCTGGAGCCAAGCTACCCCGAAGGCTTCTTCACCGGCGAAGTGCTGCGAATAGATACCGCCTCGAACTTAAAATCCCCTGCCTATTGGGAATTTAACCGCCCCGTGCCGCTAACCGCCTTAGAAACGCGCGATTACCAGAAGAAAGACAGTGTAGCGGCCTACCATAAAACCGAGGCATACCTCGATACGCTGCAGCATACAAAAAACGGCATTAACTACCCCGGCTACATTATATTTGGGTACAACGCCAGCAACCGTACCGAAAAGGATTCGCTGTACATCTATCCATTCCTACAAACGTTTTATTATAACACGGTAGAGGGCTTTGGCATAAACGCAAAGGTGCGCTATACCCATATTATTGATGATTTTCATTCCTTTGCCGTAACCCCGGCCCTGCGTTACGGTTTCTCTAACAAGATATTCAGCGCAAATATGTTGGCCGAGTACCTAAACGACCCGTTCCATAATTCGAAGTACTGGGTAAATTTCGGCAGCGATGTGCTGGATTTGAACAATGTGGGCACGCGGTCGCTCTACTTCAACACGCTGAGTACTATCCTGAGCGAAAACAACTACGTAAAATATTACCGTTCGCATTTCGGTGCCTTCGGCTATCAGCGCGAAGTGGCCAACGGCGTTTTGTGGAGCGCAAGCCTCAGCTATTCCAGCCGCTCGCAATTGTACAATACCAACCTTGGCCACCTGGTTGATGTTAAGGACAAGGAGTTCACCTCCAATAACCCCTTAGCGCCGGTAGGCACCCCGCCGGATGACCGTTCGATTCTATTCCCCGAGCACCAGGCACTATCGTTTACCACGGCGGCTACTTTTACTTTCGATCAGCAATACATCACCCGCCCAACCGGCAAATTCAACCTGCCATCTAAGTACCCAACGCTTACGGTTACTTACCGCAAAGGCTTCCAGGGCGTGCTGGGGTCTGACGTGAACTATGATTTTGCGTCTGCCGATATTTCGCAGTATAATATCCGCATCGGCTTATCGGGGTACTCGGCTTTCAAGCTTACCGGGGGCGGTTATTTCAATAATAAAAGATTGTACTATATGGATTACTACCACTACTTAGGTAACCAGGGCCGCACGTTCGACCCTACCTACATCGGCAGTTTCCACTTCCTGCCCTTTTATACCTATAGCACCAACGGCGGCTTTTTAGAGGCGCATTATCAGCACAACTTCGCAGGCTCGTTATTAAACAATGTACCCTTTTTACGCCGCTTAAAACTGGAAGAAATAATGGGCGCCAACTTTTTAACCACCAAAGGCAACCCCAACTACCGCGAGTTTTACGTGGGCGTGCAGCGCCTCATCTTTCGGGTAGATTATGGTATCTCTTACGCAGGCAACAAAAAGTACCTGCAGGGGATAAGGATATTTTATGGGATACGCTAGCGCGTGTTGAGTCCGGAAGTCGGAAAGACCGAAAGTCAAAAAGAAGCTGCAATTTTCGCCCTCAGACTTTGTGGCTTGTAAAACGCCCGCGTCTTCCCTATTTCCAAACTTTCCGTCTTCCGGACTTTCCTACTCTCCGACTTTCCGACTAATTCCCTATCTTTGCGCCTCATTTAACACCGTTTGCAGCGGTATCGATGGATTATGGCAAAATACAATACACTACTGTACTATTGTTATTCAACAATAGCCGATGCGGAGCAATTTGCTGCCGATCACTTAAAATTCTGTAAAAACTTAGGCTTAACCGGCCGCATCATCGTAGCCGAGGAAGGCTTGAACGGTACCGTATCCGGCACTGCCGAAGCCTGCCGCACCTATATGGACACCCTGCATGCCGATGCGCGCTTCGCCGGTATCGACTTTAAGGTGGATGAGGTGGACGAGCCATCCTTCGTGAAGATGCACTGCCGTTATAAAACGGAGATCGTGCATTCGGGCCTGCGCGATCCTAATGTGATCAATCCGCAGAAACAAACGGGCAAGCATTTAGAACCTGCTGAGTTTTTGGCGATGAAAGACCGCGACGATGTGGTGGTGCTCGACGTGCGCTCTAATTACGAGCATAACCTGGGAAAATTCAAGAATGCTGTTACGCTGGATATAGAGAACTTCCGCGATTTCCCGGCCATGATAAACGAGCTGGCCCAGTATAAAGACAAAAAGATACTCACCTATTGCACCGGCGGCATCAAATGTGAAAAGGCATCGGCCCTGCTTTTGCACGAAGGTTTTACCGATGTTTACCAGTTACACGGCGGCATCATTAAATACGGCAAGGAAGCCGGCGGCGAAGATTTTGAAGGGAAATGTTACGTTTTCGATAACCGCCTTTCGGTTGATGTAAACAGCGTGAACCCGGTGGTGATATCTACTTGCTTAAACTGCGGCAAAACCACGCCGAAGATGATCAATTGCGCCAACCCCGAGTGCAACGAACACTTTACTCAGTGCGATGAGTGCGGCACCACAATGGATGGCTGCTGCAGCGATGCCTGCAAAGCGCATCCCCGCAAGCGTGTTTACGATGGCACGGGGTATTATGTAAAAGTACCGCAGCCGGTGAACGTCGCAAAAAAAGGAAACCTGCAATTGGCAGATTAACATGAAACTAAAACTGACGCATATCATCTTATCGGCAGTCATTTTGCTGATATGCTTTCTGATGTTCGTGAGTTATGGATGGTCGGCATTTGCGATGATTACCGATAGAGGCGGCTTAAATGGAAGCGCGTATTTATACTATGGCATAGGCAAGTTTCCATTTATTGGCTACACGTTCATAGTTGCGCTCGCTGCCTTTGTTTTTGGGGTGGCTTTAGCCAATTCGCTTATCAAAAAAACATATAGCACTACAACCAGAATATTTTGGAGTTTCCTAATATTCTTGTCTGCTTTGGTATTATTTCAGCTGTACCTGAACACCACCTTTACGGGCAAGGGATAATCAGCGGTGTAGTAACCTGCCTCGCCATAAGCTTATTTCATTTTATTCAATCCCAAAAACGTATTTTCGTACAAATATTTGGCGGCTACCTATCGCTATCAATCATCTATGCGCAAAAACGTCCTGCTGGCTTCCGTCCTGCTCTTAATGAATATTGCCGTTTTCGCGGCCGATATCAAAAGCATCGGGGTACCTTATGTGCAAAATTATACCAAGGCGCAGTACCAAAGCGGCAACCAAAACTGGTCGGTTACGCGCGATGAGCATGGCATTATGTACTTTGGCAATGCCGAGGGCCTGCTGGCCTTCGATGGCAAATACTGGCAACTTTACCATATGCCCAACGGCCAGATCGTGCGCTCGGTTGCTGCCGATGGCAAAGGCAAGATATATGCAGGCGGTTTCGGCGAATTTGGCTACTGGGAAGATAACAAGGCCGGCTTCTTAAAATACCACTCGCTCATTGGCCTGATAAACACCAAACAACTCCTCAACGAAGAGATATGGAAGATATACGTAGATGGCAACCGGGTCATCTTCCAGTCGTTTGGTTCTATATTCATTTACGAGCGCGGTAAAATAACCGTAGTAAAAGCCCTCAAACCATTCCTGTTCCTGCTTAAATGCAGCTCGCGCTATTTTGTGGAAGAAGTGAACGAGGGACTATTCGAGCTAAAGAACAATAAACTGGTGTTTATACCCGGCAGCAAAATATTGGGCAACAGCGGGGTGCTTTCTATACTGCCCTTTAAGAATAACTGTTTCCTTATCGGCACGGCAAAAAACGGTTTGTTTATTTACAACGGCAGCCAGATTACGCCCTGGGCCAACCAGGCCAACGATTTCCTGAAGACCTACCAGCTTAACAATGGCGCGCAGATACCGGGCAAGTACTTCGCCTATGGCAGTATCCTCAACGGGATAATCATTATCGATACCGCAGGCAACGTTATCCAGCACATCAACAAATCGAGCGGCTTGCAAAACAATACCGTTTTAAGCCTTTATACCGATGCCGAGCAGAACCTTTGGGCCGGGCTAGATAACGGCATCGACCGCATTGAAGTAAACTCGCCGCTATACTTTTATTTCGATAAAACGGGGCGGTTCGGCACGGTGTATTCCAGCATCATATTCAACAACAAGATATACCTGGGCACTAACCAGGGCCTGTTTTACAGCGATTGGGTGATACCCGGCAACCCGCGGCTGTTCCAGTCCTTCGATTTTAAGCTCATCCCGGGCTCGCAGGGCCAGGTATGGGACCTGTCCCTGCAGGATGGCCGCCTGCTTTGCGGCCATAACGATGGCACCTACCAGGTAAACGGCAACACCATCACCAAAATATCCAGCGTAAACGGCGGCTGGACCATCAAAAAACTTAACGACCATCAACTGATACAGGGTACTTACACCGGCCTGGTAATATACCGCAAGGATGCTGCCGGCAACTGGGTGTTCGATCATAAGATAGAAGGCTTCGGCGAACCTTCCCGCTATGTAGAGCAGGATAACAAGGGGCAGATATGGGTGAGCCACGCGTACAAAGGCATCTATAAGCTTACCCTAAGCGCCGACCTGAAAAAGGCCACCTCGGTAAAATATTACGATGAGCACCAGGGCCTGCCGGGCAGCTACAACGTAAACGTGTTCAATTTAGATAACCGGGTGGTGTTCTCCTCAGATGTGGGCTTTTTTGTTTATGACGATATTGCCGACCGCTTTGAAAAATACAAGCAGCTTAACGCCAAGCTGGGCACATTCGCATCATCGGGCAAACTGATACCCGCCATCGGCAAAAAGTACTGGTTCATCAACAACGGCCGCGTTTCCCTTGCCGATCTTTCCGCGCCGGGCAAGCTCGCTATCGATTCTAACCGTTTCAGTATCCTGAGCGGGCAGATGGTGCAGCATTACGAAAATATCAACCTCATCAACAACTCCATCTACCTCATCAGCGTAGATGATGGCTTCGTTATCCTTAACGATGAGGATGCACTGCTGCAAAGCCGCATCCGCAGCCCCAAAGTGCTTATCCGTAAAATTGAGAACATTACCGATTTGGTTTCGTTGATGGCTGATAACGGCGGAATGCTTGATAACCTGCAAGTGCCCCATGCCGACAACAACATCCGCATCTCCTACACCCTGCCCTACTACCGGCAGGCCAAAATAAAATTCCAGTATTATTTGGAGGGGTACTCGCGGCAATGGTCGGAATGGAGCACCCAGGGCCAAAAAGATTTCACCAACCTTGACCAGGGGACTTACCACTTTAAAGTGCGGGCGAAGATAAACGACGAGTTATTGTCTGATATCACCGTGTTTACTTTCGAGGTTTCGCCGCCATGGTATGCAAGCAACGTTGCCTACGTTTTCTACATCATATTGCTGATACTGGCATATTACGCCGTCCGCGATTATTACCGCCTGAAGCTGCGCCGCCACCGGGTAGAGATACAAGAGAAGCTACAGCGCGAAAAAGAAGAGTTTTTGCGGCAGGAAGCCATTGCAAATGAGCAGCATATTGTCACCATCAAGAACGAACAACTACAGGCCGACCTCGCCAGCAAAAACCGCGAACTGGCCAACAGCGCCATGAACATCGTTTACAAAAACGAACTGCTGCAGAAGATAAGCGAAGAGATAAACAACTTTAAAGATAGCGCCGGCAAAAAACTGCCCGAGGAGCAACTGAAGAAAATACACAAAGTGATTGACGAGGGCATGAGTGACGAGCGCGACTGGAACATCTTCGAAAGCAGCTTTAACGAGGCGCACGAAAACTTCTTCAAAAAACTAAAACACGACCACCCCGATCTGGTACCCAACGACCTAAAACTGTGCGCCTACCTGCGCATGAACATGAGCAGCAAAGAAATGGCCTCACTCTTGAATATTTCGCTACGCGGGGTAGAAATAAGGCGCTACAGGCTCCGTAAAAAACTCAACTTAGAACATGATAAGAACCTGGTGGAGTTTCTCATCGAGCTGTAACACTACATCATTACCTCTCATACACCTATACTCATACAACAGACTTTAAGAAGTTTGTGTAGTATGTACTTGGTACACTATGTGTATTATAATTGCTTATTAAACAGATATTTACATTTTTCATAAAATTTCTGTGAGAAAGTGTTTTGATGGTGATGTATTAATGTAGAGTTACATTATTTGTTAAAAATGTATTAACTCCGCAACTTCGCCCTATCAAAAAAACCAATTAATCTAAGTACTTACAAATCACTACCCACTATGAAGAGAATTTATACTATCTCGGGGTTACTTCTATTGTTCACTTTTTTTTCAACTTTCGCGTTAGCTCAAAACATTATCGTAAAAGGTAAAGTTACCGATGCTAAAACCGGCGAGCCGCTCATCGGCGTAACAGTTGCGATACAAGGAACATCAACAGGTAGCCAAACCGATGTCAACGGCGCTTTTTCGTTAAACGCCGCGTCAAACGCAACTTTACAGGTCTCCTATATCGGCTACACCACACAATCGGTTGCCGTAAACGGCCAAACAAATTTAGATATCAAGCTGCAACCGTCATCAACCCAACTGGACCAGGTTGTAGTTGTAGGTTACGGTACCCAGCGCAAGCTTGATGTAACCGGTTCTGTCGCAACCGTAAAAGGCGACGACATTTCTAAACAAGCTTCTGTAAACCCGGTGTCTGCCTTACAAGGCAAGGTAGCCGGTGTACAAATTACCAACTCAGGTTCGCCCGGGGCGTCGCCGCAAATCAAAATACGCGGTACGGGTACCATCTACGGTAACACCAACGTGCTTTACGTGGTAGATGGTGTTTGGTATGATGATATTAGCTTCCTGGCTCCAAGCGACATCGAGAACATCAGCATCCTTAAAGATGCCTCCAGCACCGCTATCTACGGTATCCGTGCGGCAAACGGCGTTGTACTGGTAAGCACCAAGCGTGGCAAAACCGGTACAGCTACCGTTAACTACAATGGCTACGCAGGCTGGCAAACTGTTACCAACCCGGTAAAAATGGCCAATGCAACCGAGTACGCTACAGCAATCAATGAGTTATCAGTTTCTAACGGCGGCTCACCTTTATTTGCCGATGCGAACAGCTTCGGCGCGGGTACCGACTGGTACAAGCAAATTTTAAGGGATGCCTTCGTAACCAACCACAACGTATCGATTAACGGCGGTACCGAAAAATCGAAGTACAACTTCTCGGTAGGTATGCTTGATCAGGATGGCAATGTTAAAGGCAACAACTACAAACGCTACACCGCGCGTTTAACAAACGATTATACGCCTTTTACCGCTATTAAATTAGGCTACAACGTAAGCGGCTTGTACAGTAAATCAAACGATATCCCCGGCGGCATCTTCCGCCAGATGTATGCTGCGGGCCCTGTGTTGCCGGTATATTATGCCGATGGCAGCTACGGCGACCCTAACGATTACAACCTGGGCGGCGGTAACAACTTTAACCCACAGGCAACGCTCGATTTTTACAACCAGCGTTCGCAGAACTACCGTTTTACCGGTAACGCGTATGCCGAGGTGAATTTCCTCAAGCACTTTAAGATCCGCACCAGCTTTGGTGGCGATATAGGCCAGGCCGAAGTGCGCAACTACACCCCTGTTTATACCGCTACGCTTGCGCAGCGAAATAACCTGAGCGTACTTTCAGTAAACCGTACCGAAACCCGCAACTGGATTTGGGAAAACACCTTAACCTACGAAAACACCTTCGCTAAGGACCACAGGTTGACCGTGTTACTGGGCCATACCGCTCAGCGTTACAAATCGTACAACTTCAACGCTAGTGCACAAAACGTGCCTTACAGCAATGGCGATGCCGACCTTTACCTGTCGTTAGGTAGTACTACAGGCCGCAACGTAACCGATGGCGGCTCGTTAAATACTGCCTTATCGTACTTTGCCCGCGTAAACTACGCATTTAAAGATAGGTACCTGTTGAATGCCTCTATCAGGCAGGATGGTGCTTCTCAGTTTTATGGCAACAACGTTTGGGGTTACTTCCCATCGGTGGGTGCAGGCTGGGTAATCAGCAAAGAGCCTTTCATGCAGGATCAGCACATTTTCGATAACCTGAAACTGCGTGCCAGCTGGGGTAAGGTAGGTAACTCGGGCGTACCGTTCAACCCAACTACTTTGAGCGTAACCCAGGCAGCATATCTTACCGCTATCTTCGGTGGCTTGCCTTATACCGGCGCAAGTGTTAACTCGGTAGTGCCTCCAACTATATTCTGGGAGCGCGGTGTTGGTACCGATATAGGCTTAGAGGCCGGCGTATTGAACAACCGTTTAACCTTCGAATTGGATTACTACAACCGTAAAACACAACAGGCCATCTTCGCTATCCCTATCCTGTCATCAGTAGGTACCGGTTCGGGCTCTATCGTAGGCAACCAGGCCGATTTTGTAAACAAAGGCGTAGAGTTCTCTGCAACCTGGAGGGGTACTGTAAACAGCGATTTCAGCTACACAGTAGGCGGTAACGTTGGTTACAACCAAAACAAAGTATTATCAACCGTAACCGGTGCCAACCCTATCTATGCAGGTGGCGGCGGCCTCGCAAACGGCGCGCTTTCAACCCGTACCGTATTGGGCAGCCCAATCGGCGAGTTTTACGGTTACCAGGTGGCAGGCATATTCCAAACTGCTGCTGAGGTTACCTCTTCGGCACAAGCCTCAAGCGCAAAACCGGGCGACTTTAAATACGTAGACCAAAACGGCGATAAAATCATCGATGGTAAAGACCGCATATCCCTTGGCGACCCCAACCCGAAATACACTTTCGGCTTAAACACCTCGTTCACCTATAAAGCTTTCGACCTGGCTATTGATGCACAGGGCGTGGCAGGCGTAAGCATCTACAATGCCAACATCGCCTACCGTTTCGGTAACGAAAACTTCAGCAAAGATTTTTATGATAACCGCTGGACAGGCGCTAACAGCACCAACACTTACCCATCTGTTAACGTTGGTTCAACTACCAACTCGGCACCAAACTCTTTCTATGTAGAAAGCGGCGCTTACGTAAGGATAAGGAACATCCAATTGGGTTACAGCCTGCCGTCGGCATTGTCTAAAACGCTGCATATGCAAAAGGTAAGGTTCTTTGCCAACGCACAAAACCCTATCAACTTCTTCAAATACAAAGGCTTTAGCCCTGAAATTGGTGGAGCACCTACAAATGCAGGTATCGATAATAACGTATATCCGTTATACGCAACTTATAACTTTGGTGTAAACGTTACTTTTTAATTGATCAAAGATGAACTTCAAAAAATATAACATGCAAAAAGTAACAGGTATTGCGCTTTTTGCAGCGGTATTAATTACTGCACAATCGTGTAAAAAATCATTCCTTGATGAGCCGCGCCAGGCAGCAACCCCGGCCGTACAGTTCTGGAAAACGCAGGACGATGCCACCAAGGCCGTAAACGCCATATATGCCAACCTTCGCGAATGGAAGAACATCGCTTTTGCGCCCATAGCGATAGAAAGCGTACCGTCTGACGATGCCGAAAAAGGCAGCAGCGTGAACGATGCATCATTCTTCAATAACTTCGATAACTATACGGCATCATCTACCGATGGCCAGATTGCCGACTTTTGGGCCGGGCAATACCAAACCATCAACTTTGCCAACCAGGTATTGGATAACGTGCCCAACATTAGTATGGATGCCAACCTGAAGAACAGGTACCTGGCCGAAGCTAAGTTTATCCGCGCTTACGCCTACTTCAGGCTGGTGCGTGCTTTTGGCGATGTACCATTGCGCCTAAACGTGCCTAAAGATGCAACGGAATACAACAAGCCGCGCACGCCTAAAGCGCAAGTTTGGGCCGCCGTTGAGCAGGATTTGACCGATGCCGCTGCAACACTGCCGCAAAGCTATGGCGCTGCCGATGCAGGCCGTATAACTAAAGGTGCCGCGCTTGCACTGCATGCCAAGGTAGCTATGTACCAGCAAAAATGGGCCGATGTGCTTAACTATACCAACCAGGTAATGGGCCTGGGCTACTCGCTGTTCCCTAATTACGAGCAGCTGTTCCGCACCAATAACGAGAACAATTCCGAGTCGGTATTTGAGATACAGAGCGATTTGGTACCCGGCAACGGCGATGCATCAAACTCGCAATACTCGCAGGTACAGGGCGTAAGGGGTTCTAACGGTGGCGGATGGGGCTTTAACGTACCTACCCAGGATCTGGCCAACGCTTACGAGGCGGGTGATCCGCGCCGCGATGCAACCATCATCTTCCGTGGCGAAACCACGCCTGAGGGCGATGCTATACCGGCAACCGGCGACAACCCAATGTACAACCAAAAATCATACGTGCCGTTCAGCATGTGGGTAAGCGGGTTCAACGAGGGCGTGCAGCAAAATATCCGCATTATACGTTATGCTGATGTATTGCTGATGAATGCCGAAGCTGCAAACGAAACCGGCAACAGCGCACAGGCAATTGCTTCGCTTGAACTGGTTAGGGCACGTGCGCGTGCAGGCAACGCAGCTATACTGCCAAAGGTTACTACTACCGATAAAGCAGCATTGCAGGCAGCCATCTGGAAAGAAAGGCGCGTAGAGTTTGCGATGGAATTCGACCGTTATTTCGACGTTATCCGCCAGGGTCGCGGTACCGCGGTATTCGGTCCTAAAGGCTGGAAAGCAGGCAAAAACGAAGTATGGCCCATCCCACAGGCAGAGATAGACCTGAGCGCAGGCATATTGACTCAAAACCCAGGTTACTAATCAATTCAAAAGAGAACGTCATGAAAAAAATTACATATAAATTGGTAGCCGTATCGGCATTGGTGCTTGGGCTATCAGCATGCCAAAAAAAGTTCGACCCTTCTACTTATGCCCCGCCATTATCTATCGGCGGGTACACCAGCAGCAAGGAGATAGCCACAGCTAATTTGGTAGCATACTACGGCTTCAACGGCAACGCTGTTGATAGCGTATCAAACACCACCGGCACAGCAACCGGCATAGGTTATACGGCAGGTATCAAGGGCCAGGCTTTGCAAGGCGCTACCAACGGTTATATTGTGGGTACGCCACCCACTTCGGTAACCGGCCTTACCAGCTTCACCGTAACAGAATGGTTCAAAACGCCTCCGCCGTCAACCGGCGTAATCGGCTTGTTTTCGCTGGCTAACACCACTAACTTTTGGGGTAACATTGAGTTTTTTATAGAAAACGGCAGTACTAACGATGCAGGTAAACTCCGCATCCACGTGTTCAACGGAACAGATGACAGGACCCTGGAGATCAATAACGCCGTAAACCTGTTCGATAAATGGAACAGTATGGCCGTTACTTACGATCAGGCCAATTCAACCGTTAGCGTTTACCTTAACGGATCGCTTTTAAAGGCAGGTACGCTTTCAGGCCTGGCAGGTCCGTTAGCACTTAAAAACGTTGGCAAGTTTGTATTCGGCACCGTGCAGTTCATGACGAGCCCGAGCCAAACATCCTCTCATGGTGCAGAGCCATGGGCAAGTTTCCTTACCGGCCAGCTTGACGAAGTAAGAGTTTACAATAAAGCCTTGAGCGCAGCAGACATTAGTGCGCTGGTAAAGCTCGAAGGCAGAGGAAAGTAATATTTGATTGGGGTTGAGGTTGTACCGGCGTAATAACCGGGCAACCTTTTTTTATGATTTTTTAAACGCAGGCTACCAGGCTTGAGTGTTCGAAACATTGAAAGTTCGCTTCTTATCGCTCGTATATTTGACTCACCCTGTCTGCCGACAGGCGGGCCCGACGGCCCCGTATTTACGGGGCGTCGCCCCTCTCTGCTTCGCAAAGAGGGTGAAGAAAGAAGGGTGAACACAAACTGAAGCTAAAACCCTCTTGCAAAGCAGAGAGGGAAATAAGGGTGAAACGAATTGAAGCTAAACCCTCTTTGCGCAGCAGAGAGGGTCGGGCAGTCCCCACAGCTGTGGGGAGGGTGAGTCCACTCGCGACGCGGACTTGCAGGATTGTTTTGAACACTATTTGCTACGAGGCTGAAAAACAGAAAACAGATGAGAGATTTAAGGATTTATGCGGGTGTGTACTTATCGTTATTGCTTTTTGCTTGTGGTAAAGGCAGTTCCCCTACGCCGGCCCCGCCGGTACCGCCGGTTACAACATCCTTCAGCTTCAATACGCTGAAAGTAGACGGGCTTGTTAATGGTTTCACATACAACAATGTTAGCCAGGCACCTTCTATCGAAATTTCGTTTCTGGCAGCTGTTGACCACAATTCGGTTAGCAACGCATTAACGCTAAAAGACCGCAGTGGCGCTATAGCACCCTACATGGTTACCTACAAAAATAGTGATAGCACCATTGTTGTTTCGCCTACCCTCAATGCTATTCAAAAATATACGCTTAGTATTACTACAGCATTAAAGTCTACCAAGGGCGGCTACCTGCAATCGGGTATTGATGTTAGTCTGGTTACCGCTATCGATGCTAACGATAAGTTCCCTACAATTAGCGACGATGCCTTGCTTGATCTGGTACAGAAACAAACCGTTAAATACTTTTACGATTTTGGCCACCCCACCAGCGGCCTCGCCCGCGAACGCAATACCAGTGGGGACGTGGTTACCACCGGCGGCAGCGGCTTTGGCATTATGGGCATGGTGGCCGCAGTAAATCGTGGCTTCATCACTCGTGCCGATGGTTTGGCGCGTATGCAGAAGATAGTCGGCTTTTTGAAAACCAAGGCGGTTACCTTCCATGGCGCGTTCCCGCATTGGCTAAACGGCGCAACCGGGGCAGTACAACCCTTCAGCAATTTAGATAATGGCGCTGATTTGGTGGAGACCGCTTTCCTGATGGAGGGCCTGCTTACTGCACGCCAGTACTACAGCGGCGCAGGTAGCGATGAAACTACCCTGCGTGCCGATATCACCACGCTGTACAATAACGTAGAGTGGGACTGGTTTAGGCAGGGCGGCCAAAACGTGCTGTACTGGCACTGGAGCCCCAGCAACGGATGGGCCATCAACATGAAGATCACAGGATGGAACGAGGCATTGGTAGTGTACGCACTTGCGGCTTCGTCGCCAACGCATGGCATCCCAAAGGAAGTTTATGATAGTGGCTGGGCAAGCAACGGCGCCCTCAAAAACGGCAACACCTATTATGGCGTAAAACTGCCTTTGGGCATGCCGCAGGGCGGTCCGTTGTTTTTTGAGCATTACTCCTTCCTGGGCATAAACCCAACCGGCCTGGCCGATGCCTACGCCAATTACGAGGACCAAACCAAGGCGCATAGCCTCATCAATTACAATTACTGCGTAGCCAACCCCAATAGCAACACCGGCTACGGCGTAAACTGCTGGGGGCTTACCGCAAGCGATATCGAAAATGGCTACACCGCTAGCTCGCCCACTAACGATGTTGGGGTAATATCGCCTACGGCGGCAATATCTTCCTTGCCATATACCCCAACGCAATCAATGGCGGCCCTACGCTTTTTTTATTACAAACTGGGCGATAAGCTTTGGGGCGATTATGGCTTCAAAGATGCTTTCAACCTCACCAACCCATGGTTTGCAAGCTCGTATTTGGCAATAGATCAGGGTCCGGAAATCGTGATGATAGAGAACTACCGCAGCGGCTTGCTCTGGAACTTATTCATGAGCTGCCCCGAAATTAAAACCGGCATGAAAGGGCTTGGCTTTACCAGCCCCAACTTATAACACTATAAACCGAAGAAATGAAGAAAATATACCTCCTATCGTTGCTTTCCTTAATGGCAACAGGCAGCTTTGCCCAAAAAGTCAACAAGGTTGCCGATGGCATCAAGCCGGTAGGCATTATCAAAAACCTGAGCGATAGCGCCCTGTTAGACGTGGTACAACGCCAAACATTCCGTTACTTTTGGGATT
The DNA here is from genome assembly GCF_056406215.1 of Mucilaginibacter sp. P1_D10. Classification (NCBI taxonomy): domain Bacteria; kingdom Pseudomonadati; phylum Bacteroidota; class Sphingobacteriia; order Sphingobacteriales; family Sphingobacteriaceae; genus Mucilaginibacter; species Mucilaginibacter sp. P1_D10. The sequence goes on along the minus strand of NZ_JBFUAP010000002.1, from coordinate 290,353 downwards.
TTGGCCACCCCACCAGCGGCCTGGCCCGCGAACGCAGCAACGTAGCCTTCGATTACGGCAACGAAGTAGTAACCACCGGCGGCAGCGGTTTCGGCATTATGGCGCTGATTGCCGCCGACCACCGCAAATTTGTTACGCACGAGCAGGCGGTTGACCGCATGACCAAAATGGTAGATTTTTTGTGGAAAGCCGATGCTTACCACGGCGTGTTCCCGCATTGGTTAAATGGCGAAACAGGCAAAACCATCCGCTTTGGCCGTAAAGATGATGGCGGCGATCTGGTAGAGACCTCGTACCTGTTCCAGGGCCTTATCTGCGCCAAGCAATACTTTACCGCCAACACCCCAAAAGAACGCCATATCCGCGATGTGATCAGCTGGATGTGGGGCGAGATAGAATGGAGCTGGTACACCCAGGGCGGCCGCGATAACCTGTACTGGCACTGGAGCCCTAACAACGGCTGGGTGATGAATTTCCCTATCCGTGGCTTCAACGAATGTTTAATTACCTACATTTTGGCCGAAAGTGGCGAGCGTTACCCGGTGAGTGCCGATGTTTACCACCGTGGCTGGGCGCAAAGCGATTTCTTTAAGAACGGGCAAACCTTCTATGGTTACAAGCTGCCCCTGGGCTTCGATTACGGCGGCCCGCTATTCTTTTCGCAATACTCGTTCATGGGCCTCAACCCAACGGGGCTTAAAGACCGCTACGCCGACTACTGGGAACAGAACCTCAACCACACCCTCATCAACCGCGCGTACTGCCTGGATAATCCCAAAAAGTTCAAGGGCTATGGCGAAAATTGCTGGGGCCTTACCGCCAGTGATAACTACGAGGGCTACAACGCCCATTCACCCACCAACGATCTGGGGGTGATATCGCCTACAGCGGCTATATCGGCATTCCCATACACGCCTAAATATTCGATGCAGGCCCTGCGTCATTTCTATTACGATTTGGGCGATAAGATTTGGGGCGAATATGGCTTTACTGATGCCTTTAGCGAGCAGAAGGGCTGGTACGGCAAATCGTACCTGGCGATAGACCAGGGTCCGCAGGTAGTGATGATTGAGAACTACCGCAGCGGCTTGCTCTGGAAACTTTTTATGAGCGCGCCGGAAGTACAGCGGGGCCTCAAAAAGCTCGATTTTCAGAGCCCTTATATCGGCAAGAATTAACAATGGCCTGCACAGTCAGGGAAATCGCTTTTAAACAAATTGATGATAGGGGGCACCTACGGAGCCTTGAAAATGTCATTCATTTTCTATAAACAGGATATCCCATCCGGGGTATGAGATACAAACCACCTGTTTGCAAATTCCAACACTCCGTTAGGAGTATCCTGTTTATAGAAAATCAAAAAGGGGAATTTTCGGCTCCGTAGGTGCCTCCTTTCAAAAAAGCGATTTCCCGGCCTGTGCAGTTTAAGGTGTAGCAAGCAAAATATTTTAGGAAGCCTAAATAGATTTTTATTTATTTACGTTTACATAAATATCCGGCTTGTCGGGAAAAATACAAAAAACGTCATGCCGAATTTATTTCGGCACCCCACACGGCAGGTAGCCAGCTTACAAAGCCGTTAAGCACGGTGGCAACTTTTATGATGGGGTACTGAAACAAGTTCAGCATGACAGTGGTTGTTTTCCGATATACGGGCATAAAACCCAATATATACAGCTTAGCTTATACCGATGACATTAAAGAAAATAATAATTACAGTGATGCTGGGCATATTATGCCTGGCATCGCCTTTTTTAGCCGCTGCACAAGTAAACTCCGCTTTCGACAGGGGTTCGTTCATCAACAAAACAGATACCCTGCCCTACCGTATCCTGTTCCCCAAAAAATTCAATCCCAAGCAAAAGTATGCGCTCATCTTTGTGCTGCATGGCGCAGGCGAGCGTGGCAACGATAACGATGTGCAGTTGGCCTATGGGCCAAAAATGTTCCTGGATGATACCATCCGCAAAAAGTACCCGGCCATCGTCGTGTATCCGCAATGCCCCAAAAGCAGTTTCTGGAGCAATGTAAAGGCAGATACAACCGCAACGGGCAAATGGCAGTTCCATTTTCAGGAAGGGGGCGAACCTACCGCAGCCATGAGCGCGCTGCTGGCCCTGGTAGACCAAATGCTGGAGAAGCCATACATCAATAAAAAGCAGGTGTACATTGGCGGCCTGTCTATGGGTGGCATGGGTACCTTCGAGATATTGCGGCGCAAACCCAAAACGTTCGCAGCCGCCTTTGCCATCTGCGGGGGCGATAACACCAACAACGCCAAGATATACGCCAAAAAAGTACCGATGTGGATATTCCACGGCGCGAAAGATAACGTGGTGCCGCCGGATCACTCGGAGGTAATGGTAGCAGCACTTAAAGAAGCCGGCGCAACCCCTAAATACACCGTGTACCCCAACGATGGCCACAACAGCTGGGATGATGCCTTCGCCGAGCCGGATCTGATACCCTGGCTATTCTCGCACAGTAAATAAAAGTTGCTGCATCCGGAAGGCTGGAAATTCCTGGAAATTCATAGCTGAAACAGTTGCGATTTATTGGAAAAAGCTGGAAATTTTTTTCGGTCAAAAAATGTAGTTTTTGGGTAAAAACGCCATTGCATGCAAATTTGGCCGTTTTGAGTTCCGCAGGAAAAATCGCGAAAATCACCCAAAAAAACTAAGAAAAACACCGAAAAACCTCCGAAAAACTCGGGTTTTTTACGGTTTTTTGATGGCTTAAGCCTGAGGCAAGGGCATTTTAGCGGCAAGTATCTGCTCCTTCGGCAGGCCTGATCGTATGGAAATTTTCCAACATTTCTATAAAAATAAAACTGGAAAATCATGGCGGGCATTTGCCCTAGATAATCTTGCGTTCGTACGCGTATTTAAGCAGGCCCACCACGGTTTGGGTATTGGTTTTGCGCAGGATGTTCTTGCGGTGGGTTTCTACCGTGCGCTCGCTAATGAAGAGTAGGTCGGCAATTTTCTTGTTGCCAAAATCCTGCTCTATCATCCTGATTATCTCTATCTCCCTATCCGTAAGCCGCGATTCCTCCTGGTTACGCTTGAAAGATTTCATCAGCTGCAGAGTAATATCCGGCCCGAAATAGTTTTGCCCGGCTGCCACTTTACCCAGCGCCTCAACCAGTTCCTGCTTGCCGGTGTTCTTGAGGATGTAGCCGCTTACGCCTGCATCTATCATCTCGGCCACCACCTGGCTCTCGCTGAACATGGAGAGCGCCAGCACCTTTACCTGCGGGTATTTCTTTTTCACCAGGCGGGTAAATTCTATGCCGCTCATCTCGGGCATGCTCACATCGGTAAGCAAAATATCGGGGGTAAGTTCAGCAAACCTATCCAATGCGCGCGGCGCGCTGGTGCTCTCGCCTATTACGTCAAAGCCTGGTATGGTACTGATGATGAGTTTCAACCCGTCGATAACCATCTGGTGGTCGTCTACAATAAAAATACTTTTAGCGCTCATAATTTATGGTAAAGGTATCAAAATTGCCACCAGTGTCCCCATCCCCGGCGACGATGATATATCTACGGTCCCTTTTAAATACGCAACCCTTGTAAGGATATTCTTGATGCCAATGCCGCCGATTTCTCCGCGACGGTTGCTGTCGAATCCTACCCCGTTATCTTCAATGGTTACCGATAACTCGTGTCCGTCCATCATTACCTGTATATCCAGTTGCGTTGCCTTTGCGTGCTTTAGCACATTGTTTACCGTTTCCTGTATCACCCGGTAAAGCACCATCTCTACGCTGTTATCCAGCCTGTTGTCCAATCCTGCAATTTGCAGTACAATCTTCAGCCGCTGCGAATCTATCTTATCCACAAAATCGCGCAGGGCCGTTGCCAGGCCCATCTTCAATAGCACATCGGGCATCATCTGGTGGGCAATGACGCGTACCTCGTTACAGCCTTCATCAACCATGGCCATTATTTTGGCGGCAAGGGCCAGGCTGGCCGGGTCGGTAAGCTTTATGAGCTCCAGCAGGGTATCCAAATTCATGCGCGTTGCCGATAGCAGCTGCCCCACGCCATCGTGCAGATTGCCAGCTATCCGCCGTCGCTCATTCTCTTCGGCATCGATAATGCCTTTGGTAGCCATCTCTTGCTGCTTTATTATCCCTTCCTGCAAAATGGCCGTTTGTTTTAGCTGGCGGCGGTTATAAAGCAGGTAGCCCAGTGCAACGGAAAAGATAAATATAGCGCAAACCAAGCCGATTGCACTAACGCGGTTTCCCGTTAATACCAGTGGTAAATATAATGTAGATATTGCGATATACATGGCTTAAGCTGCAAACTGCGGTGGCACCGGCATCCTCAAATGCTTTTTTTTGATAATCCACCCCAGTAGCATAAAGCTAAAGCCCGGAAAGTTTAATAGCTATACCGTATTGCAGGTATTTATTCGCGCGTTAATTCACCACCGGTTCATCGCCACTGGCTTCCTCACTATTGGTTATGTTGCGGTCGGCATTGAGGGCGGTGGATGGTTCATCCTCGCTCCGGGTAGTTTCGAGACCCTCCATATCGGCCACGGCATCATCGGTATTGACGATCTTGTTGGACTCTTCGTTATTGGTGATTACGTCCTGTTCGGCAGCATCTACTTTCGGGTCGCTGGTTGGGTGCTGTATTGGGGGTTTATCTTTGGGTTCGCTCATGGTTGCAGTTCATTTTAAAGATAACAGGTGGAGGGTGGGGTTGTTTGGCACCCGGCTAAACACTGTTTCCTCCAAAAAAGCCACTGATTTTACGCCGATAATGTTTATTATTGTGATGCTTTATAGCTATATACCCCTAATGAAACATCCTAAGCCTGCTAAATACAGCCACCTCTTCCTGCTGAAAGCATTTTTATTTGGGCTTATTGTATTGCTGCCGCACCTGGCCTCGGCGCAAACAGACAATGAATTTTGGTTTGTAGTGCCCAATGTTTACGATGCCAACCGCGATTTCAATAAACCTATTGCGCTTCGTATCACTACAGCTGCGTCGCAGGCCACGGTAACGATTTCCATGCCCGCCGACCCATCATTTATACCCATTATAAAGGATATTGGCCCAAATGCTACCGCCAGCGTAGACCTTACCCCCTGGATAAACCAATTGCAAAACGCACCCGCAAATACTACTCTAAATAAAGGCTTGCTTATTAAATCAACCGCCGATATAACAGCCTATTACGAAGTGGTGAGCGGCTTTTGCAATTGCAACCCCGAGATATTTTCGCTGAAAGGAAAAAATGCGCTCGGCACGGAATTTTTTATCTCGTCTCAGTACACGTACGATGAATCTACCGCCTACAGCGCAGCTACCAACTCTTTCGATATCGTGGCAACTAAGGATAATACCCATGTCACCATCAACCCTAAACAAAACATCGTAGGACATAACGCCGGTATCCCTTTCACCATTACGCTGAACGCCGGGCAAACTTTTTCGGCCGTAGCAACAAGCGGCGCGGCAAGCGGGCACCTGCATGGCTCGTATATATCATCAGATAATCTCATTGCCATAACCCTGAAAGATGACTTGGTGCAGGTATCCAGCTGTGCCGATCTTATTGGTGACCAGGCCGTACCAACCGACGTACTGGGCACAGAGTACATCGTTACCAGAGGATTCTTAGTACCCAACGATAATATTTATGTGATGGCGGTTGAAGATGGTACATCCATTTACATTGATGGTGGTACCGGCCCATCGGCAACGTTATCTAAAGGGCAATCGACCATATTCAATTTAACCGGCAACAGCACTTACATACGATCCGACAAGAAAATATACGTTTACCATTTAACAGGCAATGGCTGCGAAGTGGGTTCGGCAGTAATCCCCAAATTGAATTGCACGGGCTCCAAATCGGTAAGTATCGTGCGGAGCAAAGATGAGTTGTTTGCTGTTTTGATAACCACCAAAAACGGCCTTCAGAATAGCTTTAGCGTCAACGGCGACAATTCGCTGATCAAAGCCAGCGATTTTTTTGTTGTCCCGGGCACAGGCGGCGCTTATGTTACCTCCCGGATTGACCTCAGCAACGCAGTTAGCTCCGGCAGCGCGCTTAATTTTTCTAATTCCGCCGGGAATTTTTCGCTGGGCTTTATCAATGGCGGCACGAACAGCGGGACACTTTACGGTTTCTTTTCGGATTTTAAATCGAGCAACGTAAAAAATAGCGAGGTAGAAACCTGCCCTTCGTCGCCGGTACAATTAACGGCCTACGGCGGTGTCAGCTACAAATGGTCGCCTGCCACTGGGCTTGATAATCCGAACATCGCTAACCCAAAGGCATCGCCTGCGGTAAGTACTGATTACACCGTTGAGATAACGAGCGCCGATGGCTGCGTGGATGTTGCCAACGTGCATGTGGAAGTGAGCAGCAGCGTAACGCCTTCAGTTTCCATTGCAGCATCAGCAACTAACGTCTGCGCAGGTACTTTGGTAACATTTACAGCAACGCCGGTAAACGGCGGCGGTTCGCCCGCTTATCAATGGCGGGTAAATGGCGTAAACGCGGGCACCAACAGTGCCAGCTTCAGCAGCAGCACCCTTGCCGATAATGACAAGGTAACCTGCGTGCTGACGAGCAGCGCGCCATGCGCCAACCCGGCCAGCGTTACCAGCAACGCCATTACCATGACGGTTAACAGCACTGCGCCACCAACAATCAGTATCACAGCTTTAGACAACAATATCTGCCCGGGTATATTTGTCCACTTCACCGCAACGGTCACTAACGTAGGAGCAAACCCCTATTATCAATGGCAGGTTAACGGCATAAACGCAGGCGACCCCAACAGCCGCACTTTTGGCAGTGCCGGATTTGTTAATGGCGATAAAGTAACCTGTATCATTACTGTAACCGGCGTATGCTCGGCACCGCAAACCGTTACCAGCAACGTCGTTACTATGGTTGTAAACCAAAGCCCGCCTGTTTCGGTGAGTATAGCGGCTTCTCAAATTACTATTTGTACCGGCAGCAGCGTAACCTTTACGGCAACACCGGTAAACGGCGGTAACAACCCCGTTTATCAATGGCAGGTAAACGGCGTAAACGCGGGCACTAACAGCAACACTTTCAACAGCAGCACGCTGGCCAATGGCGATAATGTTACATGTATGCTTACCGGCGATGTCCCTTGCCCCACGCAAGCCACAAGCAATGCGGTTACCATGGTGGTAAACCCTTACTTAAGCCCCTCGGTAAGCATCGTAGCATCTGCAAACAACATTTGCCCGGGAGATAATATCACCTTTACAGCAACGGCTTTGAACAGCGGGGCCAACCCGGCCTACCAATGGAAGGTAAACGGCAGTAATGTGGGCAGCAACAGCGCCACATTTGCCAGCACCGCTCTGGCTAACAACGATGTAGTAACCTGCATAGTAACCAGCAATGCCCCATGCAGCGCTGCCCCAACCGCCGGTAGCAATAGCATCAGTATCATCGTAAACACGCCGGTGAGCCCTTCGGTAACCATTTCGGCCTCGGGGAACAATATCTGTGCGGGCACCTCGGTTACCTTTACGGCCACACCAACCAACGGCGGCACTACGCCCATATACCAATGGCTGGTAAATGGCGCAAATACAGGCAGTAACAGCAGCACCTTCGTGAGCAGCACGCTGGCCAATAACGATGTGGTAAGCTGCCGCATAACCAGCAACGCCAAATGTGCCCTGCCTGTAACCGCAAGCAGCAATAGCATAACCATGCTTGTAAACCCTACCCTTCCGGCATCGGTTAGCATATCAGCTTCGCAAAGCACCATTTGCACCGGCGCTAACGTTACTTTTACGGCAACGCCGGTAAACGGCGGCAGCACTCCGGCTTACCAATGGAAGGTAAACGGCATTAATGCCGGCAATAATAGCAGCACTTTCAGCAGCAGCGCGCTGGCCAATGGCGATAAGGTAAGCTGCTTATTGACAAGTAATGCGTTATGTGCCACGCCGGTACCTGCTACCAGCAACACGGTTACCATGGTAGTAAATCCCTATTTAACGCCATCGGCAATTATCGCGGCATCAGCAACGGATATTTGCCCGGGCGAGACGGTTGGCTTTACGGCCACGGCTATAAACGGTGGCACAGCACCTGCTTATCAATGGCTGCTTAACGGCAGCAGCGTGGGCGGTAACAGCGCATCATTCGCCATCAATTCGCTTATCAGCGGCGACGTGGTGCAATGCGTTATCACCAGCAACGCCACCTGTACTACCGTGCCAACAGCCACAAGCAACAGCATCACCATAAATGTGGCCAGCCCGGTTAGCCCATCGGTAACTATAGCCACCGATGCGAACAATGTGTGCTACGGTACAACAATCACCTTTGTCGCTACGCCAACGAACGGCGGCAATAGCCCAGCTTACCAATGGCAAATAAACGGCGCAAACGCAGGCACCAACCGCAACACATTTACCAGCAGTACGCTGGTAAATAATGATATAGTAACCTGTAAGGTTACCAGCAATGCGCATTGCGCCGTGCCTGGCATCGCCACCAGCAACAGCATCAGCATGGTAATAAACCCCATACCTGTTGTTAATGGCGGCGGCGATAAGGTTATAGAGAAAGGCAATAGCGTACAACTGAGCGCAAGCACTTCGGCAGGTAAGGGCACGGATATTACCTGGAGCCCATCGGTCGGGTTAGATAACACGAAAGTACTTAACCCCACCGCCACACCTGATAAGACCACTATTTACACCTTAACGGTGCGCTCGGCAAGCGGGTGCATAAACACCGTAACTGTAAAGGTAACCGTACAGGTGCATTTGGTGATACCCAACATTTTCACGCCAAATGGCGATGGTTACAATGATAAATGGGAAATTGGCAACCTGGCAGATTACCCGGATGCATACGTTAAAGTGTTTAACCGCTGGGGGGCCGAGGTATATCACTCCGCAAAAGGCGCTGCCGATACCTGGGACGGCACCCGGAAAGGCAAACGCCTGCCATTCGGCACGTACTACTATGTAATCAACCTGGATAAAAAAACGCCAGCCATAACGGGGTATGTTACGTTGATAAGATAAACAAATTCGGTAAGGCGTTGATAATCTGGATGATTTAATAATGCCCAATATCGGCCACGGCATCATCTGTGTTTACGATTTTGTTCGATTCTTCATTATCTGATTATATCTTATTCGGCGCATTCACAACATATTTAATTTACGTATCTTAGTACATTGCTTTAAAATTAAGCTACTTGCAATTAATATTTTTAATGAATCATAGAGGACGTTTTCAAGCACAAGGTAAAGTTTTGGAAGAATCAACTCATTGGGCACAAGGTTTGCCGTTATTAGCAGTCGACGGACATTTGTTATTGAATGAATTAGAAGGTAAAATATCAAGGAAAGATGCACTGGCCAGAGCAAATGGCTTCGCAAAATGCCGGAAGTTCATCGATCAGTCGTATGAAAATGGCGGCATAAATGTTTTAGATATGGGAAAACCCTTGATAAAGTCTTTTCCAAAGGGTTACTTAGAACGAGTTGATTTAGAAGTTCATTTCGGCATCGCCTTTATATAAAAGTTAATAAGATGGACGAATTAAAAAAAGTTTTTTCTATAAGGGATTTTGTTGACAACGTTGCTAATTATAGCACTTTAACAACTTTTTGGAAAAATCTTGTTAAGGAAACAATTGGTATTGAGGCGAATAGCTATGTCAACAATTACTATAGCAATGGAAAAGAGATTCTTGACGGCAATCCCATCTTTTCAACTCTTATTAAGAACAATAGGGCAATACGAATAATCCAATTGGAGGGCCACCCCGAAGAACCCATCTTCGCCTGTTGGACTGGTAACTTAGTAATTAATGGCATAGAGTTCGAGGAACTCGTAATATCACTTCAACTTAACGCTGATACGTATGTTGAGGCTAAAAATCTCATTATCCTATTTTCGGCTAACATATTAACGCCATCCATTTTACTTGGAATAAATGAAAAGTACGATGTAAAATGGAACTTAGTGAAACTTTCTAGTGCAGTCCACAAAGCGGATTATAACAGAATTTTCTACGAATTTAAATCTTTATACGAATCATCATTACAAGATAATAATTTAAAACTCACCTATTTTAAGAGCTTCCACACTAATTACAACAGATATCCGTGGCATGCGATTACTTTCATAGGTGATTCGCCGTTACATCATTCCTACAATAACTTTGTTAAGAATATAGATCTTATCAATGATTTAGTGAGCATTAACCACTCTATTAATTTGGATAATTTAAAAAATGCAACCGAGTATGTCATTTTAATAGGAGGTCAATGGAATGCGCATGATTATATTACCAGATTACATAGGTATTCAGAAGAAGCAGAAAAAGAATTCGACTTTTTAAAAGATACCGTTCCGTCCAACAGTTAAGATTAATTCGCCTTTAAATATTAGGAACTCGTAATAACTTTATACTCAGTTAGTCTACAGGATTATCAAAAGCATTTGCTCACCATTTGCCGGTTGTATAGCTTTTTTGGTATTCAATAGCCCTTCCTACTTCAAAAAGTGCTCAAACGTATCGCTCCTTATCCCCAGCCTTAGCGTTTCCAGGGGGATGATATCTGCCGGGGCGATGTTACCTAAACTAACGTTGGCGCCAATGAGTTTGATAAACCACACCTGCTGCGCTTTTTGGGGAGCTTCCCAAATAATCATTTCTTCGGGTATTTGGGTGAGTATCTCGTCTACCAACCCCTGCCTCACCTCGCCCGAATCGCGGTAGATGCCTACGTTGCCGCTCTCGCGCGCCTCGGCAATCACTTTCCAGCTGCCCGCTTCTATTTCGGCGTTCATCAGCTTTATCCATTTATAAGGAGCGAATATCTTCTGGATGTCTTTAGAACCCACTTCGGATATTACGGTAATCTGCTTACTCAATTCGCGGATGTAATTACATTTCTCGTCATGCTCTATATTGATGCTGCCATCAGATACCTCGCAATATTCCATCTGGTACTTATCCAATATGCGGCGGTAATCATCAAACTGCCCGCGCACAATCATCGCCTCGAACAGCGTTCCTCCGAAATAAACCGGCAGGCCGGCATCCTTATACAGCTTCAGCTTGGCATCCAGGTTTGGCGATACGTAGGAGGTTGCCCAGCCCAGTTTCACCAAATCAGTATAACCTGCACCCATCTCAATAAAATCTTCTGCCTGGCGCAGGCTAAGGCCCTTGTCCATCACCATGGTGAGGCCTTTGTTACGGGGTTTCGCGGTACGTTCGGGCAGGTTGTTTATATGATAGTTCATGTATAGATGTGCGTTTGGTTATAGCTTATAACTAAAAGTATTAATGGCGCAAAGGTAAGCCAAGGATGTGCAGATGTGCAAATTTCAGATGTGCAGATTTTTTAGGATGCGCAGATTTATTGAGAACTTAACAAAAGCTTTACAATGCGCAGATGCCTAGCGATGTGCAGAAAGAAATGTTAAAGGCAAAAAAAATGTGCAGATGACTTTCCTTCATCTGCACATTTGTAATCTAAAATCTGTACACCTATTTTCTCATTTGCACATTTGAAATCTGTAATCTGCACATCTATTTCGTGTACCGGTTGATGATATCGACGATGACTTTATTATCCTGCAGTTGGGGCAGGTAATCGAACAGGATGAAATGCTTCTCCGGATCCGAAGTGAGGGCCATTTCCAAAAAGTTCAATGCTTCGTTGTACTCGCCTTTGGCAAACAGGTAAGCCACCATGCGGTAGTAGAGCTCTGCAGCCTCGGGGTTATTTTTGATGGCCGATGAAATTACTTCTATCGCCGTTGCCAGCCTTTTTTGTTCGTATAGTATAGACGAGTAGTCCAACCATGCATCTACATCCAACGGGTTTAGTTCTACTACTTTTTCATAGGCCGATTCTGCTTCGGGCAAATGGCCCAGCTTGTATTCGGCATCGGCAATGGCAAACCAGTAGTCGGCATTGGCAATATCCAAATCAAGGGCCTTTTTGTAAAAGTGCAGGGCTTCAAAATAGCGTTCCTCAAAATCCAATGTTACGCCAATGCCAAACCAGGCATCAGCCAGCTTAGGATCCATCTTCACCGATTTCTTATAGAAAGAACGCGCCTCGTCCATCTGTTCCAGTTTTTCGTAGCACTCGCCAATAGCGCAATAGGTATCGGCATTGGGTTGCTCATACTCGAAAGTTTCGCGGTAAACATCTATCGCTTCGGCATATTTTTCCAGGTTCACCAGGGCATTGCCTTTGTTGAAATAGGCCGATGCAAAGCTGTCTTTGATCAGTATGGCGTAATCGTAAGCGTCTATGGCTTTCTCGAACAGGCTTAGCTTGGTATAAGCGTTGCCCAGGTTGTACCAGGCGGCGTAGCTGTATGGCTCGTTATCGATGTATTGCTGATAAAACTGCACGCTCTCCTGCTGGTTATCCAGCACGTCGTAGCAAAAGGCCAGTTCGTACAGGGCATCCTGGTTTTCCATATTCTGCTTAAGGCAAAGCTTAAGGTAAGTGATGGCGGTATCGTAATCGCCCATGTTTTGGTAAACGTAGGCAATATGCAGCAGTATCTCGTCGGTTTCTTCGGCCAGGTCCAGCGCTTTTTCGTAGTTCTCCAATGCCTCGGCGTTGCGTTCCATACTCTCGTACAGGTTGCCGCGAATAATGTATATATCAGCATCGCTGGCCTCAAGCATAGCGGCCTTATCCAGTGCGGCAAACGCCTCTGTAGATCGGTTGGTTACTACCAGTAGCTGCGCCTGTTTTATCAGGAAAACCGCCGCGAACGGGTGCTGGTTGCGTGCGTACTCTGATACCTGCAGGGCCTTAGCCGGATCGTTCTTTTCGATGTAGTAGTCGATGATGTTTTCAAAAGCCTGCGCATCAAAAAAGTACTGATCATGGTTGCGGATCATTTCCTCGTAGCGTTCTACCGAAAACTTTGGATCTTCGGTAAAACCAAATTCAAATTCTTCTTCCATTCAAGTTTATTTGCAGAACACACATCCCCTGGGAGGTTTTAATCCCGCAAGGCTTAAAACATGTGTTTAAATTACAACAATAAGCAGCTTTAAAACAAATAAGTTTTCAACATACGCACATTCTCAACAGCCGCTTATACAAGTGCCTGATAATAAATAGGAAGCATTTGAGCGGGTGGGCCGGCGGGTTGATCTGATTTGCCCTAAAGATTTTTACCTTTGACAAAAGTAACAATTATGAGCCTAATAATATCAGATGTACTTCATCATTTACATATAAACAACATAAATGAGGCATTTAGTACCGGCAGCAACTGGGGCAGCAGCCCTAACGCGGCGGTTAAAGACATCTTTTCGCCCACCGATGGCAAAAAGATAGCTTCAGTAAAGATGGCCACCGCTGCCGATTATGATGCCGTAGTGCAGTGCGCTGCCAAAGCCTTCAAAACCTGGCGAACCATACCTGCGCCAAAGCGCGGAGAGATCATAAGGCAGATAGGCGAGCAGTTGCGCGCGAACAAAAAAGAGCTGGGCACGCTGGTAAGCTACGAGATGGGCAAAAGCCTGCAGGAGGGCTACGGCGAGGTGCAGGAGATGATAGATATCTGCGATTTTGCTGTGGGGCTTAGCCGCCAGCTATATGGCCTTACCATGCACAGCGAACGCCCCGAGCACCGCATGTACGAGCAGTACCACCCGCTGGGCATCGTAGGCGTTATATCGGCATTCAACTTCCCGGTGGCGGTTTGGAGCTGGAACGCCATGCTGGCCTGGGTTTGCGGCGACGTATGCGTTTGGAAACCATCAGAAAAAACCCCATTGACAGCCATTGCCTGCCAGCACATAGCGCAAGCTGTTTTTAAAGCCAATAATATTGAAGAAGGTGTTAGCTGCCTGGTAATAGGCGACCGCGAGGTTGGCGAACTGATGGCCAACGATACCCGCGTGCCATTGGTATCGGCAACGGGCTCGACCCGTATGGGCAAGGCCGTGAGCGCAGCCGTAGGCGCGCGCCTGGGCAAAAGCCTGCTGGAGCTTGGCGGCAATAATGCCATTATTATTACCGAGAATGCCGACTTGGATATGTCGCTCATCGGGGCGGTATTCGGCGCGGTGGGCACGGCAGGGCAGCGTTGCACCAGCACGCGCAGGCTCATCATCCACGAGAATGTTTACGAGGCCTTTAAACAGAAACTGGTAAATGCCTATAAACAGATAAAAATAGGCGACCCGCTTAACGAGAATAACCACATGGGCCCGCTGATCGATCAGGACGCGGTTACCTTGTATTTAGCTTCCATTGAAAAGTGCAAAGCCGAAGGCGGCAGCTTTGTGGTAGAGGGCGGCAGGCTGGAAGGCGAAGCCTACGTATCGGGCTGTTATGTAAAGCCTTGTATTGCCGAGGTAGAGAACCATTACCAGATAGTGCAGCACGAAACCTTCGCACCTATATTGTACCTCATCAAATACAAAACCATCGAAGAAGCTATCGAATTGCAAAACGGCGTTCCGCAGGGCCTATCATCGGCCATCATGACTAATAACCTGCGCGAGGCAGAAACATTTTTATCCTACGCGGGTTCTGATTGCGGGATAGCCAACGTAAACATAGGCACATCGGGAGCAGAAATTGGAGGGGCTTTCGGCGGGGAAAAAGAAACCGGCGGCGGCCGCGAGTCGGGCTCGGATGCCTGGAAAGTGTACATGAGGCGCCAAACCAATACTATTAACTACTCAAAAACGTTGCCTTTAGCACAAGGCATCAAATTCGACCTTTAACATTTTAAACCCAGTATATATCTATGCACAAATTTGGCAGATTATTCTCCGGCGCGGTATTGTGCGGCGCACTTTTAAGCAACTTTAACGGCTTTGCCCAGGTATCCGCTCCCGAACCGCCAAAGGCCTGGCACCTAATGGACCTGAAGACCGATGGCTTTTTCGGTATCAGCGCAAAGCAGGCTTACCTCTTCGTTGCCGGCAAAAAAAGCAAGCAAGTGGTGGTTGCCACCATAGATAGCGGTATTGACACCGCGCAAGCCGACCTGAAACCTATCCTGTGGACCAACACCAAGGAAATCCCCGGCAACGGCATTGATGATGACCATAACGGTTATATAGACGACATACACGGCTGGAACTTTTTGGGGGGCCCTGGCGGCAAGTGCGATTTTACTGAAACCACCGAAGAGGTACGCGAGTACAACCGGCTGAAAGAAAAGTACGGCAACCTGGTAAGCGCACCCGCAGGTAGCGAAAAAGAATTTGCCTATTGGGAAAAAGTGAAGCTCATTTACGAAACCACGGTAAAGAAATCTAAAGACGAGATAGAGCAATTGCAGCCTGCCATGAACGCCCTGATGGCGACCAGCGGGTACATCAAACGCGCATTGGGCCTAAAAACCGACGCCTCTTTTACAGTGAAAGACCTTGCGCGCATTAAAGCCAGCAACGATACCATTAACCAAAGCAAATATGTTTGGCAATCGGTTTTCGACCAGGAGGGTGGCGGCGCTACCAACGCCAAAATTATATCCGACCTGAGCGAGTACCTGGCCAAACTGAATAACGACGTTAACCCAGATCTGGATGCCCGTAAACGCATTGTAGGCGATGACCCCAACGCACAGGATGGCAAGCCCTATGGCAGCGGCCTCCTCAAGTTTGCCGATGCATCGCACGGTACGGGCGTAGCCGGCCTGATAGCCGCCGTGCGTAACAATGGCTATGGCATCAACGGCGTGGCCGATAATGTGCGCATCATGGCCATTAAAGCCGTACCTAATGGTGACGAGTACGATAAGGATATAGCCAACGCCATCCGCTACGCGGTAGATAATGGTGCCAATATCATCAACATGAGCTTTGGCAAAAAGCTGTCGCCGCATAAAGATTGGGTTGATGCAGCCATCAAATACGCCGCATCCAAGGACGTGTTGCTGATACAGGCATCGGGCAACGATAACCTGGATATGGATGCAAGCCCCGAATACCCTAACGATATTTTTGCCGATGGCAGCGGTACCGATGCAGATAACCTAATCAGCGTGGGCGCATCGTCTGCAAAGTTCGATGAAAACCTCGCAGGCAGCTTTAGCAATTACGGCCAGCACAATGTAGATGTATTTGCGCCGGGCGTAAAAGTAACCTCGGTTGATACCGATGCAGAATTCAACACGGCCGATGGTACCAGCTTTGCCTCTCCTATTACCGCCGGCATTGCAGCATTGGTTTTAGAGTACTACCCAACCCTTAGTGCAAAGCAATTGAAACAAGTGCTGCTTGAATCGGCAACGCCGCTAACCGGCACCATGGTGCTTAAACCAGGCACAAAGGACAAAGTAGCTTTTACCAGCCTATCTAAAACGGGAGGTATCGTAAATGCTTACCGGGCACTGCTTGCGGCATCAAAACTAAAAGGCGAAAGGGTTGGGATATAACGATATCCCGGCGAACCACGAATAGCCATTAATGCAACAAAGCCGGCCCTCAACAGGCCGGCTTTGTTATTTATATGTTTCGCTAACAGATGCAAACTTACCCTACACGCCCGGCAGCTTTACCCCCGCTTCGGCCAGGGCTATTACGATGCGTTCCTGCAACTCTATTTTGGTGGCCAGGAAGTTGGTCGGCTCCACCCAAACGTTGATGGTAAATCGTACCCCATCTATCTCTAGTGCTACAACACCTACGCGGGTAGCGGGTTCGTGCAAAATAGCGGGGATGGCTTTTATCGCATCATTAATAATCTGCTTAACCTGCGTTACATTGGCGGCATAGCCCAGTTTTATTTCAAAATCAAGTCGGCGGCTGCCTTCGCGGGTAACGTTTACAATTACCTCGTTAAACAGTTTACCATTGGGGATGATAACCGTTTTATTATCGGCAGTAAGCAACACGGTGTAGAATATCTGTATAGAGGTCACTTTCCCGTCCTGCCCCTGTGCAACTATGCTGTCGTCTATCTGAAAAGGTTTCAGCATCAGTATCAATACCCCGCCTGCAAAATTTTGAAGCGTGCCCGATAATGCCAAACCCGCGGCAACACCAAACGCACCAAATATGGTGCTCATAAAAGTTAACTGAAACCCGATAAGGTTTAATACCGTGAAAATAAGGGCAGAATACAGCGCAGCAACTGTAAGGCTTAAGAAAAAAGGCTGTAAAGCGGAATGGACAGCCGTAGAACGGATGTGCCGGTTAATACGCTTGCGGAGCGTGGAAATAAACCAAAGGCCAACAAAAAACAGCAGCAAGCCGAAAACAGCCTTCGGTCCATTATGAACCGCCCAAATGTGAAATGTATTATTGAATTCTTTTAGCTCCATAGGTAGGGGCCAAAATTAAGGATTTTTTGCTGATTAGCTATATATCGCCACGAATAGCTCCGGGCCTTTGAACAGCACCCACTCTACGATGCGGCTGTGTATTTGTATTTTTTTAGATTTTAGATTTTTCATAGTACTACACCTTATTCAAATGCTGTGCCTAAAGCCCCGAATAATAATATAGTTACGAAAATTTCACATATAGTGGTTTTTGCAGCATAGAACAGCTTAAAACTAAACGCTCTATAGTAAAAGCGCAGTTTTGGGGCGTACAGAAAACTGTCCAAATAAAAACCCTGTCTGCAAAAACAGACAGGGTTTTTAATATTATGCTCCCCCTTCAGGGGGTCAGGGGGCTGATTACATCATGCCGCCCATGCCGCCGCCGCCCATTGGTGGCATGCCGCCTTTTTCGTCTTCCGGATCGTCGGCCAACACACACTCGGTGGTCAACAGCATCGATGCGATAGAAGCAGCGTTCTCTAATGCTACACGGCCAACTTTAGTTGGGTCGATAACACCGGCGCCAATTAGGTTCTCGTAAACATCGGTACGTGCATTGTAACCGAAATCGCCTGTACCTTCTTTAACCTTTTGTACTACGATAGAACCTTCAACACCTGCGTTTTGGCAGATCTGGCGAAGTGGCTCTTCTATAGCGCGACGGATGATCTGGATACCAGTGTTCTCATCGTCGTTGGCACCTTTAAGGTTTGCTAAAGCAGCTACCGCGCGGATGAAGGCAACGCCACCACCTGCTACGATACCTTCTTCTACAGCCGCACGGGTTGCATGTAAAGCATCGTCTACACGGTCTTTCTTTTCTTTCATCTCTACTTCAGAAGCAGCACCGATGTAAAGCACAGCAACACCACCGCTTAATTTAGCTAAACGCTCTTGCAATTTTTCCTTGTCGTAATCAGAAGTAGTGGTTTCTATTTGCGCACGGATTTCGTTAACTCTCGCTTTGATCAAATCCGAATCGCCGGCACCGTTTACGATAGTAGTATTGTCTTTATCTACAGAAATCCTTTCGGCCTGGCCAAGCATGCTCAGGTCAGCGCTCTCCAGTTTGTAGCCTCTTTCTTCAGAGATAACGGTACCGCCTGTCAATACGGCGATATCTTCTAACATAGCCTTACGGCGATCGCCAAAGCCTGGTGCTTTTACAGCAGCAACTTTCAGCGAGCCACGGATTTTGTTTACTACCAAAGTAGCCAATGCTTCGCCATCAAGGTCTTCGGCAATAATCAGCAATGGTTTGCCGGTTTGTACCTGTTTCTCCAGGATAGGCAGAATCTCTTTCATCGAAGAGATCTTTTTATCGTAGATAAGGATGTATGGGTTATCTAACTCAACTTCCATTTTTTCGGAGTTGGTTACGAAGTAAGGAGAAAGGTAACCACGATCGAATTGCATACCTTCTACGGTTTTCACTTCGGTTTCGGTGCCTTTTGCTTCTTCAACAGTAATAACGCCGCTTGTGCCAACTTTTTTCATCGCATCAGCTATCATCTCGCCGATAACTTCGTCGTTATTTGCAGAGATAGACGCTACTTGTTTGATTTTTTCGAAATCGTCGCCAACATCTTGTTTTTGAGCCTTCAGGTCGGCAACAACAGCTGCAACAGCTTTGTCAATACCGCGTTTCAGGTCCATTGGGTTAGCGCCGGCTGCAACGTTTTTGATACCTGCAGTTACGATAGCCTGGGCCAAAACGGTAGCTGTAGTAGTACCATCACCTGCAATATCAGCAGTTTTAGAGGCTACTTCTTTAACCATTTGCGCACCCATGTTTTCGATAGGGTCCTTCAGTTCGATTTCTTTAGCTACGGTAACACCATCTTTGGTGATAGCCGGTGAGCCGAATTTCTTGTCGATGATTACGTGACGGCCTTTAGGGCCTAATGTTACTTTAACTGCGTTAGCCAGTATATCAACGCCGCGTTTTAAAGCGTCGCGTGCCTCAACATTATATTTAACTTGTTTTGCCATTTTTTTGTTGTTTGAATGTTGTAATGTTTAAAGGTTGAAAAGTTTCAATGTGGTCTGTGATATTTCCAGCATCACATCGCTATAACCTTCGAACTGTTTGTTTTTTTGTCTTGTGAGTTTAAGGTTGAAATTTTGTTGAACGTGCAGGGCTAACCTTCCAACGTTTCAACTTTACAACCTTTCAACAATTAATTAAATACTGCGTAGATATCAGATTCGCGCATAATCAGGTACTCTTTACCGTCAACGGTAACTTCTGTACCGGCATATTTTCCGTATAGGATTTCGTCACCAACTTTAACGGACATCGGGATTAGCGTGCCAGACAAGTCGGCATATTTACCAGGGCCAACAGCCACTACAGTGCCTTTTTGTGGTTTTTCCTGCGCTGTTTCGGGTACGTAAATGCCCGAAGCAGTTTTAGTTTCGGCAGCAGCGGCTTGTACAACCACCCTGTCTGCACTTGGTTTAATGTTTAATGACATAGTAATACTATTTGTTGAAATTATAATTTTAAGTTTTCGTTATTGGTTTTCACATCAATTATGCCAAGGCGGCCTTTCCTGTTTTATTGTCAGATTTAAGTTAGCTGCCCTGCCTATGGTAACAATGGTTTAACATGGGCGTGTCATCGTGTCAGCCCCGTAATTAGCCAAAAAAGGCCCTGGAAAAAATCCAGGGCCTCCTGATAATATCGTCGTAAATAACTTACGGTTTTTTTGTGCCAGCCGGTGTAGTAGTAGGGACAAGCGGCACCTGCTGCTGCGGTGTAGAAGTAGCCGGCTTAGACATTTTTTGGATCTGCTCTTTAGTAAGGCCCTGATCCTGCGTTTTTTGAACGCCGCCTTTTACCGTTACGTTGATAACAAGCGCAAGCACCATAATGCTGATAGCCAATGCCCAGGTACCTTTCTCCAAAAAGTCGCCTGTTTTTTGCACACCCATTAATTGCGAAGAGCCTGCGAAATTTGATGACAAACCACCGCCTTTAGGGTTCTGTATCAACACGATAAGGCCCAAAAGCAAGCATATAATGATGGTGAGGATGATTAAGAATAAGTACATTTCTTTTATTTATTAATTGATTTTCTTTTCTAACTGTTCAATCTGGGCTGCAAAGTAAAGCTTTTTTTCCGGAATTTTCAACATCAATTTTTTATAAGTAGCTATGGCTTTATGGTATAACATCTGGTCGCCGTAAATGCGGGCCAGGGTTTCGGTCACCATAGCATCCTGGTCTTCGGCGCTTTTCCTGGCTTTATTCTCGTTATCCAGCTTATCGGGCGAAAGCGGCTTTATCTGTGGATCGGTATGGATGAAGCGTTCGATAATTACGTCCTCTTTCTTGGCGGGATCGAATTCAACCTTCGGTGGCTCTATTTCGCCTATGCTGCTTACCGATGTAAGGTTGAATATATTAGCAAAATACTGCTGCTGCAACTCATCTGCGCCTCCCCTGTTAGTTGAGGTATTGCCTTGTACAGCCGGTGCGTAGGGCTGATAAGCCGCGGCATGCTCTTTACGCGTTTTATCCAACCACCACATAAAACTGTAGGGTAGAGTTTCATCGTTGTATTTAGAAACCATATCCTGCTCTTTTTCTACCGATGCGGCTGCAATAGGCAACTCTGCCTGCGGTGCTTCTGTAACAGTGGTTTCTTCAATAACGGGCGGCGGCGCAGCAGGAGTTTCAGCTTCCGGTTCCGATACTGTGTCACCGGTGCGCAGCTCATCCAGTTTTTTATCGAACGACAGGTAATCTGTAGCAGCGATGTTGCCGTAAATCAGCTTCTCGGTTTCGGCATCTATAAAGCTCTGCTGGGTAGCTACGTCTTCATCCGCTGCATCCGCTATCGTATCTTCGGGTATTTCGTCTTCGGCAAATTTATTGCTGAGGCTTTCTACACCTATATCATCTATGCTTACTATCTCGTTGTAAACTTCGTCTGCAATGTAATCTTGCTTATGGAAAACGTTCTCCGGCTGATAGGTATCGAACGACGATACATCTGCCTGCTGCGTTACCGGGCTATCTGCCGGCTTATCCCCAACGGGCACCTCCGCAACAGTTGCTGGCGTAGTAATATCTTCCACCTTTGGCGTCACCGGCGCGAGGGCTACAGCTTCAGGAGCAGGCTTAATTGGCTCGGCAGCCGGTGCTTCTGCAACAGCAGGCACAGGCTCTGCCGAAGCGGCAACTTCTACAGCCTTAACATCGTCCAGTTTCGAAAAATCCCAGGGATTATCATATTCCTCCTCGTCGTCCTCATGTGCTGATGGCTGCGTAATGGCTGCTGCCGGTGCGGGTGTATAAACCGGCTCTGCCTTGCTTTCCTCAAATGCGGGAAGGTTCTCTACGGCATCTAATGGAGATGGCGCAACAACAGGCTCATCCTGATAAATTGTTGGGATGTTGATGGGACGGGTAACCGAGTCTTCTACTTCGGAAGCCGGGCCGCTGTTGAAGTAGTTTTCGGGCTCGGCAGCGTGCACGCCATTAAGGCCTTTGTTTATCCGCTCGCGTGCTACGGGCAGCAGGTCATCGGCATCGTGCAGTATTTTATATAACGTTTTAGGGCTAAAATAGGCAGATGCCCTGCGTACATCGGGTGTTTGGCCCGAACGCGCATACATTACCTGCAATAGGCCGCTCTGCGGGTTATCCTGCACCAGCCGCTCTAAATTGTGCTTATATAACTGGCCGTTCTCGGCCGGGTTAGCCAGCAGGTCCCACAAAATTTCCTTATGCCTGTTATCTATATTTTGCTCCACCTTGCTAAAACTACAAAATGCTTACCAATTATTAAACGCCTTGTTAAAAATATCGTCGGTGAGCTGTTTGTTGATATCCAATATCAGCTGCTGTTCCTGCGATGCAATATCCCCCGTAAAATCCTTCGATTTACTGAACGGCTGCTCAAAACTAAGCTTTTTATCCTTATCGTAGGTAAATTTTACGGTTACGGTTATGGTTAGGCGGCTGGCCCCGGCAATAGGTGCCGTATTGTTGTTGGTTGCCTGTATCGAAATAGGCGCATAGCTATAACCTGTTATAGCTCCCGAGATAGTAGCATCGGCCTCACCCCTTACAATACTAATGCTGGTTTGGGTGCGTATGCGATTCTTCAATGCCTCTGTAAAACTCTGGCTAAGTGTGTTTACTACCAGGGGAGCCGTATTTTCAAAATATTGTATGTTAAGGGTTTTAAGTTCCTTCGGCACGGCTGAGCCGTTGAGCGATACAGAGCAGGAGTTGAACAGCATTACCAGGCTTGCCGCAACCGACAATAAAAATAGCTTTTTAGTCATATACCTATGATAACTATAAATTTAACTCTTTTATTTTACGATACAAGGTTCTTTCTGAAATGCCCAGTTCGTTTGCCGCGAGTTTGCGTTTGCCTTTATGTTTTTTGAGGGCCTTGCGTATCAGATCCGATTCTTTATCCACCAGCGAAAGCGACTCTTCCACTTCCTCGGCATCATGCGTAATATTGTAAGCATCGGCATTGCCGCTGTTGATACCTGACGTTACCGGCTTTTGCAAAGTGAATTGTGGTTCCTGATGATTGCTTTGCGGCAATTCAATATCGCGATACAATTGCGTAAGCGTTTGCGAGTGATTTTGATGGTTAACGCTCACGCCGCCATGTTCAATGATATCGGCAACCAGCTTTTTCAGTTCTACCATATCGCGCTTCATATCAAACAATACTTTATACAGGATGTCACGTTCCGAGAAATCTTCTTTGGGTTGGTTATCCAGGCGCATAGGCAAGTTACTCCGGCCCGTTTCGTGCGGGATGTAGGTGAGCAAAGTTGCAGCGGTAATAATTCGGTCGCGTTCCAGCACGGCCAGTTGCTCGGCCATGTTTTTTAACTGACGGACGTTGCCCGGCCAGGTATAATTAATGAGCACCTGTTGTGCATCCTCATCCAGCTGGATGGGTGGCGTGCGGTATTTATCGGTAAAATCGGCCGTGAACTTGCGGAACAGCAGGAAAATATCCTCTTTCCTATCGCGCAGGGGTGGTATGCGCAGCGGTACGGTATTCAATCGATAGTACAAATCCTCGCGGAATTTACCGGCTTTCACGGCATCATAAACATCTACGTTGGTAGCAGCTATAACGCGCACGTTGGTTTTCTCTACTTTAGATGAACCCACGCGTATGTACTGGCCAGATTCCAGCACACGCAGCAAACGTGCCTGAGTGCCTAAGGGCATTTCGGCAATCTCATCCAAAAAGATGGTACCGCCATTTACGGTTTCGAAATAACCTTTACGCTCGCCAACGGCACCTGTATAGGCACCCTTCTCGTGCCCGAAGAGTTCCGAATCGATAGTACCCTCGGGTATCGCCCCGCAGTTTACGGCAATAAAGGGCCCGTGCTTGCGCGGACTCATCTGGTGGATGATGTGCGAAAACACTTCCTTACCACTACCGCTTTCGCCGGTAATCAGTACCGAAATATCCGTAGGAGATACCTGGTTAGCTATATTGATTGCCCGGTTAAGCAAAGGCGAATTGCCGATGATACCGAAGCGATTTTTAATTTCTTGTATTTCCATGAGCCCCCTAACCCCCTGAAGGGGGAACTTTGCCCCCCAAGCCCCCTAAAGGGGAGCCGAAGGATGTTTATATTTTATTACCTATTAGCCCCGTTTGCTAATCAAAAGCTCCCCCTTCAGGGGGCTGGGGGGCTAACGATCTTACCTATCAGCGTTGCCGATGTTGTCCTTTCTACCAACACATTTGCGTATTGGCCCGGCTTATATCCTTCCGTTACCGGGAATATTACCATGGCGTTCTGGTCGCTGCGGCCGCAATAGTCATTGTTCGATTTTTTGGAGAAGCCTTCTATCAGCACTTTCTCTACCCTGCCTAAACGTGCCTGCATGCGGTAGTACGAGTATTGTTGCTGCTTGGCTACAATCTCCGCCAAACGTGCTTGTTTAACGGCTTCGGGTATATCATCTGCATAACGCTTGGCGGCTAAAGTACCCGGGCGTTCGCTGTATTTAAACATATAGGCAAAATCGTACTTCACGTAATCCATCATGCTTACGCTATCATTATGCTCCTCATCTGTTTCGGTACAGAAACCGGTGATCATATCGGTAGATATCGCGCATTCCGGTATTATCCTGCGGATGGCATCAATACGGTTGATATACCAGTCACGGTCGTAAGTGCGGTTCATCAGCTCCAATATTCTGCTGTTGCCGCTTTGCACCGGCAGGTGTATGTAGTTGCAAATGTTATCGTATTTGGCAATGGTGTATAACACCTCGTCGGTAATATCTTTAGGGTGCGAGGTGGAGAAACGCACGCGCAAATCGGGGTTGATTAAAGCAACCATCTCCAGCAAGTTGGCAAAGTTGACGGTAACCTCTGCAACCGAAGCCTCACCTAAATCCTCTCCAAAGGAGAGAACTTCAGAAGTTGTGGTGCTTAGCTCCCTCTCCTTTGGAGAGGGCTGGGGTGAGGCCGGGTGAGGCTTCTTCCACTTATACGAATCCACATTCTGTCCCAACAGCGTCACCTCGCGGTAGCCCTGGTTAAACAGATCGGTACATTCCTTTACAATCGAAACCGCATCGCGGCTGCGTTCGCGACCGCGGGTAAAGGGTACTACGCAAAACGAGCACATGTTATCGCAGCCACGCATAATAGAAACAAAGGCGTTGATGCCGTTGCTGTTTAGGCGTACCGGACTTATATCGGCATAAGTTTCTTCGCGGCTTAGCAGTACGTTTACCGCACGCTGGCCGCCATCAACCTGTTCTATCAGGTTCGGCAAATCGCGGTATGCATCGGGACCCACAACTACATCTACCAGTTTTTCTTCCTCTAAAAATTTAGCTTTAAGGCGTTCGGCCATGCAGCCCAATACACCAACCACCATACCCGGGTTTTTAAACTTGGCCCCCGCAAATTCTTTGAGGCGGTTACGCACGCGTACTTCCGCATTCTCGCGGATAGAGCAGGTGTTGATGAACACCACGTCGGCATTGTTAAAATCGCCTGTGGTTTCAAACCCGCTGTCGGCCAGTATCGAAGCTACTATCTCGCTGTCAGAAAAATTCATGGCGCAGCCATAGCTCTCTATGTAAAGCTTTCGCCCGTTATTTTTGCCAACAGGCTTCAATACCAAAGCCTCGCCCTGCCTGCTCTCGTCATGTGCCTTATCCGGTATAAGCAAATCCATCGTCATCCTTAAAAATTGAAGGGCAAAAATACAAAATTTTAGTTAATGATGTGACAGTTTGTCAGCGACTAACAAAATGAATGTTTTATTGTTAGAACAAAGCCCTTTACGGGGACTCATTATTCGGCATAAATAAATTACCCTATAAATGGCGTTTAAACTACTCCGGCAACGCTGGCAAAAAATAACCCTGATAGCCGTGCTCTCTATATTGGGCATAACGCTGATAGTCGCGCTATTCGCCAATAGCTACTTTGCCCCAAAACTGGCCGATAAGATAAAAGCCCAGGTACTCAAAAGCAGCGATAGCCTCTACCGCATAGACATTGGCAATACCGAATTGCACATCCTCCGAGGGCAAGCCACTTTATATGATATCAAACTGAGCGTAGATACTGCCGTTTATAATCTTAAGAAAAAACAAGGCACCGCCCCAAATAACCTGTACGAATTGCAGGTGAAGCGCCTGGTGGTATCGCATATGCAACTGCTTACGCTGTACTTTAAAAAAAAGCTGAACATTGGCCGAATTACCCTCAACGCTCCGGACGTGGAGGTAAGCTATCACGCGAACCAAAAACCTGATACGTCAAAAAAAGATAAGCGTACGCTTTGGCAAAAGATCTCCAAATCGCTCGAGTTGATCAATGTAGGCGAGATCTATTTGAACGATGTGAAACTAAAATATAAAGACTATACCGGGCCTAAGGTTGCTGTATCAGCTTTTAAGGAATTAAACCTGAAAGCCACAGATTTGCTGATAGATTCCGCCACGCAAAAAGACACCTCGCGGTTTTTGTTTTGTAAGGATGTGAGGACAGAGCTATACAACTATAGCAGTAAGTCGGCGGATGGATTGTATACCTTCAAAGTTAGATCGGTAATGCTGTCTACCCAAACGGCGCGACTAATAGTAACCGGGCTAAACCTGCAACCGGTGGACCACACCTTGTTCTTCAATAAAGTAAAGGCCGACAGGTTTACCCTGCGGATAGATTCGACGGTGTTCAGCAACTTCGATTATATGAACTATCAAAAAAACCAGGACCTGGATGTATCTAAGCTGACCATGTACAAAGGTTTTTTTGAGGTGTACAGCAACTACAACGGCCCCTTGAAAACTACCGACAGGCTGGTTACCTTTCCGCATTGGGCCATCCGCCATGCTGTTAAGGCTAAGTTTAATTTGGATACCCTCGACCTGAAAAACTTCAACACCACATATCGGCAGCTCAATAAAGGCCCCATGAAAACGGGGATGATCTTTTTCAATAACATCAGCGCCCGGTTTTTAAACCTTACCAATAAACAGGAACAACTGAAAAAGAACAACATAGCCACGGCAAACCTTACCAGTTATTTTATGGGGAAAGGGAAATTCAGTCTGTCGTTCAATTTTAATTTAAGCGATGCGGCTTACAGCTACAGTTATAAAGGGCATCTGGGGCCGATGGATATCGCAGAGGCCAACCCGGCAATAGTACCGTTATCGTTGGTTAAGGTAACATCGGGAAGGGTAAAAAGCCTCGATTTTAATATCCATAGTACACAAAAGACCTCTACAGGTACGGTATCGTTTTTATACAGCAACCTGCAGATAGATGTACTGCGGAAAGATTATACCAAAAAATCCGTCATTACTACGCTGGCAAACGCCTTTATCATTAAGCACGATAACCCGGATGATGGCAACAACGTGCCGCGCTCGGCAAAGGTGGCGTTCATTAGGCCGGCAAATTTTCCTTTCTTTAAAACGGTATGGCAAACTATCCTCAGCGGCATAAAAGCCTGTGCCGGCGTTGGCAAGGCCCAGGAAGAAAAATTCAAAAAACAAAGCGCCGACGATGCCCGAAAAGAGCAGGAAGACTTGCTGAAAGATGCCAGGAAAAAAAAGGAGGAAGAGGATAAAAAGTTTAAAGAGGCATTGAAAAAGAAGAAAGAGGAAGCGAAGAAGAAGGGGTAAATAAAATCGTCACAAGGCACGGAGCAACCTCCCGCTAGGCAGAGCGACTTGCATATCCTTTCACTCATTGTCATTGCGAGGAGCAGCGTGGGAGTTGTGCGATAGGAGCGACGCGGCAACCTCATAGGACGCTCATACGCCTGGTTAACTTTGCACATTCGAATGTCCTATGAGGTTGCCACGCTATCGCTCGCAATGACATAGCTTTTTACTTTTCTATTGCAGCAACAACTTCAAATTAATCCCAAAATTGGTAAACGAGGTATTGAACGTTTGCGAGGTGTAGGGCTTGGTGATATTGCTATCGTAAAAGATATTGAGGTTGAACCGTTGGTTGATGACGTAATCTATCGATGGGCGCATGGTGATATTCTTTGCACCTGAAGACACCTCTGCCTCCTGCACGTCGGCGCGGTATATCAGTGTTTTGTTATCGCGGATGGATACATCCAGCTTAAAGTTGATATCGTTATTGGCCTTGCTTGCAAACCAGCCAAATGGCATCTTGAAATTCTTGGGTCGGTAGCCAAAGCCCAATACCACGATATTTTCGCTTTGTTGTGCCAGTTGACTATTGAGCAAACTTAAGGCCAATGCACGGGTTTTGCGGAACTCGAGGTTGGCTGTCATGCTGTTCTTGAAACGGACGTCGACACCTAGCAGCGGCACAAATTGCTCAAATATGCTCACCTGCGTCATTTGATAAAAAGGCAGGAAATCGGCATTGGCATCACGCGATGTTACGCCGCCATTGGCTTCGCGGTATTGTAGCAGCGTAGTGTAGCCATTTACGTTGTATGAGGAACGGTAACCGTGGCGGATATCGAAGGAATCGAAAATCTCGGTAAAAAAGGCAATCTTGCCCAGTCCATTGTAGGTTATCTGCCAGTTGGGTATAGGCGTTGAGGGGAACTGGCTCAACGAGGCGCTGGATGCATCCTTACCTAAATAGGCCGCCAAAAATGCCGGCACCAATACATTCTGCGCATTGGCTCCATAACCATCGGCGAAGCCTGTGGTACTAACGCCCGAATTAGGGTTTGTTGCACCCAGTCGCTTGGAGATTACAGCCCTGTTATCCAAAAACTGCTGGAACGTGGTGGATTTATTGCTCACCCCTGTTGATTTGGAGAAAGCGGTAGCCAGCGATAATATGGATACACTATACGTACCCGAAGTGGTAGGGCTAAGGTTTTCTATGCTATTACTACTGGCCAGGTATTTAAAGTTGGTTTGGTAGTTGCGGTCCTGCGTTTTAAAGGCAATCAATTCTATCCGTAAATCCTTAAACGGCTCAATAATGCTGCGAAGTCGCAAATCGGAATTGAAGGTGCGCACGTAGGGTTGGTTTTGCAGGGTGTCGCTGGTTATCCATCCGTTGGCAACGGCACGGCTCCGCAAATCGGACTGGCTGCCCAGCAGGAAGCCTATGCCCGGCGAATCGTACGTAAAATCCTGCCCGAAGAAGTTCGACTGCGGCAAATAGCCCGGCAAAAAGGTTCCTTCGGTACGGGTGTAGGTGCCGCTTACATTTTTGATGCCTGTTAATATCCCCAGCAGCACGCCGCCGATACCGCCCTTGTCGGCAGTTCCTTTGCGTAGCGCCTTAAACTTATTGTAAAGTGTGGTGAACGTAAGCGTAGGATTCAACTGAACGGTGCGCGAGTTCTGAATGCTGTTGCCGATGTTGTAATCGGGGTTGTTGATGGCAAATTCGGGCTGGGTTTGCCAGTTGAAGTGGGTGCTGTAGCGGGCGATCAGGGCCGTCCAATCCATCCCCGGTATCTTATTTATAGGCGTAGTATAGTTAAAGTTGATGGTGTGGTTATAGTTGGTAGTTCGGCCCAGCCTTTTTAGGTTCTCCCATAGGGTATCTCTTTTAAGCCCGTTGATGCGACCAGCGGGTTCGTCTACTACCGATAAATTGGTAGCATCTATATCCATCTGCAAGGATTTGGATAAATTCCAGCCAATTCCGTAAACCCGGGTAATATTGAAGTTTTTGTTGAAGCTGGTGGGTATGGGTATATAGTTATTAGGGTCGTTGTTTCGCAACGTGTTCTCAGAGTAATACCTGTCGAAATTAATGCTGAAGTTCAACCGCGATGGCAGTATGCTGAAGTTGAAATCCCTTGCCAGGGCCAGCAGGTTGCTTTTTATTACTTTCTCAAAAGGCGTGTAATATTTAGGCTGATTGCTGTAGTTATACGCCAGGCTTACACGATAGGTGCGGGCAAGGTCGCTCTGCACGATGAAATCGTGGTGCGTGTATTCGGTGTAAGCATAGGTGGCATTAAAGTTTTCGATATCATAAACGTGTACCGGCGCGCTGGCATCCGTTCGCTCTTTATGCACGTTGGTAAAGTTGATGCTTTTGCGCATGGTGTAATCAACAGATACGTTGCGGATAGAATCCCTGGCCTGCGAGTTGGGCGCGGCCGCAAGGGTTTTCTTCAGTTCCACATCGGGCGATTGCGGGTCGTATTGCGGGGTGGCTACCGCGTTGCTTACGTTTATATAAGCCGGTATCTTGATGCCGCTTTTGGCCGGGAAGAATTTACCCAGCTCCACGCTGCCCGATATATCGTACAACTGGTTATCGCTGCGGCTCCTGTCGCTCACACGCGAATCGAGAGAACCGAAACCGACGGTGCTCTTACTGCCCGATACTGTGATGTTGGCAAAATCGGCTAACGCAAAATCTGCCCTTGCGGTTGCCGCCCATCCGCCGCGCTGGTCAAAATCCGTCAACCGCAGCTCGTCGAACCATAGCGTTCCCGTTTTATCCAACCCATCATCCGGCCCGGCATTGCTGCCTTTATAAGGGTTACGCACGCCCACCATAATGGTCCGAAGGCGACTCAAATCCGGCTGGCCTTTTATGGTTACTTTATTGTGCCCGTCGGTATATACGAAGGGGGTGGTAAATGGCCATGGCAGGCCATTCAGCTTGGCGTTGTTACGGGCCAGCTTGGCACTGGTGAGCAGGTCCAGTTGCAGATCCAGTTCATTGCTGGCGGGCCATATGGCGCCGGGGTCGCGCGTACCGGGCTGGGTAATGGCGAGGGGTACTTCGTATTCGTAATAGTTATCCTGGTAGTCAACACCCAAACGGATAAAGGCGTTCAGGTCATTATCTACCAGTTGGTCGCCCTCGGCATGGATAAACATCTGTATCTTTTTGTACGAGCGCAAATCATTATAAAACGTGCGGAACGCAGCGCGGGAGTAGCCATCGCGCAGGTTGGTAACCTTTATGGATAAGGATTGCTCGTTAAGCTTGGTATCGGTTTGCAGGTTGTTGTAGTTGCGCTGGCGGTTTATACCCGGCGGCACCACGTAAGGTATAGGTGTGCGGTTGCCGTTTTCTTCTATGTTCACGGCCTGCACATCCAGCACCGAGTTATCGTTTGCAGGGTTTTGTATGGCAGGATCGGCAATTACGTTCAGCGGGTTGTTGGCGGCGTTGAAGCTGCGCCACTCGCCGCGCACCAGCTGCAGGGTGGCAAAGCGTAGTACCGAAGTATCGGCAAAGTTGGTCATAAACATGCGCATAAAGCGGATGGCCTTAAAATCCTGTATGTTGCCTACCTTGCTTTGGTAATCGGTTATCGGTATCCTGAACTGGTACCAGGTAACGGCTTCCGTTTGGCCGTTGGCCAGCTTTACGTTGGAGGTAACCTTATCGCTGATGTAGTTTTGGCCAACCAGCATATCCTGCGGGCGGATAGACACCCGGTACTGGAAGTACTCGTCAGTCTGGCTCATGTTGTTGTCCTTGTTGATGTCCTCACCATCGGGCAGCGATGTTGATGCCGAGGTTTGCAAGCCAAGCTCCGCCTGCGATTGCTCTGCCGTTTTTGAGTTGCCCTCGGCGCCGTTGTAGCGGCTATAACGCTCCATAATGCCGGCGCGCGACTGGTCCAAATCGGGGCCCTGGTAATAGCGGTAATCATCAGATGATGGGTCGGCTACGAAAGCGGCGGCCGCTTGCGGACTCAATACAGCTTTCACCTGGTTTACTATGCTGGAGAACTTCGTTTGCTCATCAGTACTGTTCAAGCCATCCAAACCCACATCCTGCAATGCGCGCGAATTGGGGTCGTTATCGAAGGCGTTGATAACCGGTTGTAGTTTAGATACTCTGCCCCAGTTGGTGTCGTCGGTTTTATCGGTGGCGCCGTCAATAGGCAGGCCGTTCTCCAGGCTCTTGCGGCCGTCTTTCAGCACGTCTTCAGATATACTGCCGAGGTTAAAAAATAAATCGCCGCCCTGCGATGCCGGCTTGTAGATGAATGGGTCCATTACCCAAAATTCGATATAGCCAACATTCAACGATTCGAAGTCGTTCGTCTCCAGCTTGCGGAACATGCCGCCCCAGCGTGTTTTAGGGTTCTGCAGCGTGCCATCCTGGTTGATGCCCGTAGTAGTGTAATTATATGGCCCGCGCACGGTTGGGTAAAATGCCATATTGAGCGTGGCCAAAGTAAGCGGCTGCCCGGTTACCGATTGCTTAAAGGGGAACACTTCCTGTTCTATCACCTGCCTTACATAATGGTTCGATAGGTCGGCGCGGTTAATGGGGATATTGCCGGAATTGGTATAAAATATAGGATCGATGTTGTAAAAAGCCAAACGCGCGCGGTTAAAGCCGTAGCTTAAATCGTTAAAAAGTTGCGATTCGTTAAACATCTGCGGCGTACCGGATATTTGCCAGCTCACCGCACTCTTCACATCGATAACCGAGCGGCTGTTCTCAAAATCGTCGAGGTACGAAGTACCGTTCTTGGAACCGGCAAAGTTCAATGCACCGGGGCTGCCGGGCATCAGTTTGGCAAACTCGCCACTTAGGTTTATGGTCGACGGCGCCTTGGTATTGATTAGCGGTATCTTATCTACCAGCCGGGTTAAAAAGCGCGATGTAGTAGTATAATTGGCATCGAAACCGAAGATGCTGTTAGAGATAGACTCCTCTCCCACCAGTTCGTTCTGCGTTATGGGCTGCTCGGTAAGGTGCATAAAAGTTGCGCCGAGGAGCAGTTTATCGCTTGCGCGGTAATCGAGCCGGGTGCCCCAGAGCGATTTTTGCTGTACGCCAAAAAGCTCGTTATTCTCTATCTTGATATTGATGGGCTGGCCCGAGGAAAGCAGGGCCTGGTTCAATATCCGGATACGGCCCGAGCTATAATCAACGGTGTAATCCGCACCCTCGTTCAGTTTTAAATTGCCTGCCGTAACTACCACCGAGCCCTGCGGTATATTCACGGCGTTCAATTGGTATTCAGAGCCTTGGGTTGAGGTGTAAGTTCCTTTTATCAAATACCGGTTCAGCTTGGGAAAAAGCTGCTGCGCGATGGTCTTAGTAGAATCGTACAAGGGCTGGTACACGTACCGCGCCGCAAGGTCGGCCTCACCGGGGGTGAATTGCTTCGCGAGGTCGGAGCCGAAGGGTTCCAGCACGGGGAACATAATGCGCCCGTTCTGCGAATCGATGGTTACCCCCTCCAAAAAGTCGAAAAAGCCATCGGGCCGTTTATCGCTCTGTTGGTCCAGGTTATCCACGCCCGTCAGCTGCAGCCACCGCTTGCTTTTAGTGTTCGTGCCCTCATCCATTATGGTCTTTTCGATGCCCGATTTGTCATCCAGGCGGCTGATGTTCAGCTTAAAATCATTCGGACTGATACCGTACGCGCCCAGCGAGTAGATGTTTTTCATCATCAGATCCCAGGTAGGCAGATTGGTTTTCAGCAATTCATTCTTCAATAATTTCACGAAGAGTACCTTCGGCGTGGCAGGGTCAACGGCCTGGTCGCTGCTGAACTCGCCCACCTGGTATTGCTGCCCATTGTATGAATATTGGTAGGCCACGGCCAAAACCTCGTCGTTATTCAAAGGGTAATTCAGCGATATATAACCCAGCTGCGGATGAAGGGTGTATTCCTTTTCGGTAAGTTTTCGGGCGTAGGTTAGCTTGGCATAATTATCTGTTGCGCCCGTTGCACGGAAGTAGTTGGCTACATCGTTGGAGTTGGTGGCACGGGAACCTGCCGGCAGGCTGGCCAACAAGTTATTTGATTGCTGGGTGAAACCAGGCCCGCTGAAGCCGGCAGGCAGGCCGCTGAAGCCCGGGCCGCCCTGTATAGTAGGGTTATACGGCCTGTTTTCGCCCAAATCCAAAAAGCCCAATATATCGCGGCTATCGGTGGTAACGTTGGTGCGGTTGGTTGTCCAAACCTCTATTTTGGTAATGTTGATATTGGAACTGATAATGGGGATATTGGCCAATGCACGGTTATAGTTGTTGCGGAAATATTGCGACAAAAAGTAGTGCTTATTGGCCTCGTAATCGGCCGGGGTGAGGGATATATTGCCCTGCTGCGAGCCGTTGGTAATCGTAATATTTTTCGATTGCGAACGCTGTTGCGACAGGATAGTGGTAATATCCAACCTGCCGAATTTCAGTTTCGTCTTCACACCAAAAAGCGCCTGGCTGCCGGTAATGAGCGAGGTGTTCAAGGGCATGCTTACGGTACCGGCCTCTATCTTCTGGATGATTTCATCGGGATGGCCGGTATAATCGAGTTTTATCTGATTCTCGAATTGGAACTGCGCCTCGGTATTGTAATTGGTGCTTATCTTCAGCTTATCGCCAATATCGCCGGTAACGTTCAGTTGTATCCGCTGGTCGAAATTAAAGTTGAACTGGCTGCGCTGGCGGGTATTGAAAAGTGGGTTCTCGTTCTTGTTTATCTGCCCTGCCAAAATCACCTCCGCCGAACCCTGCGGTCGTATGTTGATGTTTGAGCTGCCGAATATCTGCTCGAAGGTTTTGCTGCGCACCTTTATCTGCGGTATAAACCCCGGCTGCTGCGAATCGTAGGCATAATTATCCGCAAGTTGGCGGTAGTACTCGCGTTGCACCCCTTTTTGCTGCAGTTTTAAATACTCGGCAACGGTAAGGTACTGCGGGAAACCGTAATTTAAATTACCCAGCTTTTTGTAAACGATGTAGGTATTGGTGAGCGGATCGTACACTACGGTGCGCACCACACCCGGCGGGTCGGTATCGAAGTAGCCATCCAAAGCCAGCTGGTTGCGGGTTTTGGTGAGCTTGGGCGCGCCGGTTAAGGGCGCGGTATTCCGCGGCTTGGTGGTATCTGCCGGGTTATTGGTTTGCTGCTGCGTTTGGGGGCGTTGCTGGCCGGGCTGCTGCTGCGTACCCGGTTGCGTAGTCCCCGGGCGGGCAATGGTGGTTTGCCCCGGTATCTGCTGCTGGGCCAATAGTTCCCCGGTTCCGCAAAAAGCAGATAATAAAAGCGTACCTATAAAAATTTTACAAGTAAGTTTTCTAACCAAGGGTTATCAAAATTTTATCGTTATTATAAACTTTTCAGTGCCAGTTTAATAAGCTGTTCAACGGTTAATGTGCCGCCGTTCTTACTGATTTCGCTGTCCAGTGTTTTCTCGGCAACATTACGCACAAAACCTAACATTACAAGGGCTGAAAGCGCCTCTTCTTTTACCGTTTTTAACCCTGTAATTACCGTTAGTGTATCCGGGCCCTCTTTGCGCAGTTTATCCTGCAGCTCTAAAATAATGCGCTGGGCAGATTTTGGGCCGATGCCCTTTATCCGCTGGATGAGCGGCACATTGCCCTGCACTATGGCGTTGCGTATCTCATC
This sequence comes from Mucilaginibacter sp. P1_D10, assembly GCF_056406215.1. Classification (NCBI taxonomy): domain Bacteria; kingdom Pseudomonadati; phylum Bacteroidota; class Sphingobacteriia; order Sphingobacteriales; family Sphingobacteriaceae; genus Mucilaginibacter; species Mucilaginibacter sp. P1_D10. Next base: position 255,178 of record NZ_JBFUAP010000002.1, on the reverse strand, counting down.
GGGGGTGATAGACGACAACATCATGCGGGCAGTATTTGGCCCAATGCCCGATATAGATACCAGGTGCAGAAAGAGCTTGCGCTCTCCCTCGCTTACGAAACCATAAAGGGTGTGGGCATCTTCTTTCACGTGCAGCCAAACAAACAGCTTGCAGCGCTCCCCGGCCGGGAGCTGTGAAAAGGTATTTACCGAAATATTGATGTGGTAGCCCACTCCCCCGGCATCTATCACAACATGCGCCGGGCTTTTAAACGCCAGCTTCCCATCAATATAATCGTACATATACTATTTAACTTTTCGTGCCTTAGCTGATGACGCTTCCGCGCGGCTCTTCTCCTGCGCATCAACCACGGCAATGGTAACCATGTTCACAATTTCCCTTACGCTACTACCCAATTGCAAAACGTGCACCGGCTTTTTAAGGCCCAGCAAAATAGGGCCAACGGCTTCGGCCCCGCCAATTTCCTGCAATAATTTGTAGGCAATATTGCCCGACTCTAATGTAGGGAAAATAAGCGTATTTGCGGGCTTCCCTGTCAACGTACTGAACCCAAAATTATCTTTCAGCAATTCAGCATTCAGGGCAAAGTTGGCCTGCATCTCACCATCTACCACCATATTGGGGTATTTATCGTGCAGTATGCGCACCGCCTCGCGGGTTTTTTCGGGTATCGCACCCTCGTTAGATCCAAAGTTTGAATAGGACAGCAGTGCTACTCTAGGCTTAGGTATAAAGTAGGATACTGCTTTTTCTATCAACACCGTTATATCTACCAGTTCCTGCACGGTTGGGTTTACGTTTACGGTGGTATCGCCAAAAAACACGGGGCCTTTTGGGGTTATCATCAGGTACATGCCAGCAACGCGGTTTACGCCCTCATCCGTCCCGATGATTTGCAGGGCAGGCTTTATGGTATCTACGTAGTTTTTGGTAAGGCCGGATATCAGCGCATCAGCCTCGCCGAATTGCACCATGCAAGCCCCGTAGTAGTTACGGTCGACAACCATTTTGCGGGCTTCGTTTTTGGTGATGCCGCGGCGCTGGCGTTTCTTGAACAAGTAATCGGCAAAATCGTGCACACGGGGGCAATCGTCGCGCGTATCTATCATCTCTACATCGCCCAAGTCCAGCTCGTTCTCCCGCATGATGGCTTTTATCTTTTCGATATTGCCCAGCAAAATCGGCGTTGCAATGCCTTCGTCTTTTACTATTTGCGCTGCGCGGAGTATCTTGTAGGTATCGGCCTCGGCAAAAACAACACGTTTCGGGTTCTGCTTGGCCTTGTTGGTAATGTCGCGCATCAGCTTGTTGCTGGTGCCCAGGCGCGATAGTAGTTCTTCGTGATAAGCGTCCCAATCGGTAATAGCTTTACGGGCTACGCCGCTCTCCATGGCGGCCTTGGCTACAGCCGAGGATACCTCAGTTATCAGCCTCTGGTCCATTGGCTTGGGGATGATATAATCCCTGCCGAACTTAAGGTTGGTGATGTTGTATGCCAGGTTAACTGCCTCAGGTACCGGCTTTTTTGCCATGTTGGCTATAGCGTGTACTGCGGCAATCTTCATTTCTTCGTTAATGGCGGTTGCCCTCACATCCAGCGCCCCACGGAAAATGTAGGGGAAGCCCAGCACGTTGTTCACCTGGTTAGGGTAATCGGAGCGGCCGGTTGCCATGATGATATCTTTACGGGCGGCAACAGCCAAATCGTATTGTATCTCCGGCTCGGGGTTGGCCATGGCAAACACTACGGGGTTTTTGGCCATGCTTACCAGCATAGCCGGGGTAACCACGTTGCCCGCAGATAGGCCCACGAAAACGTCGGCGCTCTTCATGGCATCGGCAAGGGTTTTAACGTCCTTACGTTCGGTGGCAAACTCCATGCGTATATCGTCCAGATCGGTGCGGTTGGTATCCAATACCCCATTGATGTCGAACATCACCAGGTTTTCTTTCTTTACCCCAAGCGACAGGTACATTTTTGAGCAGGAAACCGCAGCGGCACCCGCGCCGTTCACTACCATTTTTATCTTATCCAACTTTTTGCCTTGTATCTCGCAGGCGTTCATCAGCGCTGCGCCGGATATAATGGCTGTGCCGTGCTGGTCATCGTGCATCACCGGGATCTTCATCTCGGCCTTCAGCCTGCGTTCTATCTCGAAACAGGTTGGTGCCGATATATCTTCGAGGTTTACACCTCCGAAGGTTGGCTCCAGTGCCTTTACTATCATCACGAATTCATCAACCGTTTTAGCGTTTACCTCCAGATCGAACACGTCGATATCGGCATAAATTTTAAACAACAGGCCTTTGCCCTCCATTACGGGTTTGCTTGCCTCGGGACCGATGTTGCCCAAACCAAGCACAGCCGTACCATTGCTGATAACCGCCACCAGATTGCCTTTTGCGGTGTATTTGTATACATCGTCAACGTTTTCTGCAATGGCGCGGCAGGGTTCTGCAACACCCGGCGAATAGGCCAGGGTTAAGTCGCGTTGAGAATTGGTAGGCTTGGTTGGTACTACCTGTATTTTACCGGGACGGCCTTTGGAGTGGTAATTAAGGGCATCCTGTTTACGATTTGGTTTATTCATCTTCTTCTCTAATTCAAGCCCTCAAAACTACGATTACTTTTTTTGAAAGCTGGTAATAAAAAAGCCCGGTAATGCAATGGACAGTACCCGGGCCGCTGAATTTTCGCGGTTATACCTATCCATATACAAGAATTTTGAGCCTTCATATAAAAAAGTCCGTGAACGGTAAAGCCCCGATTACTCGGGGCTTTACCGTTATCCATTTTAATAAGTTTAAGGGGTTTTATTTCAGGGAACCTCTTTTTAAAAAGATTCTCAACCCCCTTTTTTTCGTACAAGATTAAATCCTGCTTAAAGACCTAAGATAAAATATCTTTTGCCATTTAAAATTATCCTTTACCTACGCCCATCTATTATAATTTAAGTTGCTTTCAATACACTAAGTTAGACAAATATCGGAATTTAATGTTTAATTAAAGAAAAATTATATCCTTGGCCGGGAGTTAAGAAGGGCAGTTCATATATGGTTGTATACGCTCTTTTAGATCTTTTCTTCAACTCCTCGTTTGGAAAAGTCGGAAATAGTCGAAAATCGTATCCATTAGGCACCGTCACTTCTATTGTTGAAGGCATCATATATAAGTTAGTAAATGCATAATCATCTATTCCTCCATTGTTCGGCGTAAAAGTTGTTTTTAAAGTCATGTAAGCAGCTAAAGAACCATTTGGCTCTACCGTTTGACGGATAGCCGGCTTTAACTCGAAAAGCGACCCCGACTTTAAATCTTCAATAGGTGTTTCAATAAAGTCATCAATTGACAGTGGCTCGAATGAAGGCTTAATAAGGTTCTCGGAGATCCCTGCTTCTACAAATTCGTAAAGTTTGGTTTCCGTCTCAGTAGTAGAAAACCTCATCACGTATTCAAGTTTAACTTTTGAGAAATTCTTCACATGAAAAGCGTCCTCTTGGATAAGTTCTATTCTGCCGTCTATCAGGACCGAAAACTTTAACTTCAATTTATATTTTTGGAATAAAAAGCCCGGTTTAAAGAAATCTATTTCATTCATCTCATTAGCAATTTCAGGCGACGTGCGCTCCGAAAGAATTAATTTGAAAAAATCATTGTTAATCGTGGTGGTTAAATCTTGAGTTTGAGATACTAACGCATCAGATGCTTTCTCTAATGCTATTTTTAACTTGGCTTCCTGATCTTCAATAAGTAAAGTTAACCCACTTAAACTGCTTACTAATTTTTCTTCTTGTTTTGACACAACTTCAGTAGCACTTTTTAAGCTTACGAGAATTTTTTCTTCCTGTTCTTTAAGAGCATGCGTCAACTCTTTAACAAAAGCGTTTCTGGTTTCCCGTTCAAGAATAACGTTAATAAAGAAAAAGACGACTAACGCTTCTCCAAATATCAACATAAAGTGACTAGCGGCAGTTGCTTCTAACGAATGATTACCGTATATATCTAAACAAACGCCAGCAGCGAACAGGGCAACACCAACAGCACAATAAAGAAATTTATACCTATTTAAAAAGTCATAAAAACGGGACGATGATTTTTCAGACACGACTCAAGGTTTAAGTTGCGTTAAGATAACTACTTAAAGAATATCTTGCAAACTTTTATTGATAAAAAGTTATCCCTTGTTTAGGTTAACGGTAAGCCCGGCCACCAGGCGGATGTTCCTGTTATTGCCCAATTGCTTGTTCCATAGCATCAAATCTTCTACCCGTATGCCGTATTTAGTGGCAATATCAACCAGCGTTTCGCCCAGTTTGGTGATATGGAATGCGGGTATATTACGAGGCGCCGCGACCAAAGCCGGCGGCTGTGTGGTTGTAGTGGCTGCGGTTTGTCCGGGCTGCGTAGTTGGCTGCGTAACTGGAGGCTTTGCCTGCGCCACTACTACTGGCTTAGGTTTTGGTGGAGGCGGTACGTACACCGGGTGATACGGCGGTATAACAGCGTTGGGGTTATTGATGGCCTCGGTCAATATCGCGTAACGGTCTTTACGGCTTTGGGGTACGATAATCCTGCGTGGTTCGGCAGTAGTGCCGTTTATAATCAGTTGGCGGTACGATGGGTTAAGCACCATCATTTCTTTGATATCCAGGCCCAGCGCGGCAGAAATACGGTTCAGCGGCACGTATTTGTTCACCAGCAGTGTATCGGTTTGCAGGGCTATAGTGGTAGGCTGAGGGGTGATGCCATGCCTTTTGTAATAATTCATGATATAGGTTACCGCGATATAAGCTGGCACGTAACCGCGCGTTTCGGCAGGCAGCAACTGGCGGATTGACCAGTAATCGGTTGCGCCGGTTTTTGCAAGGGCGTTCTCTACATTGCTTTTGCCACAATTGTACGATGCAATAGCCAGCAGCCAATCGCCGAATTGCTGGTAGGCATCGCGCAGGTAGGCCGCTGCGGCTGCGCTCGATTGGATGGGGTCGCGGCGCTCGTCTACATAATCCGTCATCTTCAGCCCGTATATCTTGGCCGTTTCCGACATGAACTGCCATGGCCCGGCTGCGCCCACCCGCGATACCGCATTGGGGTTAAGTGCCGACTCCACGATGGAAAGGTACTTTATCTCATCGGGCACGCCCGCAGCGGCAAAAGCGCTTTCGTAAATGGGGAAGTAGTATTTAGACAGGCCAAGCAAACGGCTCATTTCGTCGCGACGGCTCAGGTAATTGTCTATGTAGCCTTGTACGTACACATTGTAATCCATGGGTACATCGCGCTGGATAGAATCGAGCCGGCGTTTGAAAATAACATCCTGGTATTTAGATGAAGTGACTTCTTTTATAGGCAGCAAAGCAGAGGTATCCGCATTGAAAGATTGCGCGTGAGTGCCATCAACCTTAATTACCTGCAATACCGCCACGCAAATCAAAAACGTAAAGAATTTCTTCATAAAGCAGGTTATGCCGGGCTTTACGAGCAGGGAAATCGCTTTTTTGTTTTCCTTTCCCCTCTTGAGAGGCTGGGCGGGGTTGAGCGTAAGCGGGGTGTGTTAATCGATATTTTTAACGGCTACACACCCCTCCACCCCTCTCAAGAGGGGAATCGCACAGGCCCCTGCGCACTATTTAAAAACGATTTTCCGGGCTTTAGGCTCGCCGGAGGATTTATTTACTAAAGTATAAACTTTCTATAATTGCAGGAAATATTCGGAGAAATTCAACAATTGTTCCTCGGCAAACCCGCTGGCTAACAGTTGCAAACCTAACGGCAAACCCTTGCTGTTATTGCCCGCCGGCAGCGAGATAGCAGGCAGGCCCGCCAACGACGCTTGCACGGTAAAAATATCGTGCAGATAGGTTACCACCGGGTCTTTCTCCTTTTTTCCTATCGGGAAGGCAGGCTCCGGCGCTGTTGGCGTGAGCAGGAAATCGTACTCCTGCAGTATCTTGCGGGTTTGTTCCCTGATCAGCTTGCGCACTTTTTGGGCTTTGGCGTAGTAGGCGTCGTAGTAGCCCGCGCTCAGCACGAATGTGCCCAGCATAATGCGGCGTTTTACTTCCTTGCCGAAACCTTCCGAGCGGGATAACTTGTAGGTGCTGGTAAGGTCGGTAGCGTTGGGGCTGCGGTAGCCGTAATGCACGCCATCGTACCTGGCAAGGTTGCTCGAGGCCTCGGCCATGGCCAAAATATAGTAAGTAGGTACCAGGTACTCCAGGTACTCAAAAGATATCGCCTTAACGGTGTGCCCATCGGCACGCAGTTTTTCTATAGCGTTGATGAGCGTATTCTTCACCTCGGCATCTACGCCGGGGCTTGATAATGCTTCCTGCAAATAAGCAATCTTCTTTTTGCCCGTATCGGTGGTGTGGTCTGCCGCAGCAGGCACGGGTTTGTGCGATAGGGTACTATCGAATTCATCAGGGCCGGCCATTACCTCGAAAAGCAGGGCCGCATCGCTGATGGACTTGGTTAACGTACCTACCTGATCGAACGAGGAAGCGTAGGAAATAATGCCATGCCTGGATATGCGCCCGTAGCTTGGCTTAAAGCCCACCACGCCACAAAACGACGCAGGCTGCCTTACCGAGCCGCCGGTATCTGTACCGATGGCTGCATGGCACATGCCTGCCTGCACCGCCACAGCAGAGCCGCCCGATGAACCGCCCGATACGCGGGTTTCGTCGGCAGCGTTTTTTACCGGGCCGTAAAAGGAGTTCTCGTTAGATGCGCCCATAGCAAACTCATCGCAATTGCAGCGGCCTATAATAATGGCGTCCTGCGCAAGCAAACGTTCTACAATGGTTGATGAATAAATAGAAGTGAAATTATCAAGGATACGCGAGGATGCGCTCACTTTATGCCCTTTGTAGCAAATATTATCTTTAATGGCTATAACCATACCGGCCAGTTTGCCGGCGGTGCCGCTTTTGATGCGGGCATCTATACTTTTTGCAGATGCCAGCGCATCCTGCTCAAATACTTCGTTGAAAACATTTAAACGGCTGTTTGCTTTTATCTTTTTAAGATAACTTTTTACCAGGCCTTCGGCCGTAAGCTTACCGATTTGCAAACCTCTCTTAACATCTGCGTAAGAGGAATAATTTTTAGACATGGGGCCTAAAATAAAAAACTTATCCGTTGAAGCATAACAATTTCAACAGATAAGTTTATAAGTTTAAACAGCTATTAAGCTGCCCACAAGGATATCGGAATATTATAACTTTGGTTTCTCTTCGGTTGAAGTGTTGCTTTCGCCGTTTTGAGCGTCTTTAAATTCCTTTACGCCTTTACCTAAACCTTTCATCAGTTCAGGAATTTTCTTACCTCCAAACAATATCAGTATCGCGATAATGATCAGAATGATTTCCGGTGCGCCTAATCCCATTTTTTTAAGTTTTTATGTACGTTAATTTTTTTATTTATATTCTTCTTCGATAGTCTTTTTAGCGGGCTCTTCGGCCTTCGTAAGGTTTATTGATGAGCCATTATCATGAGCAGTAACAGTAGTATGTTCTGCTTCCTGCGCGCCTTCATAAACGGGGTGTACATACTCCGGCGTTTCGTCTGCCAGCACATCGGTAGCAGAGTGGCCCTCAAAAGCCGGCAGGGTACCTTCTATGGGTACATACGCAGGCTGGGCGGGGTCCGGTTGTTTTTCTTCGTTTTTTTCTTCCAGCGATTTCTTAAGGTCGGTTTTTTTGTCCTCGTAATTGTTTATCTGGTTGTTTATCTCTCGCTTAACATCGTCTGAGGCGTCTTTAAAATCGCGGATACCTTTGCCAAGGCCGCGTGCTATTTCGGGCAGTTTTTCGCCACCAAACAGCATCAGCGCCGCAAAAACGATCAAAATCATCTCGCCGGAGCCAATATTCAGGAATAAAAAAACTGTGCTCAACATCTTATCTCACAATTAAGGTTACAAATATATATAATTACAACGCTATCGCGTGCATTTTAGTTTGGGGTCAGCCATACTTTGGGGTCCACGAACGTCTTACCTTTATTCAAGGTGAAGTTTATAGATGATTCCCCGCTAAGCTGATCGGTAGCCACCGTGCCTATAGTTTGCTTGGTAGTTACTTTCTGCCCCGCCGAAACGCTTACGGTACGAAGGTTCGAATATGAGGTAAAATATTCACCATGGTTAATGATAACCAAATATGTCCCGCTTATGTCCATCACCCTTTTCACTTCGCCATCAAATACTGCTCTAACAGGCGCCCCTGCACCGGCCCTAATTTCCCAGCCATTGTTCTCATTTCGGATACCGTCTTCCGTATATATGCCAAAATAGTGTATCGGCTGCCCGTTCGCCACCGGCCATGGCAAGCGGCCCTTATTGCCCAAAAAGTCGTTCGATAGTTTGGCTGCCTCTGGCGTTGAGTTTAAGGCCTCGCTATCGGTGGTCCGTCTTACCGGTAGCGGCTTCTTTGGTGCGGGTGCCGGCGCATTGTCGGCTTTGGCTTTAGCAGCGGCTATACGCGCGGCATCTTCGGCCCGGCGCCTGGCATCTTCTTCGGCTTTACGCCTAAGCTCCTCTATTTCGCGGGCAATGGCCCTGTTTATTTCGCGGGTGGTTTTCGCAATTTTTACCTGTACATCTTTTTGCTGCTGCTTAAGTTCGCTCTGGTGCTGGCTTAAGCCCGATATTACCTTTACCTGCGTTTGCTTCGCCCTGCCAAGCTCTATTTTTTCTTTCTCCTGCTCGGTAAGCAGGTTATTCTTCTCTTTTTTATCCTTATCCAGCCCTATTATTTTTATGCCCAGCTCTTTTTGCGTGCCTTGTATGTACCCTGCCTGCCGCTCGCGGTAGGTGCCAAACTGCTGCAGATACTTCAAGCGCCGGTAAGCCTGGTTAAAATCTTTCGCCGCGAAAATAAACATCAGCTTATTATAGGCGCTTTGATTGCGGTAGGCAAAAAGCACCATGCCTGCATACTCTTTCTTAAGCTGATCTAACTGACTCTGTAAGTTATGTACGGTATTATTGCTCTCAGAGATTTGGTTATCCAAATTGCGCACCTCGGCATTGATATTCTGTATTTTTTCTTGCCGCAGGTTTATTTGTATCTTGAGGTTATTGAGCTGTTTTAACGAAACCTTTTTATTGTTGGCGGTTGCTTCGTACTCCTGGTTAAGCTGCTGCAACTCCTCGGTCAATTTATCTTTACGCTTTTTTAGCTCGGCACTGGTTTGCGCAAATGCGCTTTGCCCAAAAATGCCCGACAGGATAAATACGGCGACAATAACAGAGGCTACTTTAAAAAATTTCATCTACCAAAAATATGATTTTTAATTAGCTGGTTCGTAACTTTTTGGAATACTGAACGGATACTCTAAAACGCGATCGAACTCAACCTGCGTATAACGTAAATTCACCAATACTTTATTGCCCGGCGCAGCAGAAGTAATATCTATCTGCGAAGGCACTATTCGGTTATCTGCCTGTATGAATACTCTGTTGGTCACCTCCAAAGTTTGCCCGGCCGCCGGGTTGGCCAGGTTGGTTTGAGTGGCCTTAAGATCTGGCCCCAACAGCAGTTTATATACCATGCCCTGCAGGTTGCCGGTAATAATGGTATTGTTGCCATCGGGCGCAAGCAGGGCATCCTGGTTAAGCAACCCATCTATCGCGTTGCCTACCAATAAGGCTTGCAGCGCTTTAAAACTTATCTGCTTGCCGGCAAACCGGTATATGTAGCTGAAAGGTTTGCTGAGGTAAATGCTCTGAAAACGGTTTACCACCTGTATGCTATCGGGCGTTATCAATGCACGGGCAACTTCCAGCCCTGCAATAGCGGTTATGGAAACCCATATCTTTTGATCGCGGCTTACGCGGATGTTGAGGGTACAATCGTTATCGTTGCCGTTGATATCCAGTTTGGTTTTGGCCTTGCCGCTAAAAGTATTGAAGGTAGATTGCCTGGATCGTATATCAGCCAGTTTTTCGGCTTTGCCGTTGGGTATTACCGTTGCGGTATCTTTTGTGGGGCGGCTTACCACTACCAGCTTTTTCGATTTACAGCTTGCCGCCACAACCAGCAAAAGCAACAGGGCTATCTTAGTCAGTGTATTTTTTGTCATTTATCTTTTTATCTAATGCCGGCGAGGCCCCTCCCTGCGTTTTGGCTTTTTGCCAGTTTTGCAGCGCACCAGCCTCATCGCCGGTGAAATATAAAATGTCGCCATAATGCTCAGTTTTCACCGCGCTGTCGTCCTTATCGTGCTTCAGCGATTTCTCTATCCACGTTTTGGCGTCGCTGTATTTTTTTTGCCTGAACAATATCCAGGCGTAGGTATCTTCGAACGAAGCCGTATTGGGCTGCAGGGTGTTGCTGCGGGCAGACATTGCTTCGGCTTTATCCAGCTGCTCGTTCCTTAACGACAAATAGTACGCATAATTGTTCAGCGTAAAAGCATTATCCGGGTTATAGCTCAATGCTTTTTCGTACGCATCGTCGGACAGCTTGTTGTTGCTTATAGAATGATAGCAATCGCCTATTACCGAATAGCATTGCGAAAGCATATCCCTATCGCTGGATTCCAGGCTCGCAGCGTTCTTTAAGTAGCCCAGTGCCTTGTTATAATTTTTGTTTTGCTGCCATGCCACGCCCACCAGGTAATTCATCCAGGCCTGGTTGGGGAAATAGCTAAGGGCGTATTCGCCGTCTTTTATGGCCCCTTCGAAATCGCTCTCGGCCATTTCTATGCGCACCAATTGCTCGTGCACCTGGTACGATTGCGCATTTATAGCCACCGATTTTTTATAAACAGGTTTAGCTTCGCGGTACTGCGCATCCTGCACCAGCATATCGCCATATATGGCGTAGGCCTTATCGCTATCGGGGTGCGCCACGGTAAGCAAGCGCGCAAGTTCTAACACGGCTTGCTTTATCTTGGGGTCTGTTAAACGTGTCACGTAATATTGCACCACGCGTATCTTTTGCTCAATGTCCACATCGGGGTTGGCAAAGGCTATGCGGCGCTCGGCAAAGCTCTGCTCCTGGTTTTTGTTATCGCGGTAAACGTCGGCCAGGGCCATATGCAGCATGCCGCCTGTTGCTCCGGTGGTGGTTTGGGGCAGGGCTGCTGCTTTGTTCAATATAGCTATGGCCTTATCATTTAAACCGTTGGAGTTATAAAGTTCGGCCAGCAGCAGGTAATAGCGCAGCTGGTTAGGGTCTGTGGCAATCAATTTAAGCAGTTCGTCGGCAGCTTTATCAATTTTGCCCTGTGCCAGGTAAATGCGTTGGCGGGTCATCTGTAATTCATCTGTAAGGCCGGTTATCGCCTCCACCTTTGCTAATTGTTGCAGTGCTTCGGGATAATCTTTTTGCAGGAAATAGGCATTGGCTTTTTCCAGGTAATAGGCCGGCTTATCGGGGCTGAGGCGTATCAGCTGATCCATGGTAGCTTGCAGCTTGGGGATGTTGTTTGTCTTTTCGTAACTATCGGCCAGAGCCAGCCAATACCATTCATTATCGGGGCTTAAGCTGGTTGCCTGTTCAAGCAAAGGCTCGGCGGCCTGGTAGTTATTCTGGCCCTTTTGCAGGTTGGCCAGCTCATACAACGATGCATCGTTGTTGGGATCTATGGCCAGCACCTGGCTAAACAACTCGGATGCCAGCCTTGTATTATCGATCGTTTTTTGGCGGATGGCCGAGAAAAAGAGGTCCTTCACCCTTAGGCTGTCCATAGCACTGAGGCGTTTGCCGGGCACGCTGTTGCTTTTGCTATCTTTTTGAGCATACAGGGCGGGCATTGTGCCAGCCAGTAATAATATAATCAGCGCTGCCTTTTTCATTTAGTTTAGCTTTTACCGGTATGGCCATAGCCGCCGGCGCCACGGCTTGTTTCGTTCAACTCATCTGCCTCTTGCCATTGTACCCGCTCGTGCCTGGCAACCACCATCTGGGCAATACGGTCGCCGGTGTTTATCAGGAAAGCAGTATCGGAGAGGTTTACCAGCAATACTTTTATCTCGCCGCGGTAATCGGCATCTATAGTACCCGGCGAATTTACAATGCCAATACCATGCTTATAAGCCAGGCCGCTTCGCGGGCGTATCTGGGCCTCGTAGCCTATAGGTAGTTCTATATAAAGCCCGGTGGGTATCAGGCGGCGCTCAAGCGGTTTCAGGGTGATGCTCTCCTCCAGATCGGCGCGCAGATCCATACCTGCCGCATGCAGGGTTTCGTAGGCGGGCAGGGTATTGGCCGATTTGTTGATTACTTTGATGTTCATTTGCTAAATATAGCTTTTAGTTCTTTCCGTTCGATGTATAAAGTGCCCAGGCCGAACAAAATAAGCAGTCCATTCCCGATAAACAGGTTGCGCTTAAATAGGCTGAATGATATGTAAACGACCACAACCGACACGATGATATACGCCAGGTTCTTTTTTAGTAGGTATGGGATAGGATAATGAATTTGACCCCATATGTAGGATAACACCATCATGGTAGTATATGCGGCCAGCGATATCCAGGCCGACGCGATATAGCCGTACGATGGGATGAATATGACGTTGAGCACAATGGTTACCAGCGCGCCGATGCCCGATATGTAAAGGCCGTATTTGGTTTGATCAGTAAGCTTGTACCATACCGAAAGATTCATATAGATGCCCAGGCTTACATAGCCGAACAACAGCACCGGTATTACCCCAATGCCCGACCAGTTCAAGGCAGTTTGCGTGGCATCCTTGCCTTTGATGAAATACTTCAGCAGTTCGATATTGGCTACCAGGGCCACGAATATCATGCAAACCGCGATTACGAAATAATGCATGATGCGCGCATAGGTTTGCGTAGCATTTTTGTTTTTGGCATGGCTGAAGAAGAACGGCTCGGCCCCCAGCCTGAACGCATTTACGAAGATGCTTAAGAAGATAGATATTTTGGCGCATGCGGTATAAATGCCCACCTGCGTTGCGCTTTGCTTTATAGGCAATAGCTTGCCCAGGAGTATCTTATCGAGGTTTTCATTTACCAGGTACGAAAAGTTGGCGATGAGTATGGGCCAGCTATATAGGAGCATCTCCGCAAAAAGCGCCTTGTTGAACTTTGGCCGCAATTGGGCAAACTCGGGCATTAGCATAAGGGCCGTGATGGAGTTGGCGATGAAGTTCGACAGGAAAACGTACCCTATCCAGCCCGGCTTAAACCAGGGTGCAATTATGCCCGCCCCCAGCCAGTTATGCTTAACAATGGCAGGCAGCACGTATATAAAGGTGAGGTTAAGCCCCACAAACATCAGCACGTTGACAAGTTTAAGCATGCCATAGCGGCCAGGGCGGCCATCGGCACGTATTTTGGCGAAGGGTATAACGCTGAGCGCATCAACGACCAGCGTACCTATGAAAAACTTGATGAACGATACGTACTCGGGTAGCGGCGTTGAGGCATCAATACGTATCCAGCCGGCAATAAGGCTGGCCAGCGGGAAGGTAAGCACCAAAAACGTGAGCGATACCATCAATATAGCGCCGAACGCGTTGTTGTAAACAACCTGCTTATCCTCGGGCCGCTTGTTTACGTACCTCATGAAGGTGGTTTCCATACCGAAAGCCAGCAGGGCGTTTAGCATGGATGCGTAGCTGTACAGGTTACCGAATATGCCGTAAACCCTGGTAGGGAAAGTGCGGGTATATATTGGGGTGAGGAAAAAACTGAGTACCCGGCCTGCAATGGTGCTTAAACCATAAACGAAGGTTTGCCCGGCGAATTTTTTTGCGGTTGACAATAGGGTGCTTGCTTAATATTGCGTAATTATCTTTTTACTACCTCAAAATTACGATAGTTTTTTAATTCGCCATCATGGGTTTCAACGCTGGCAACCAGGGCATGCTCGGCACCCTCGTGGCACCACTCCAAAAACATTTCCATCAACATATCATCGGCTTCAGCTTCTATAAACACATCGCCGTTGGGCATATTTCGCACAATTCCCTTTACGCCAAGCTGGTCGGCAACTGCCTTAGCCCCCGCCCTGAAGGATACGCCTTGCACTTTGCCTTTTATTGTTATATCAAGATGTTTTTTCATGTATAATTGTTTGCGATACCGATTCAGCCAGGGCGCAAATGCCCGGCCTAACCACCCATGCAAAATAACTTAATATAGCCGGGAATAAAAAACGAGGGGCCTGCAAAATAATTTGTTTTAGGCCACTATTGCCTTACTTAAGCCGCCTGTGCCGCTGCTGTACAAATAACGAAGCCGCTCCTTTGTTAGGGAACGGCTTCGTTAAGCTTGTTATCAGTGATTACTTATCTCGCTTTGTAAGGCTTTGCTTTTTTAACCGGCAGGTGCGGTTTTCCTTCGGGGTGTATCTCAGGTGCGCCTACCATGGTCATGGCACAACGGAAACCAACTTCGGCACTACTTTCGTCCTCGTCCATAAAACGGCGGGTGGCGGGGTTCATCCAAAAAGCCAAATCGTTCCAAGATCCACCTTTGAATATCTTAGAGTGGTCGTTAACCAAAGTGGTTGTACCGTACAAAGCAACATTCACCGAGTCGGCCGCACCACGGAAATCGGGGTTATAAGCTTTGCCACTGTATTTGATAGTGTTCGGCGTGGTCAATGGCACGGTAGCTCCTGTTCCGGGGGCGGGGGTACCACCTGCAACCGCACCTGCATTAAGGCCCTGCTGCTGCGCTATCATGTCGCTGTATTTTTGTTTTTTATTCGATCGCGCCGGGTCTTTTATCGGGCGGCCATATTTGTCTTTAGCATAAAGGCCCTTAGCCGGGTCGGCAAGGCGCTTGTTGGTAAATTCGTTACCGCGGAAGGGGTTGAAATCTTCCACCTCGTCAAACGAGGTTTGGCGGTAAGTATCGGCCACCCACTCGTTTACGTTGCCGGCCATGTTGTACAAACCAAAATCGTTAGGCTCGTATGAACGTACAGGTGCGGTAATATCGGCCTTATCGTTCAAGCCACCACCAACACCCGCGTTATCGCCGGCACCGCGTTTAAAGTTGGCCAGTATCAAACCACGTGTTTTACGGCTCGGAGAGCGCACGCCCAGGCCGTTCCATGGGTAAACTTTGCCATCGTTGATGTTTTCGAATTCGGTATTGCCTGCAAGCGATAATGCTGCGTACTCCCACTCGGCTTCAGATGGCAGACGGTAGCCTTGTTTCAAAACACCATCCTCAATGCGTACGGGCCTGCGCGGGCCCCCTTTACCGTTACCGGCTGCTGCGTTGGGGTTTTGGTCTTTAGGCATATTCTTGCCGTCTATGCCTGCACCGCGTATCTGGCCGTTCAGATAGATATCGGTATTGAAAGGATCTTTTAAGCCTGGGCCACCGGCAGTTGCGCCTTTTTTGCCTGCAGCTTGTTTCCAGCTGGTCATGTACTGGTTCTCGCGCAGTATGTTCTCGTTGGTACGGTCGGTGCGCCAAACGCAATAATCCTGTGCCTGATCCCAGCTAACACCTACTACAGGGTAATCCTGAAAGGCGGGATGGCGCAAGTAATTTTCCACGTAAGGCTCGTTGTATGACAATGGTTTGCGCCAAACCAGGGTATCCGGCAGGGCGTTGTAGTATAATTCGCCATCGTTGGGGAAGGTAATGTTTATCCAGTGCAGGTAATCAAGCCAATCCTGGTTGCTCACCTCGGTCTCGTCCATATAAAACGATGGCACGGTAACCCTGCGGCGTATGTTGTTGTAATCGTAGGTAACGTCCTGATCGGCACTGCCGCCCAAAACAAAAGTACCGCCTTCTATGGGTACCAGGCCAGGGCCTGGGGTAGGATGCGTTTGCTTAAAACGCAGGTAACCACCGTTGCTACGGTCGTTATAGGTCATCCCCGTTTTCTGAGATTGTGGTTTATTACCGCAGCTGCTTAGCAATGTGCCTAAACCCAACAACACTAAAGCAGTACTAGTAAAAAGTGCTTTCATACTTTGCAAAATATCTATTTGGAGGTAAATCTAATAAAAATCAATAATAAAACAGCGCAATAAATAGCAATTTTAAAAATCGCAGCCTAACTACTAATCATTTAAACGGATTATTTATTACATGAGTTACAATAATTTAGTACAATAGTGGTTTAAACCCAAAAACTTAACGAAAGCTTAGTTTTATTATTTTAAATATAAGAACTAAATTGCACCGATGAAGTATCTGTACACTAAGAGATTTGCTATATACGTATCATTGATGCTTCCGGCGGTGGCTTCGGCACAAACAGGTACTGATGGCAGCATCAACAGGTCTACGGCCGTGCCCTTCCTTAATATTGCTCCGGATTCGCGCTCGGGGGCTATGGGTGAGGCTGGCGTGGCCCTTTCGCCCGATGTGAATGCCAATTACTGGAACCCCGCCAAGCTGGCCTTTATGGAAACCGGCAACGATATCGCCTTATCGTACAGCCCCTGGCTGCGCCATTTAGTGCCCGATATCAACCTGGCTTATTTAAGCTTTGCCCACAAAATTGATGAACGCAACACCTTCGGCGCATCGTTAAGGTATTTTAACCTTGGCAGTATAGAGAATATTGATAACGATCAAAATAACCTTGGTACTTATAAACCCAGCGAATTTTCCCTCGATGCATCCTTTGCGCGCAAATTCGGCAACAATTTCTCGCTGGGCTTAACTATGCGGTATATCAATTCCAACTTCGATAACGCTGCATTCGTATCGGGCGGCAGCACGGTGCAAAACAAGGCGGGCAATGCCATATCTGCAGGGGTGTCCTTATACTATAAAAAAGATTACGGCGATAGCTCTACCTTCGCCTTCGGTGCAAATATATCCAACATAGGCTCAAAAATTGCTTACAGCGATGCCGGCGCCAAATACTTTCTGCCCGCCAATTTAAAGCTTGGCGTTGCCAATACCTGGCGGCTGGATGGTGCGAGCACAATTACCGCAACGCTTGATTTTAATAAGCTTTTGATACCTACACCGCCTTTGCGCGATGGCGACGGCAATATCACTTCGGGTAAGGACGATAATGTTTCGGTACCTGCAGGGATATTTCAATCCTTTGGCGATGCGCCCGGCGGCTTTAGCGAAGAACTTAAAGAAATCTCCCTCTCGCCCGGGCTGGAGTATTGGTATAACAACTTGATTGCTTTGCGCGCCGGCTATTTTTACGGCAACCCAAGCAAGGGCACCCAGCGCTATGCCACCTTTGGGGTGGGGCTTAAGTACCAGGTATTTACTTTCGATTTTGCTTACCTGGCAGCAAGCCAGCAAAGCAGCCCACTGGCCAATACCCTCCGTTTCACTTTATCGGCCAGCTTTGGCGGTACCGGCTCTTTTAAATAATAATGGCTAAAATAAAAGTAGGTTTTGGTTTTGATGTGCACCAACTAAAAGCACAGCACCCCTTTATTTTGGGCGGCGTAAATTTGGAGCATACCAGCGGCGCATATGGCCACTCGGATGCGGATGTACTGCTGCACGCCATTTGCGATGCCCTTTTAGGTGCCGCCAACCTGCGCGATATAGGCTTTCATTTCTCTAATAAAGACGACCGCTGGAAAGGCATCAGCAGCCTGATACTATTGCAGCACGTAGTAGCTTTATTAGCCGAAAAAAACTGGCAGATAGGCAACATAGATGCCATGGTATGCCTGGAAGCACCCAAAATAAACCCGCATATACCCACCATGCAGGCCAACATAGCCAAAGCGGCGGGCATAGATATCGATGACATATCCATTAAAGCAACCACCAACGAAACCCTTGGCTTTATAGGCCGCGAAGAAGGGGTTGTGGCATATGCGGTGTGTTTGATAGAGAAGGTGCAATCTCTATAAACAACAAAAGGGAATTAATATCGAATAATGAATTTCGAATTTCCAACACCGAAGTTTTTTACTTCGTGATTGGAAATTGGGTGTTGGGTGTTCGCAATTCTTAAAGGCAGTATAATACACATCAAAGTTTACTTCCTTGTATTACCCCGCGGCTTAGTATCTTTTGATCGATATAATATTGGATTTCCGATTTTTTGAGGCCCCAGTTGGGTGCAATGAGAAGCTCTCGGTCGCTCAGGCCAAAGAGGCGCTGGATGATGATATCCGGGCGTACCAGGGGCAGCAGCTCGCATAAAAATTCAGCATATTCATCAAGCCCAAAAAGCTTGAATGGCTCGCGTTTGTACTTTACACCCATTACGCTCCCCTCTACGATATGCAGGTGATGGAACTTCACGAACTTTATTTGTGCGTGGCGGTTTATCTCGTCGGCATATTTCAGCATCATCTCCTTAGTTTCCCAGGGGAAACCGAAGATGGTGTGTACGCAAACATCCAGTTTGGTGTTCTCGGTAAGCTTCAGTGCCTTCAGCAATTCGTCGTGGCTGCAGCCTCGGTTTATCTGGTTAAGGGTTTCGTCGTAAATGCTTTCCATACCCATTTCCAGGTCTACGTCGAAACGGTCGGTGTAGCTTTCAAGTAAGGCAATCTTTTCAGCATCGATACAATCGGGTCGGGTGCCTACGCTCAGGCCTACAATGTCTTCGGTACCGTAACTCAAAGCCTCATCGTACATCATTTTAAGGTAATGCGTGGGGGCATAAGTATTTGTGTTCGGCTGGAAATAAATGATAAATTTATCGGCCTTATTGCCATTACGGGCACGCTCCATGCCCTGCATCACCTGCTCGCGCACGGTTGGGGCATTGCGGCTAACCGAGGGGGTGAACGAATCTACATTGCAATAGGTGCAGCCGCCGTAACCTTTGCTGCCATCGCGGTTGGGGCAGGTAAAGCCGCCATCAACAATAACCTTAAATACGCGGTGCCCCTTGTACTTCTCCTTTAGCCATGGGCCATAGTTGTTGTAGCCCTTTTCCCAGGGAGATTCCGTTTGTGGTATTTGCTGTATTGCCGCTTGCATTGCCGCAAAGGTAACAATTTATGCCGATACGCTATTTCGCCGCTTGCGCGTGGAGCTTTTTTGCACAGATATTTGCTTGGTTTCCCTATAAATACCTATTTTAGGGCTTGGAAACCAACCTTATCATCCATGAAGAAAATATTACTTTTCGCCTTACTCTGCATATTTTTATCCGCTTGTAAAAAAAGCGCCGCGCCTGAGCCCGATACCGGCCCCGCATCTATAGTAGGCAATTGGGTAATGATTAGCCACCAAGCCAGCGTTTACGATAACTCCAATAAATTCCTGGGCCTGGAGAGCCTTTACCTGGAAAAACTAACCTTCACTGCCGATGGCAAAATGCAGGAGACTACCATAACGGGCAGCACATATACATCTACATATATCACAAAGGCGGTAGGCGGTAAAAATTACCTGGTGCTTACCTCTAAAGACCCTGATACGGGCTACACTTATACCGACCAATACGAGATAACCGAACTTAGCGCTAACCGGCTGGATTTTACCACCGGCGAATTGTACAGCAGCGAGCCCTTCCCCTACCGGGATGGCATATTGGCCAAAGTAAAAATACGAATCGTAGCTACCCGGTAAAACTACTTCCAAAATACGCTGGCTGGTGTGCGTATCGAAACCACAACTGTGCGATTAAATTGGCTATTTTTACCATCATGAAAATTACCGTATTGATCTCTCGCCTGTTGCTGGGCGCTTTATATCTCGTGTTCGGCCTTGATTATTTCCTGCATTTTATACCCTACCAGCCGCCATTGCATCCGGGCGCGGCCGGCGTGTTCAAAGCCGGCTTGGTGGCCGCGGGTTATTTTTATCCGATGCAAAAAACCATTCAGGTACTTGGCGGGCTGTCGTTACTCGTTAATCGCTACGCGCCGCTTTCTGCGGTGGTGCTGTTCCCTATCAGTTTGAATGTATTGCTGTTCCACACATTGTTAGCCCCCGAGGGCTGGCTGATGGGCGTATTTTTGATAGTACCGAACCTGCTTTTGGGCTGGGGGTATTGGAAATATTATAAAAGCATGTTCATACAAAAGGCAGCGGCCTAATGGCCACTGCCTTTTTGCGTTTTGTTGCTTTTGCACCTGCTATTCTTTGTCGGTCAAAGTAATCGAATCATCTTCACTGGAAAAGCTTTTGCAATAGTAACGGGGCATTCATGTTGTGATATAGATATTTAGGATGTAGGATTGAATTTATCGGGCTGCGCTGCGGCGTAACAGGTAATGCTGTCCGTGACTGTCGCTATAAACGTTTACGAACAGCCAGCCTTGCAAGGCCATATAATTAAGCGCCTCTACCATTGAGCCAAAGGTTAGGGGGCGGCCGCGTTCATCAGTAATTTTATTATCTATACTAACGCCAGGTTTGCCATAATCGGCCTCCAGTTCGATGCGGCTGCTGAACACCTTACCAACAGGCATTACGGCGCAATAAGCTTCGGAGGTTCTAGCAGTATCGGTGTGTACGGTATCGGCTTGTGCAATGGCAAAGAAAGGCAACAAGGCCATCGCCGGTAAAAGCAACAGGTTTTTCATAGGCGCAACAGTAGTTGTTTTGTTGTTAGAAGGATTGCTATGGTCGAGGTTTAACGGCTACCGAAAATAAATTTAGGCTTGCAATACCATGCTTTTTATTATGCAAGCATAGTTTTTGCCTCTGCAAAATTTGACTAATTTTACCTGCAAACCAATTTGCCCTGCATGGAAAGCATCGCGCCATATAAATCTCAGCATAAGATCCGTTTTGTAACCGCCGCCTCACTTTTTGATGGGCATGATGCTACCATCAATATTATGCGCCGCATTTTGCAAAGCACCGGTGCCGAGGTGATACACCTGGGCCATAACCGTAGTGTGGATGAGGTAGTAAACTGCGCGATACAGGAAGATGTGCAGGGCATTGCCCTAACCAGCTACCAGGGCGGCCACGTAGAGTACTTTAAATACATGCGCGATCTGCTTAACGAGCGCGGAGCGCAGCATATTAAAATTTTTGGCGGCGGTGGCGGGGTTTTCCTGCCGCATGAGATTGCCGAACTGCAGGCCTACGGCATTACCCGCATTTACTCGCCCGATGATGGCCGCACCATGGGCCTGCAAGGCATGATAAACGATATGATGCAGGCTTGCGATTTTGACCTTGGCGAAAAAGTTGCAGGTGAAGAAGTTGCAGTAGCAGGGGCAGTGGCGAGGAATTCAAAATCTATTGCGCAACTGATAACCGCTGCCGAACTTGGTAAACCTTCAAACCTACCACCTGCTACCGCTATTGCAACTGCCGCTAATATTACTACTGCTACTACTACCCCCGTCCTCGGCATCACGGGTACGGGCGGTTCGGGTAAATCATCATTAGTGGATGAATTTGTGCGCCGTTTTTTAATGGAGACGGATAAGACGCTGGCCATTATCTCAGTAGACCCTAGCAAACGCAAAACGGGCGGCGCCCTACTTGGCGACAGGATAAGGATGAACGCCATCAACAGCCCGCGTATTTATATGCGTTCGCTGGCCACGCGGCAGGCCAACCTTGCTTTGAGCAAGCACGTGCAGGAAGCTATTGATATTTGCAAAGCCGCCGGTTATGATATGGTTATTGTAGAAACCAGTGGCATCGGCCAGTCGGACACCATGATAACGGATTACTGCGACGTTTCGCTCTATGTTATGACCCCCGAATTTGGCGCGGCTACCCAGCTGGAAAAAATTGACATGCTGGATTTTGCCGACCTGGTGGCCCTCAATAAATTTGATAAACGCGGCGCTTTAGATGCCATACGCGATGTGCGTAAGCAATACAAACGCAACCATATGTTGTTTAATGCCAAGGACGAAGACCTGCCCGTGTACGGCACCATGGCTTCACAGTTTAACGATCCCGGGATGAACACCCTCTTTGCCGCCATCATGAAAACGGTGAAAGATAAAACAGGCGTTGATCTGCTGGACGGAAAGGCATTAAAGGTAAAAGGCGACGAATCGGAGAAGATCTACATCATCCCACCCGACAGAATACGCTATCTCGCTGAAATAGCCGAAAGCAGTGCAGCTTACACCGAATGGGTGAATGAGCAATGCAAGATAGCCCAGCAGCTGTTTCAAATTAAGGGTAGCCTTACCCTGCTTGAAGGAGGCGGTACGCAGAAGCCTCACCCTGCCCTCTCCAAAGGAGAGGGTTCAAAAAAAGAGGATTCAAAAAAAGTCCTCTCCTTTGGAGAGGATTTAGGTGAGGCCCTGCGGGATATTTACACCCACCTCGAAAGCCACCTGCACCCCGATTGTAAGCGCCTTTTAAAAGAATGGCCCGAAACCATTGCCAAATACCAGGCGGAGAATTTTATTTATAAAGTACGCGATAAGGAGATAAAACAGCCTTTATATTATACCTCACTCTCGCAATTAAGCATCCCCAAGATCTCCCTGCCCAAATACGAGGCATGGGGCGATATTTTGCGATGGCTGCTTACTGAGAACCTACCCGGCGAGTTCCCCTACGCGGCTGGGGTATTCCCGCTAAAGCGCGAAGGGGAAGACCCTACCCGTATGTTTGCCGGAGAGGGCGGCCCCGAGCGTACCAACAAGCGTTTCCATTATGTATCACTTGAGCAACCGGCGCACAGGCTGTCTACTGCATTTGATTCGGTTACGCTGTACGGAGAAGACCCGCATATCCGCCCGGATATCTACGGCAAAATTGGCAACTCCGGCGTAAGCATCGCCACGCTTGACGATGCCAAAAAGCTTTACTCCGGCTTCGACCTGTGCCATGCCAGCACATCCGTAAGCATGACCATCAACGGCCCCGCGCCGATGCTCCTCGGCTTTTTTATGAATGCTGCCATCGACCAGCAATGCGAGAAGTACATCACCGAAAACAAGCTGGAGCATTTAGTAGAGGCGAAGTTTAAGGAATTGTATGATGATAAGGGGTTGCTGAGGCCGGAGTATCAGGGCCTTGAGAAGCCTCACCCTGCCCTCTCCAAAGGAGAGGGTTCAAAAAAAGAAGATTTTAAAAAAGTCCTCTCCTTTGGAGAGGATTTAGGTGAGGCTTCTTCAAGCAAAAAAAGCCTCACCCCAGCCCTCTCCAAAGGAGAGGGAGTTGTTGACGAGGACAAAAAAGTCCTCTCCTTTGGAGAGGATTTAGGTGAGGCTTCGAAGGCACTTCATATTCCCGGATTTTATACCGCAGACACCAAAATATGGAAAGCATTAAAAGAGAATTCAATAGCTAACAGGCAAAATCCCACTGAAGCTGAAAATAAGTTGTGGCAGCTTTTGAGAAATAATCAGGTCGGGCATAAAATAAGGCGCCAGCATGCAATTGACGGCTACATTGCCGACTTTGTTTGTTTACCGAAAGGATTGGTAATTGAAATTGACGGAGGCTATCATAAGTTTACAAGTGAAGAAGATAACGTACGAACAAGGGTTTTAAATCGGGAAGGGTTCGATGTTATCCGGTTTACAAATGAGGAAGTACTTAATGAAACACATCAGGTAATAAGTGAAATAAGAAATGCTTTAGATAAACAACCGTATCGTAGCCTCACCCCTGCCCTCTCCAAAGGAGAGGGAGTTGTTGACGAGGACAAGAAAGCCCTCTCCTTTGGAGAGGATTTAGGTGAGGCTTCTTCAAGCAAAAAAAGCCTCACCCCAGCCCTCTCCAAAGGAGAGGGAGTTGTTGACGAGGACAAAAAAGTCCTCTCCTTTGGAGAGGATTTAGGTGAGGCTTCGGAAGCTCCAATACTTCCCCCCGGCAACAACGGCCTCGGCCTTATGCTCCTCGGCCTAACCGGCGACCAAATCCTCCCTCCCGATGTCTACGAAAAGATCCGCGCCTATGCCATCGCCACCGTCCGCGGCACCGTGCAGGCAGATATTTTAAAGGAAGATCAGGCACAGAACACCTGCATCTTCAGCACCGAGTTTGCGCTGCGAATGATGGGCGACATACAGCAGTATTTTATTAAGGAGAAGGTGCGGAATTTTTATTCGGTATCAATCTCCGGCTATCACATTGCCGAGGCGGGTGCCAACCCGATAACGCAACTCGCGTTTACGCTGAGCAATGGCTTTACTTATGTAGAGTACTATCTCAGTCGTGGGATGCATATTGATGATTTTGCACCAAACCTTTCCTTCTTCTTCAGCAATGGTATCGATCCGGAATATTCGGTGATTGGCCGTGTGGCACGCCGCATCTGGGCAAAGGCCATTAAAAATAAATACAAGGGTAACGATAGGTCGCAAAAGCTGAAGTACCATATCCAAACCAGTGGGCGGTCGCTGCATGCGCAGGAGATAGATTTTAACGATATCCGTACCACTTTGCAGGCCTTGTATGCTATTTATGATAACTGCAATTCCCTGCATACCAATGCCTATGATGAGGCCATCACCACGCCAACGGAAGAATCTGTCCGTCGGGCAATGGCCATCCAACTTATCATCAACCGCGAACTGGGCCTCGCCAAAAACGAGAATCCGATACAAGGAGCTTTCATCATCGAAGAACTAACCGACCTGGTGGAGCAAGCTGTACTTACAGAATTCAAGGCCATTAACGACCGTGGCGGCGTGCTCGGCGCTATGGAAACCATGTACCAGCGCAGCAAGATCCAGGAAGAATCCCTCTATTACGAAACCCTAAAGCATACCGGCGAATATCCCATCATTGGCGTGAATACTTTCCTCAACAAAAAAGGCTCGCCCACGCTGATCCCATCCGAAGTGATACGCGCCACCGAAGAAGAAAAGCAATGCCAGATAGAGGCCCTGCACCTGTTCCAAAAGCGGAATGAAGAAAAAGCACCTGCATTGCTAAAAGAGCTACAACAGCGCGCCATAGCCGGCGATAACATCTTCGAGAGCTTGATGGAAGCCTGCAAATATTGCAGCCTTGGGCAAATAAGCCATGCGCTTTACGAGGTGGGGGGGCAGTACAGGCGGAATATGTGAGCCCCCCAGCCCCCTGAAGGGGGAGTTTTTGAATTGCTAACTGATATTTCGCGCAAAGCCGCTAAGCTGCAAATAATCCCGAACATCGTTGCTTTTTTTCTGCAATAGGGAAGGGTTTAGCCACGGTGCGGTTGACAGGTGTGCAACGACAACGGGGCCGCAGCGCTCCCGACAGTCGTTGGGACTGCAAAGCCCGGCCCGCAGGGATTGCCCATAAATTTACTTTTATGGTTGTTGCCGTTTCTCGCCCGTGGCATCCTCAATAACTATTTCGAACCGTTTATTTTTTACTGCAATGGATTTAAGAGTTCCGGCAAACCGCCATGTTGTACCGGCATTTGCTTGTATGTTATCTGCAGTCCACTTGCTTTTTAGTATTATATAGTATGAAGTAAATATAGCTCTATCCTCTTGATCCCCCTCCGTAAGCACCAAGGTATCAGGGACATTTAAATCGGCACTAAATGTGTTTAACTCCCGTTTTTCGGATAACGGGTACCAGGGAAGCAAAACAAGCTTACTAACAAAACCAGTAACGTTATTTAATGCTTCAGTTTCAGTAACCTTACCTGTATTTAGCAAGCCCGCCTCGGAAAGTATGTACATGTACCGAAGTTTAGGTGCCTCCCGGCTATTTACTTGCACGAAAGGAATGCTATTTAAAAGCGACAACGATAATTTGTTAGCGGGGAGCCAGTCTCCTGCCACAATCAAGTCGACAAGGCGGCTCCAATCTTTCTTCGCTATTACTGATTGGGCATGCGCGCTCGAAAAAGCAATGAAAAATAACAAGGCAAAAACAACTTTTTTCATCGTCAAACTATTACTTTGTTTTCGCAAAATCCAGATCCTGGAAATCATAACTAAAATCTGTTGCGGGGCTGATGGCTTTCATTTTTAGGCCGGTTGGTTTGCCGTTCTCATCGGTAGTGAACATCGCAAAGGCGTCGGCATCCATACTGCGTTTGTTCCATTTCACTACAAATGTGTTGCCTTTATAAAAGAACATTTGCCCGGTTAGGTGCGGCGAACGTTTTGATGTGAACCAAAGCTGCCCGTCCTTTTGGCTGATGGTGGCATCGCCCAGCCAGTTGTCGTGGTAAGTTCCTGCATAAACGCTGGCATCTAAAGTTGTTTTCTTTTGCTCTTCTACCTGTTTCCAAACATCGGCAACTACTTTGCCTGCACCTGCCATACCGGCTTTTTCATTGTCGCTGTATACTTTTACCCAGTCGCGACCGGTATCGCCAATGTAGGTATCCAATATCTCGTTGGTAACCGAACTAAACGCACCGCCCGATTGCTGGTTGGTTAGCACAATAATACCCAGCTTCAACTCGGGGAACAGCGTTACCTGCGTTACCATCCCGTCCAGTCCGCCTGTGTGGCTTACTTTTAAATAACCCTTGGCATCCTGTAGGAACCAGCCCAGCCCGTAGCCTGCGAAGTGCGTATTGTAACTACCCGGCCCGGATGGGAGCGGTGTTTGCACCGACCACATCTGGCGGTGCACGGCGCTGCTGAACAGGCGTTTGCCTAAATCGTCGCCGTATTTGCCATCGTTCATTTGCATAATGGCCCATTTGGCCAGGTCGTTCACGCTGCTGTAGATACCGCCGGCAGCATTGGTAGGTTCGCTGGTATTGCGGGGGATAACAATTACTTTACCATCCACGGCGGCATGGGCATCAATGTAGTTTTTTGTGTTTTTTACGCGACTGTATGATGCAAAACTGCCCGTCATTTGCAGGGGCTTCATAATGCGGGTTTCTATAAAATCTTCCCAGCTCATGCCGCTTACGCGGGCAATCACTTCGCCTGCCACTATGTACAGCTGGTTATCGTAATCAAATTTACTACGGAAACTGCTCACCGGTTTAAGGTAGCGCAGGTTGTGGATGATATCCTTCACCGTAAAATCTGTCGAATCGGGGAAGATCATCAGGTCGCCCGCGCCCAGCCCAAGCCCGCTGCGGTGGGTAAGCAAATCCCGGATGGTGAATTCGGCCGTAACATATGGGTCGAACATCTTGAATTCGGGGATGTAGTCGGTTACTTTATCATCCAGCTTGAGTTTGCCTTCGTCAACCAAAATACCAATAGCTGCGGTAGTAAAAGCCTTGCTGTTTGATGCTATGCCGAACAGCGTATTAGCATCCACCTTTTTCTGGGTACGCAAAGATGCCACCCCATAGCCATTGGCATAAACCAGTTTGCCGTCCTTTACCACAGCCACAGCAATACCCGGCACGTCGAAGGTTTTTAGCGCAAGGTTTGCCAGGCTATCTATTTTTGCCGGGGTCATCTGGGCTTTTGCTGTGCCGAAGGTTAATGCGCAAACTGCGAGGGTAAGTATAGGGCGAAGGTTCATGGTGATGATTGTATTGAATAGCTAAATATAAGAACAGGATTTAAGGATTAGCACAAGCAATTAAAAATTATAGTGAGGTTTATCAGAGTTGTGCAAGTGGGCCAAATAACCAAAATCGTTTTGCAATTGACTATACTTAAATGAGTTTCAAACTACGGAAAACTCAACTTGAAAGTTCTGTTATTCTAACGTCACTCACTTCTATTTGTCCTTGCCCAGCAGTATATTGTAAATGAATCCGTATGTTTTTATTTGTTTTAGGTTGAAAAAAGAGCCCAACTTTTTCCCCTTTTTGAGACGGTATTTTACATTGTGTGGTCGTGCTTATTCCAGATCCAACTTGGTCGGTGCACCAAAGTTGAAACATTGCTGTAGTTCCCAACGTCGATTTAATGAAGCAAGAAATCTCATAGGCTTTACCTATTTCTAATAGGTCGTTTATGTTAATATTTGAACCATCTTCTTTTTTGGCAGTATTTGAACCAGTAAATATCATTTTACCATTTTGAATGCTTGCGTAATTGCTACCCCAATGATTAATATCCCACAAATAGTTAATCGGAATTTGCTGCGATTTCTCCTGAATCCTTTCAATTTCATTTATTGCATCCTTGACATCATTCTCATTCTCGTTGGTTTCCAAGTTTCGTACGGTTTTTTTTAGCCTCTCTAAATCTGCCGGAACATCTTTATTTCCCACCATAATTTTGACAAAATTGTTTTCTTCTTTATAGTCACTGGGGGAATACATCACTTTTTGATTAAAATTTAATGTCGAAAAAAATAATATTGCCAGTAACGTTGGAAAACCTATGAGAAACCAAACGAAAATATATTGTAATTCCTTATCAATTAAACCGATAGCAACGGTAGAACTTACCTCTGCCAATGCGGCAAAAATTCCAATTATAGTAAGTGGGTTGTTAATCCTTTTAATATTCTCTACCATAAAGCTTTAGTGATTTATTTTTAAGTTATTGATTTTCGTAAATATAGTAAGGATTTATCTTCGATTCATTATTGATGATTGGGGACATTTTCCGGTCAATTGTTCCAGATAACTTCAATAGGTTTTATCGCCGCTGATAAAAGGAAAGAAGATTTTGATGCCTCTTAAAAAACTAAAGAAGAAAAACAAGTAAAACCATCAATTACTGAATAATTCAAAATTATAGCAAGCCGGTGCCCCTAAGCACCGGCTTGCTATAATTTATTTCATCGTCATGGCCGCTTTATAAACGGCCCTATCCAGTGTTATGCCCAACTGTTTTGTAAACTCGGCAGGGTTAAATCCAATACGTTTGTATTCGGCTTGCACGGCTTCTTTGGCATGGGCAAGGGCTTCCTGGCTTTCCCAAACGGCTATGGTGGTTAAGAGGGTATTCCCGGCCATATCGGTGCCTTCATAAGCCTCGTCGCGTACAAAACCGGGCAAATTGCGGATAAACTTCCGGTTATAGTCCGTGCGTTTCATAAACTCCTCTTTTGCCGCAGCGGGGATAACAAATTTATCAATAAACATTACCTGGGCATTGTTGGCGGCCATCCGGTTCACATCTGCCGGCAGTACGTGTATGCCCTGCAAAAAGCCGAGCCTGTCGGTTTGTAAATGGGCGGCAATCACCTTGCCGTCTTTTAACTGGTAAATGGCCAGCCCATCGTTATGAGTAACCTGGTTGGTAGGCATAAACTTTTGGTATTGGTTTTTAAAAGTGCCTGTCCACCGCCAGCGTATACTTACTTTGTCGCCTTCGGCAACAAGGTCTTCTATATGCCAGTTAATATCCGGGAACGATTTGATGAGCGGGGCCACAAAGCCCTCAAAAGCATGCGGCCCTTTTTCTTCCTTAAAGCCTACATATTCCGGCGCTATTAAATTAGTGAGCAGCGCCATGTTGCGTTTATTCAGCGCTTGTTCGTATAGGTCGCGTATGATTTGTTTGTTTGCAGTGGTTACCATAATAGTTGTTTTGTTGGATTGATGATTTAATTTGGGGGATTGCGCGTTTGATGCCCCGGTGGCCAGTAGGGCCAGGGGTAACAGCATTAGCTTAATTGTTTTTGCGTTCATGTTGCAGATAATTTGTTAGCACAAAAATCCCAACAGGCGCGGCTCAATCCTTGTAAAAAATCATTGATTTACCAAAACAGCGGGTTGCGGAAGAAATCGGTAGGGGTTTGACCGGTAAACAATTTAAAGTCTTTATTAAAATGCGGCTGGTCGAAATACCCTGCGTTAAAGGCCAGTTCGTTCAGGTCGGCGCAATATTTACCGGCACTTAGCAATTGCCTCATACGAATAATGGCCGAAAATTGCTTGGGCGATGCGCCCGTGGCCCTGCGGAAGCGTTTTTCAAGTGCATCCTGGCTGATGCAAAGTGTGGCGGCGAGTTCTTTAATGCGGATGTACCCTTTAGTTGCCCGTATTTTTTGCAGGGCAGTGGCTACCAGTTTATCGGCGGTGTAGTTTATGGGTTGCGTTAAAAGGAAAGATTCGATGACGGCGATGCGCCGGGCGTTATTGTCAGCTTCGGCGAGTTGCTCCTCTACCAAAACAATCTTTTGCCGGCCAATAATATCCTCCATCGGCACGCTATTATTAAACAATTCGTGTACGGGTGGCTTACAAAAGGCCGCCGCCCCCGCCTCTTTAAATATCACTAGTAAATTGCCCGATTGCCGCCCGTACTGCATTACCCGGGCAGAGCGGCGCAGCCCCGATATCACCGAAAGCGGCAGCTCTGTTTCCACGCCTTCGGCGGTATAATTTACCTTGCCGCAAAACCTGAAGGCCATTACCAGCGCGGTATCGGGCAATACGCGGTTAATGTCGCCCTCATCGCTTTGGATAACCGCGTACTGTTGCACAAAGGGCGATAAGGCGGCAGATGGCGGGTAAAACTCGGCTTTCATTTAATTAGTTGACAGGCAATAATTAAAGTTAGCAAAACGGCCGCAGCCTGCTAAACAGCTTTGCATTTATTACATTTCTGTGTAAAACGGGCAGATATACTATGCGCAATCATTTTCCACATCCACCCAAAAATAACCGATAAGCTTATCTTTGCTGCTATGCATCATGAAGACCAAACTTTCACCAAACTCACCGCCGCCCAGTTAAAATCCGCCCAAGTTTATGAGCATTGCAAATTCATCAGTTGCGATTTCAGCAATGCATACCTGGATGGGCTTGTTTTTATGGATTGCGGCTTCGAAGATTGTAACCTGCTGCTGGCCAGCGTGGGTAATACCGGTTTCCAAAATGTGTTGTTCAAAGGTTGTAAGCTAAGTGGGGTAAACTTTGGCAAGGCCCGCGATTTTTTGTTCGAGACGAATTTCGAACACTGCATACTGGATAATGCCATTTTCTATCAAAAGAAGAATAAGAAAGCTAAGTTTACTGATTGTTCCATGATAGAAACAGACCTCACCGAGGCCGACCTAACCGATGCCAAATTCATCAACTGCAATCTGCACCGCGCATTCTTCAGCCGCACCATCTTAAAAGGCGCCGACCTGCGCTCCTCCTACAATTTCACTATCGACCCGGATGATAACGTAGTAAAAAAGGCTCATTTCTCGCTCCACGGATTGCCGGGATTGCTGGGGAAATACGATATTAAGATAGAAGGGTAACGGTTACCAAAATTTCCCCAACGTCATTGCGAGCGAAGCGCGGCAACCATCGGCAAGCATAGTCGCTCTGCATATCCGACCTGCTACCGAGGGTTGCTTCGTGCCTGCAAGGACGCGGTGGTGAAAGCAACCCTTCGCCACAAATCCCCGTACTCCTTAAACTCACCCCATCCGCATTTGCGTAAGTAATCGCCGGGAAGGGATTGCGTTCCCCCGAAACAATTTAAGCTTTTACGCTATTAGTACATCATATTACTTGCCCTCAAAATATGCCATCTATCGCTGCAGTATCAGGCGTAAGCCTCCCCCATAAAGTAAACCAGCAGGACGTAAAAGCTCAGGCCCGCGCCCTCTTCGTAGAGCACTTCCCGCAGGTAGACCGCCTAATGCCCGCCTTCGATAATACCGAAATTGTTACCCGTAACTTCTGCAAACCCATCACTTACTATGCCGAGGCCAACACCTTCGAGCAGCGTAACGATGATTACATAGAAAACGCCCTGCAATATTCTATACAAGCGGTTGAAGAAGCGGTCGCCAAAGCCGGTGTGGATAAGGATGACATAACCGACCTCATCTTCGTATCTACCACAGGCCTCGCTACGCCCAGCATCGATGCGCTCATCATCAACAAAATGCGCCTAAATCCGCATATCAACCGCATACCGGTTTGGGGCCTGGGCTGTGGGGGCGGCGTATCGGGCATGGCCAAGGCAAATACTTTAGCCAAAGCCAACCCCGATGCCATCGTGCTGCTGGTAGCCGTGGAACTATGCTCGCTCACCCTCATCAAAAACGATTACAGCAAAAGCAATTTCATTGGCAGCAGTTTGTTTAGCGATGGCATAGCAGCCGTCATCGTAAAAGGCGATAACTATCAAACGGAAAAGAAAATAAAAATACTGGCAAACAGCAGCAAACTTTATTACGACTCATTGGAGGTAATGGGCTGGGATTTTAAAGACACCGGTTTTAAGGTGCTCTTCTCCAAAGATATCCCTACCTTCATCCACGAAAATATCCGCGGCGATATCGATGCTTTCCTGGCCAAACAGAATTTGGAACTGAAGGACATCAAGAACTTCGTGTTTCACCCCGGCGGCAAAAAAGTGTTGGATGCCTATGCTGATGCCTTACAGGTACCTGGCGACTTTCTGCACAACACCCGTCACGTAATGAACCAAAACGGCAACATGAGCAGCGTAACCGTGCTATACGTGCTGGAGAAGTTCTTATCAGAAGGTTACGATGATGGCTACGGATTAATGCTGGCCATGGGTCCCGGCTTTAGCAGCGAAATGGTTTTATTAGATATGAAAAACTAAATATGTTTATCCTCTTTATCGGCTTTGTAATTTCCCAACGCCTTTTAGAATTAGTAGTAGCCAAACGCAACGAAGCCTGGGCGCGCAGCCAGGGCGCGGAAGAATTTGGCAAGGCGCACTACCCTTTCATCGTGGCCCTGCACACGCTGTTCATCATTAGCATGATAGTGGAATATTACTGCCTTCGTAACGGCGAATTTAACATGATTATGCTGGTGGCGTTCCTTATCCTCATCTCCCTAAAAATATGGACCATCGGCTCGCTGGGAAAATATTGGAACACCAAGATACTGCGTATCCCCAATTCCATCTTCGTAAAAAAAGGGCCCTACAAACTGTTCAAGCATCCCAATTACTTCATCGTTATTTGCGAGATAATGGTAATCCCGCTTGTATTCAACCTCTATGCCACGGCAATCGTATTCACGCTTTTGAATGCAGCTATGCTAACCGTAAGGATACGCGAGGAAGAGCGGGTATGGAACCGGGATGAAGCGGATTTTTACGATTTACAGGATTTTAAGAGATAATCCGGGGAATCGCAAAAATCGTAAAAATCCCGGTTCAGACAATTCTACCTCAATATAACCACCCAGCCTGATATAGGTGGCAGGTTATCTTCCTTTAAGTTTATTACGTAATAATAAGTGCCGTTGGGCAGCTGCCTGCCATTGCTGGTGCCATCCCAGGGTTTTGCATAACCAATACTTTGGTACACCCGTTGCCCGCCTTTGGTGAAGATGCTTACCTGCGCCTGGGGATAACTGTTAAGGTTGTTGATGTGCCAGAGGTCGTTTACGCCGTCGTTATTGGGCGAGAAGGTATTAGGCGCGGTTACCAGTTTATAAACCCGCACCACTACATCGCTGGTGCTTTCTCCGCAGGTACCGCTCAGTACATGCAGCGTATAGGTAATATCATCGGTAGCGCTGGTGGTTGGCGTAAGCGAAGCCGGGTTATCTAAAAACGCCGACGGAGTCCAAAACACGCTCACAATGCTGTCGCCTTTGGCTGTACCGTTTAGTCGGGCGGTTTGCCCCTCGGTCATCCTTATTTTAGGCCCGGCATCAGCAACAGGCGCCGCCAACACCCTCACGGTAACCGCTTCTGTAGACAGGCAGCCGCCGCCGTTGCTCACCTCCAACTGGTAAATGGTTGTTGCCGATGGGTTGGCCATGGGGTTGGCTATATCGTCGTGATCGAGCCCGGCGGAGGGGCTCCATTTAAAGCGGGTGGCATTGGCGGTTTGGGGGGTAAGCTGCACGGGGGTACCAACGCAGGTGAGCTTTGCGGGCATGGGTTGTACGGTGGCCTGGTCATACACGGTAACGGTGGTTTCGGCGTAGCTGTCGCAACCATTGCGGGTTACCCTTACGCGGTACACGCCATTGTTTGCCGGGCTGGCATTGTAACTTACAGTGGGGCTGCTACTGGCAGATGTAAAGCCGTTTGGCCCCGTCCATTCGTAGGTGTCGCCGCCTGTTGCGCCCAATTGCAGCTGAAAGCCCCTGCAGCCGCTTATACTGCTGGCCAGCGTTACGGTGGGCGGAGAATAAACATCTATGGTGAGCGGGTCCGAATAGATGCGACAGGCTTCTGAACCTACCTGGCTGGCGTTAAGGATGCCTATACGATACTGGTACTTGCCCGGTGCCGAATTGGGGATCGTAACCGAGGTGCTTTTATTGGTTTGTCCGGTGATGTCTTTCCATCCGTTGCCATCGTTAAGGTTTTGCTGCCATTGGTAGGTGGGGCTATCATAGCCTTGCTGATCGGCAACCAGGGTGTATTGCAGGTTCTCGCCTTTGCAGCTGCTGCGGGCGATATTATCGCCGATGGTACCAAAACCGGTTTGGATAAGCGGACCGCAGGGGCTAAAGGTAATATCGTCCAACGCGAAATCGTTGCCCGCGCCGCCCGGTGCATTGTTGATCATCTTTACCACAAAATCGCTTCCATCTGCGGGGGTGGTAAAAAGCGTTCCGTACTGTACCCATTTGCCGGGACCGCTTTCGGGCGGTATAATACCTGTATTGTAGGTTTTAAGTTCGCGCCCGTCGGTTGTTTCTATGCGGAAGGTGATATCGGGCTGCCTATAGCCTTGCGTTTGCGGCAGATCGCGCAGTACGTTCATGATCCAGGCACCAAAAAAGTAAGTGGTGTTGGGGCAAAGCGCGTTGCCGGCCACCCTTTCATTAAAAAACACGTCGGGCTGCTCGCCGGCGTTGATGATCATCATATAACCGTTCTGGTCCCCAGTGTGATCATGTGAGATAGCCTGCCAGCTACCCCCTTTGCATGATGAGCCCATGGATGTTTGCAGGGTGTACACACCTTCGCCGCCATCGCCGCCGCAGTTATCGTTAAAATAGCGCAGGTTGGTAATCCCCGCCGCAAGCGGTGGGCCGGGATTGAAGGTAGTACCGTGACCGAAGGTTTCGTTGATTACCGGCGCGCCAAGGCTGCCATTGCAAACCTGCGAAGCGGCGTTTACCGCAAAAAACAAGCAATAAGCAATAAGTATGGTGGAAAAAAGCAGGCGCATGGTTAAGCGTGCGAGGGCACGGAGGTAAATGTAGGCAATTTATCGGATATGGGAGCGCGCGCCAGTCAACGCGGTTTACTTAAGGACTGGCCTGCTAATTAAACCCCGCCCCAACCCTTCGCAATGAGAGAGGCTCAAAAGTGTTCACGTTGCGCCGCGTGAACACCGTGAACACTATTAATATCCTCTTAATCAAACATTTGCAAATTATGGAGTGGTGTCAAAATCGTGTCACCACCGTTATTGCTGTGGTGCGCTATATTTGCGCAGAAACCCTTGCATCTAATTTCACTCCCGTCTATTGGGAAACATGGGTTTTTGATACCGCCCTCTAAAACGAGGCTTAAAAAAAGCACGAGCAAACGCCTTTAAACTTATTACCTGCCTATGACCGCCCGGCATTCCCCCACAGCAAAATAATCTCTAACTTCGAACAACAAACAATTCGTTTGTTATTGGATTTTAATCATAAAAACGAAAATGAATACTGAAAAAGCCATACTGGCCGGCGGCTGCTTTTGGGGGGTAGAAGAACTCATCAGGCAACAGCCGGGCGTTATCAAAACCGTTGTAGGTTATACCGGCGGCGACGTGCCCAACGCCACTTACCGTAACCACGGCACGCATGCCGAAGGCATCGAGGTGATATTCGACCCGGCCGTACTATCTTACCGCAAACTCCTCGAATATTTTTTCCAGATACATAACCCCACCACCCGCAACAGGCAGGGGAACGATATCGGCGCCTCTTACCGCTCGGCTATTTTTTACCTGGACGATACCCAGCGCGACACCGCCACCCAGCTGATAGCCGAAATGGATGCCTCGGGCATATGGCCCGGCAAAATAGTTACCGAAGTAGTGCCCGCCGGCGATTTTTGGAACGCCGAAGCCGAACACCAGGACTACCTGCAAAAGAACCCCTACGGCTACACCTGCCACTTCGAACGGCCGGAATGGACGCTGAGCGAATAAGCCACGCGGAAATATATCAGAACCAACAAGGCCCTGAATCGGAAGATTTGGGGCCTTGTGCGTTAAAGTAGCAAGGTTAAACTGCCTGATGCGCCGAATGCATTTACCTCCCGATAATTTGCAATTGGCAATTAATTAATATTCCGTTATATTAGCCTTGCTTAAACCTCATAAAACATGGAAAATCAATACCAATACATTATCTACGGCATACTTGGAATAGCCGTTATCTTAGCAATTTTTGCGTTTACCAAATTAGATATCAGCTTTTTTGGCTTCAAACTGAAGGGAGACAAGAACACCCGGCGAAACAATGCGGATGTTGACGGCACAGGCAACACAATAAAGATGAGCAGCAACTCAAGCACAACTCCCGCAGATAACACCGCAAAAGTGCGAGGTGACGAAAACGATTTAGAAATGAGGTAGGGTTAATTCCATGGGCCTAATCCAGTACAACTCCGTAAAAATTGATGGCGACAACAACCTGGTGCTCCAATCGGTTGATGGCGAAACCCTGCGCGTGAGCCTCAGCGAGTTCATTGACAAATTTACCCGCGAGAAAAACGAAAGGATAACGTTGTTACAAAAAGCGTTATACGACAAAGAAAAGATAGAAATTTTTAGTGACGAAAAGATAGCCACCCTCTCTGCCGAGCTTCAACGCGTAACGGAAGAACGTGATGCGCAAACCCTGCAAATCATCAAAATGTTAGAGGATTTTGCGCAAAAGGACATTGCCGCAAGCGGTACATTATATCAACAAGCCTTTAACTTATTCATTGCCGCTAAGTTGGATGATGCGCTTGCGTTGTTAAGCGAAGCCCGCTTGCAGGAGGAATTAATCATAATAGAGCAGCGTGAGGAAGCCTCTAGGCAGGAGCGACGAAATTTAGCAAACAACTATTTGTTGCGAGCTAAAATATTGCAGTTACAATTCGATTTCGTGGAAGCAGCCTCTTGTACGGAAAAAGCAGTGGTCATTTGCCCGGAGTGGGGTTATTACCTGGAAGCCGGCAATTTCCTCAAATTTCTTAATCGCCTTAAAGAAGCTGAATTTTATTGGCAAGCTGCGTTGCTGAATGTAAACAGCCCCACGGAAAAAGCCAGAACGCTCAATAATCTTGCTGTTTTACGAGACCAGCAAAACGAATACGATAAGGCCGAAGCCAATTATAGCGAAGCTCTAATTATCCAAAGGCAGTTGGCGACAACTGACCAACACGCCTATCTGCCTGATGTAGCTATGACGTTAAACAATTTGGCTATTCTGCAAAGGAAGCGAAAAGAATATACTCAGGCGGAAGCTAATTACATCGAGGCCTTAACCCTTTTAAGGGAACTGATATCTACAAACCCACAAATATACTTGCCAAAAGTTGCTCATACGCTTAACAACCTCGCTATTTTGCAACAGGAGCGGAAAGAATATGAAAAGGCGGAAGCTAATTACAACGAGGCCCTCGACATCAATAAAAAGTTGGCCGCAACCAACCCGCATACCTACCTTAATGATGTTGCTGTGACGCTTAATAACCTCGCTATCTTACAAAAGAGCAAAAACGAACTGAAGAAAGCGGAAGTAAACTACATCGCTGCGCTAAGCATCCGCAGGAAACTGGCGGCAATAAATCCGCAAGCTTACCTACCCTACTTAGCTGACATTTTGAACAACTTATCTAATTTGCAAGTTAAGAAAGAAGAAAATGACAAGGCAGAAGCAAACTTTAGTGAGGCGGTAAGCATTTATCGAAAACTGATATTGATAAACCGGCAACCCTACCTACCTTATCTCGCTGGAACGTTAAACAACCTAGCCATTTTACAAACAGATGAGGCAAAATACAGTGCTGCGGATGCCAATTTCAGCGAGGCACTCGGCATCTACAAACAGCTCGCTGTAGCAAATTCGCGGATGTATCTGCCTGATGTAGGGATGGTATTAAGTATTATAAGTATGCTCTACACTTTTCACGAGAATTACAAGAATCGCGAAAAAGCGCTGCATTCCGCGAGGGAAGCAATGAAAATTGCGTTACCATTTTCTCATTTTGACCGTCCAAGTGCTGAGTATATTCAAGATGCATCTGATGTATTAAAATACTGGGGCGAAGACGCAGAAGCGTTCATCAGCTTATTAAAAACCCAGTAAGTACCATGAGTCTCATCCAATACAACTCGGTTAAAATTGATGGCGACAACAACCTGGTGCTGCAATTGGTTGATGGCGGCACCTTGCGGATAACGCTTAGCGAGTTCATAGATAAGTTTACCCGCGAAAAAGACGAAAGGATAAAGGAACTGCAGGAGGCCCTTTACGATAAAAACACCATCATAAGTCTCACCCAAGAAAAAGCAAGCAGCCTCTCTGCCGAATTAGAACGGCTAAACAAAGAGCGCGATGCCCAGGCCACGCAGATTACCAAAATGCTGGATGATTTTGCGCAAAAGGATATAGCCACAAGCGGCGAGCTTTATAAGCAAGCCTTCAACTTATTCATCGATACAAAACTCGATGAAGCGCTGGCTTTACTAAGCGAGGCGCGCTTACAGGAGGAATTAGATTCAATTGAGCAACAAGAGGAAGCACCTAAAAAAAGAAGGAGTAACCTGGCAGATAGTTATTTGCTAAAAGCTAAAATGCTACAATTAAAATTCGATTATTCCCGCGCCGGGGATTGTATGGAAAGAGCCGTAAATATTTGCCCTGAATGGAAATATCATCTGAAGGCAGGTAATTTCTTCCATTTTATCAATCAATTAGACGGGGCCGAATTTTTCTTTCAGGCCGCCTTGCGGAACGCAAATAGTCCCAGCGAGAAAGCTGGTACGCTGAACAACCTCGCCGTTTTACAAAAGGACAGGAACGAATACGATAAGGCCGAAGCCAATTATATCGAAGCGCTTGGTATACAGAGGCAGCGGGCAGCGGGCAACCCGCAAAGCTACCTGCCCGATGTAGCCATGACGCTGAACAACCTCGCCATTTTACAACGAGACAGGAACGAATACGATAA
The DNA here is from genome assembly GCF_056406215.1 of Mucilaginibacter sp. P1_D10. NCBI lineage: Bacteria > Pseudomonadati > Bacteroidota > Sphingobacteriia > Sphingobacteriales > Sphingobacteriaceae > Mucilaginibacter > Mucilaginibacter sp. P1_D10. The sequence goes on along the minus strand of NZ_JBFUAP010000002.1, from coordinate 216,452 downwards.
GGCCGAAGCCAATTATAACGAAGCACTTGGCATACGGAGGCAACTGGCAGCAGCTAACCCGCAAAGGTACTTGCCCGGTGTGGCCATGACGCTGAACAACCTCGCCATTTTACAAAGCGACAGGGGCGAATACGATAAGGCCGAAGCCAATTATACCGAAGCCCTTGGCATACGAGGGCAATTGGCAGCAACTAACCCACAAAGCTACCTGCCCGATGTGGCCACCACGCTGAACAACCTCGCCATTTTACAACGAAACAGGAACGAGTACGATAAGGCCGAAGCCAATTATAACGAAGCCCTTGGTATATACAGGCAACTGGCAGCAGCTAATCCGCAAAGTTACCTGCCCCGTGTGGCCGGCACGCTGAACAACCTCGCCATTTTACAAAGTGACAAGAACGAATACGCTCAAGCCGAAGTCAATTACAGCGAAGCCCTTGGCACCCGAAGGCTGCTGGCAGCAGCTAACCCGCAAAGCTACATGCCCGATTTGGCCATGACGCTGAACAACCTCGCCAGTTTACAAAGCGACAGGAACGAATACGATAAGGCCGAAGCCAATTATACCGAAGCCCTCAGCATACGCAGACAATTGGCAGCAGCAAACCCGAAAACGTACCTGCCTTATGTGGCCAGCACCCTAAACAACTTCGCGGTCTTGGAAAAGAACAGGAACGAATATGATAAGGCCGAAGTGAATTATGGCGAGGCACTGCACATACGTTGGGAATTGGCAACAGTAAACCCGAAAATATATTTGCCATATGTAGCAGAGACGCTGAATAACCTTGCTAATTTACAAGTTGAAATGGAAGAATACGATAAGGCCGAAGAGAATTACATTGAGGCATTAGAAACCCGCAGGCAACTGGTAGAAGCTAACCCACAGACCTACAAACCCCTTATGGCTAATATTTTAGTCAACATGAGCATACTTTACACTTATAATGAGGATTTTCGCGACAAAGCAAAAGCACTGGATAATTCCAAAGAGGCAATAGCTATTGCTCTTCCCTTTTCTACCTCTGTTCCTACATGCGCTCAGCACATCCAAAGGGCATGCAATATCCTCCAAAACTGGGGCGAAGACCCCGAAGCATTCCTCAACTCCCTAAAAGAGCAATCTTGAGTCTTTACCCCCATTTCATCATTTAATAATCTTCCCTAAATTGCCACCAGATTCTACGCTTATGAAAATATTGTTCGGCTTAAAGGGTACCGGCAATGGGCACATCAGTCGCGCTCCGGATGGCCATTTGGTCCACAGGGTCGTTTCAACAGCCCCTTCGGGAACGTGACACGTCAATTTAGAAGAGCTTACCCCTCATACGCCCGTTTCAGCGTTTCCAAATCAACTTTTGTCATTGGCATAAAAGCTTGCGTAACGCGTTCAATTTGTTGGGGGCTGCCGTTCTTTAGCGCATCAAACATCACGGTAGAGGCCACCTGCCAGGACACGCCGTATTTATCTTTTAGCCAGCCGCATTGGCCGGGTTTGCCACCGGCAGAGAGCGCCTCCCAGTAATAGTCGATCTCTTCCTGGGTTTCGCAGGGCACCAATAGCGATACGGCATCGTTAAACCCGAAGCCATGCTGGTGCGCGCTATCCATCGCAGCCAGCCAGGTTTTATCAGCGTAAAAATCGGCAAACATCAACGTGCCCGCTTTGTCCGGTCCCATATCCGTAGGGCGCGGGGCGGTGGTACCGCGTTTGCCATCCTTAAATACCGAGCAGTAAAAATCAATGGCCTCATTGGCCTTGCCGGCCACGGGTTCGGTAAACATCAGCGATGGAATGATGACCGGCCTTTCCTCGCCTGCCGGGTTAGTGAGGATGAGCTGCCAGGACACGCCGTTTTTATCGGACAGCCAGCCAAAGCGCTCGCTAAATGGGTAGCGGTCCAGCGGCATTAGTATTTTTCCGCCCTCGGTAAGCTTTGCCCATGCCTCGTCGATGTGTTTGGCGGCGTCCGGGTCGAGTGAGGGGTCGAAGTTGATAAAGAATGAAATAGAGGGGTTGATGCCCAATGCGTGACCGGTGCTGATGCCCAGGAAGGGCTGACCGGCAAGGGTAAATTCAACCACTTCGCATTCGCCGCCGGCCATCGGGAAATGATTTACATAATCAACAGCGGAATTTGGCAGTAAGCCTGCATAAAATTCGGCTGCCTCTTTGGCGCTTTGGCCGAACCAGATGTGCGGTTTGATGGGTAACATAGGTATATGATTTTGGTTATGTAATGTAAAAAGTAGAAAGCGTTAATTGTTTTGATGGAATTAATTAACTACCTCAAAGTTAAATGATTTCGCACCACCGTGTCGGTGCCAATTGAGCCATTTTAGGGGTGTATTGCGACAAGATTTGGGGGCCTTACTTATCGCCCGGCTAGTTGAACCCATCCCTCAGGAGCTATATTACCAGCCCACAAAAGATTTATTTTACCCAAATTTGCGGCATGAAAGAAGAAGTACTTGCCTTAATTTCGGGTTTGAAAGAAAATACAATTACGTTTAGCCAGGTTATTGAATTTATAGAAAGCCATTACCGGCACCAGCCCACTGCATTTAAAAATGGCGATGCCTACAATGAAGCAACACAAAATCAGGGGAGTGCCAAGGTTTTTACTTTTGCCCAAATAAACAATTTAAGTGCCGAGGATACCCTTTACCTGTTTGCCGAGCATTACCGCGCGGTGCTGGCCAGTCCCGATGCCACAGACCATCAAAACATCAGGCAGTTTATGCTTCATGGCTGGCCGGGGATAGTTTTTGAAGGGAATGCGCTGCTTGCAAAATGATGCTGGCCCTGCCACCTGTGCGGGGGTTACTTTACAGCAACGTTAAAGGCCAATTTTCTTCGGCTCCAACACCCTCATCCTGTAACAATTCATCGCTGTTTCGCCCAACTGGGCTATGAGGTGGTAGTTGGCAATAGCCCCTACGGCAGCGCCGATAACTGGGATAAGCTGGGCCATTTTGGCCAGGTCGATATAGTCGCGGTATTCCAGCTGGAAGGTGCGCCAATCGAACTGATCAGTATCGGCGGGTAACTTTGCGCTGTAGCTTTCCCAACCCTCCAGCAGGTGGTACACCTCGTTGCGGCGTTGCTGGCTGCAAAAGGTAAGCTGAAAAATATAGAGGATGTACAGCCTTTCCTTATAATCCTTCACATCAAAGCCATACAGGGCGGCAATATTAAACAGCAGTTTCATTTTTATGCCGATAAGAATTGGGAACTCGGCAAAACCCAGCAAGATGCCGCCCGTGCCTGTAATAGCACCTTCCACAGCGGCGGTTTTGCGGTAAATCTCTATCTCGCGTTTTACATAACTTTCGCGCAACAGCAGCGAAGCATCAGGCGCAAGCTTATCAGGGGTGGTGTACTTGGCGCCAAAAAGCACCGCCTTCACCATTTTTTCGATGGTAACGGTAATTACTTTGTGCGCCTTCTCGGGGATGATGCCGTTGATCTTATTCTGCAGGCTCTTGGCTATGCGGTTGGCAAGAGATGGTTTCTTTTGCATGTTTTGCCGCCATTGGGTAAGCAGTACATAAGCTTGTTCTTCGTAGGCATCCATGCAGTTTCGGGTTAATTAAATAGTAGATGATAATTATACCGCAATGTTACTGCCAAAAGTAAAACGCCACTTGTTGACCGGTAAGCGCATATACATTTACCCTCATTTCATCATTTAATAATCTTCCCTAAAGTTTTCTTTGCTAAATTGCCAGCAATTCTACGCTTATGAAAATATTGTTCGGCATACAGGGTACCGGGAATGGGCACATCAGTCGCGCCCGCGAAATTGTGCCCCTGCTGCAGCAATACGGCGAGGTTGACCTCATCGTGAGTGGTACCGAGGCCGAGGTGAGCCTGAGTCAGCCTTTGCTGCATAAGTTCCATGGTTTCAGCTTTGTGTTCGGCAAAAATGGCGGGGTGGATAACTGGGCCACTTTCAAGCTCATGAACCTGCGCCAGCTTTGGAAGGATATGCACAGCCTCCCCCTGGGCGATTACGACCTGGTGATCAACGATTTCGAACCCGTTACCGCCTGGGCATGCCGACTGCAAAAGGTACCATCGGTATCCTTAAGTCACCAATGTTCGTTCGTGTCGCCAAAAACGCCCCGCCCCAAAAGCTGGGACTGGGCCGAGTGGCTCTTCAAATATTATTCGCCCACCACGCACCATATCGGCTTCCACTTTGAGCGGTACGATGATTTTATACATACGCCGGTCATCCGCAGCGATATCCGCCGCATGCAGACCTCCAACCTGGGCCATTACAGCGTTTACCTGCCCGCTTATAGCGACAAAACTCTGCTGAAACACCTCAGCGGCACCGATGCCGAGTGGCATATATTCTCTAAACGTACCAAAACCCCCTACCGCGAGGGCAACGTACAGGTGTTCCCCGTGAATAATGACGGCTTCAACAACAGCCTGGCCAGTTGTGCGGGCCTGCTTACCGGCGGTGGTTTCGAAGGCCCTGCCGAGGCCCTGTTCATGGGCAAAAAGGTGATGATGATACCCATGAAGGGCCAGTACGAGCAGCAATGCAACGCCCTCTCGGCATCCAAACTGGGCGTAAAGGTGGTAAGCACCATCACCGACCACTTCAAAACCGACATCAACGCCTGGCTGGCCGACCAAACCCGCATCAACGTAAACTTCCCCGACGAAACCGCGCAAATTGTGGACGATATGGTGAAGAAATACGCGAGGTAGTACCCACTTTGTCATATCGAACGAGCGATAGCGAGGAGATATCTTGTTGGATTTGCAAAGCCGACATGCAAAGTGGCTAACCTTGCACCAATAATAAGATTTTTTCACTGCGTTCAAGAGATAGTTCTCCCTCGTGCCTCGGTTCGAAATGACATATTGTTATAGTTTTTTTCTGCTATTTTTGCCGCCATACGCAAGGCATATGATCAAGATCTTCAAGGCATACAATCCTGTCAACGTGTTATGGCTTGCCGTGCTTCTTTTCGTGCTGCGTATTGGCTACACCGTGCACGTGCCGGATAAGCTGGCGTTTACCTTCGTAGAGCCCTTTGCCCGCCTGCTGATACCTGTAGCTTACGAGTATGTTTTTTCGCCGGCCGTAAATATGCTGCTGGCCGGCATTTTGGTGCTCGGCCAAGCTGTACTGCTCAATTACCTGGTAAACCATTTCAACCTGCTTAGCAAGCCAAGCTTTTTGCCTGCGTTGATGTATGTTACGCTCACCGCGCTGTTTACCCCCTTCATGGTGCTGAGCGCGCCGCTTATCTGCAATTTTCTGGTCATCTGGATGCTTTTCAAGCTGTTCAGTTTCTATAAAAGCGAGGATGCCAAATCTACCGCTTACGATCTGGGTATGATCGTAGCCGTAGGCTCACTTATCTATCTCCCCTTTATCTTCCTGTTTCTGGCTATCTGGATAGCGCTCGTGATATTCAAGCCCTTCAACTGGCGCGAGTGGGTATCGTGCATATTGGGCTATATCACCGTGTTCTTCTTTTTGGCGGTATTGTATTACCTCAATGGCAGGCTGGGCCGTTTTTACGATATCTGGGCACCCCTCGGTTCTAAATTCCCCAACAGCATCCACATCCGGTATCTCGATTACCTGGTGCTTATCCCGGTCATCATCATTATCGGCCTGTATTTCGTAAAACTGCAGCAAAACTTCTTAAAAAGCTACGTGCACGTGCGCAAATCGTTCCAGCTGTTGTTCCTCATGTTTTTGATCGCGGGGCTGAGTTTTTATATCAAAAGCGAGTTCAACCTCAACCACTTTTTGCTGTGCGCGGTGCCTGCCGCGGTGTTCTGCAGCTACTATTTCATCAACGCAACAACCAAATGGTTTTACGAAAGCCTGTATTTATTGCTGCTTATCAGCATAATATACCTGCAGTTTAACACTTTTTAACTTTTACATTCGTTCAAATTTCGGCCGATGTGTTAGTTTTGTAGCATGAAATTTGGCGTAGTAATATTCCCCGGCTCCAATTGCGATGAAGATATCATCCACGTTTTGCAAAACGTAATGGGCCAGCAAGTAGTTAGGCTGTGGCATAAAGACCATGATTTGCAAGGTGCAGAGTTCATTGTTTTGCCCGGCGGCTTCTCTTTTGGCGATTACCTGCGCTCGGGCGCTATCGCACGCTTCTCGCCCATTATGCAGGAAGTAATACAATTTGCGGCGAAAGGCGGCAAGGTATTGGGCATATGCAACGGTTTCCAGATACTGGCCGAAGCGGGCCTGCTGCCCGGCGCGTTGCTGCACAATAAAAACCGCAAATTCATCTGCCGCAATATTTACCTTAAGCCGCAAACCGCAAACTCGTTGGTTACCCGCCAGCTAGATCCGGAGCGCGCCTTGAAGATACCTATAGCCCATGGCGAAGGCAATTACTTTGCAGATGCCGATGTGCTGAAGGCCATTAACGATAACGACCAGGTGCTGTTTCGCTATTGCGACGAGGCCGGCAACATTACCGACGAAAGCAACCCCAACGGCTCGTTGGAGAACATTGCAGGCGTTTGCAACGCAGAGCGTAACGTGTTCGGCTTTATGCCACACCCTGAGCGTGCATCCGAAAGCCTGGTAGGCAACGAAGACGGGCTGGCGATATTCGAATCGATACTGGCATTGGCTAAGGCCTAAGGATGACATCGCTGGTTATAGATATTGGCAACACTTTAACCAAGATAGCCATTTTTGAGGGTGATGAAATAGTGGTGGTGGAGCAATACCCGGAAATAACCAGGGTAGCGTTAGCTGAATTTTGCAGTTTATACCTACCTGATGCCGCTATTATTTCCACAGTAAAGAACACCGAAAGGCATATTTGGAAAGATGCGTTGGATGCTTTCTCAAATTGTACTCTTACGGAGTTCGACAGCAGCATGGCCAGCGGCATAAATATCCATTATAAAACACCCGACACGCTCGGCCCCGATAGGCTGGCAGCTGTAATAGGCGCGCACCATTTATACCCGCAGGCCGGCAACATCGTTATAGGCGGGGGCACCGCAATCACTTACGATTATGTTGATGCCGGGGCAAATTATTTTGGAGGCAGCATATCGCCGGGTTTAAAAATGCGTTATAAAGCCTTAAATCATTATACAGGAGGCCTGCCGCTGATAGAAACCGACAGCAACTTTGAGGATAATATGGGCCACGACACCGCCTCGGCGATTATGTCGGGCGTGCAAAACGGCATCAAATACGAGCTTACGGGCTTTATAAACGAGTACATAAAAACACAAAAAGCGTACAATATCATACTACACGGGGGCGATAGTATTTTTTTTGATACGCTGTTAAAAAATAGCATCTTTGCCCCCTATATAAAAAATGAGCCTTACCTGGTTCTTAAAGGATTAAACGCAGCTATACAAAAGCATAATGATTAGATATATAAGGCTCTTTATAATAGTTTCTCTTACTGCCACCGCACTGGGTGCAAATGCCCAATCTACCGCAACTACCAGCTCGCCGTATTCCAGGTATGGCCTTGGCGATCTTAGCCCTTCGGTTATGCCGCAGAACATCGGCATGGGCGGTATAGGTACCGCCATCAACAAGATAAACAGCTACAACTATATAAACTTTTTAAACCCGGCTGCCTACTCGTCCATGAATTATGTGGTTATAGATGCGGGCATCTCCAGCAATTTCAACACCCTTAGCAAAAGCGGGCTAAGCAACCAAACCAACTCGAGTTTCAGGCTTAGCCATATCGCCTTCGGCATACCGGTTTCAAAGCAATCGGCTATCAGCTTCGGCATGCGCCCTTATACCGAGCTGGGCTACAACTACCGCCAGAAACAAAGCAATTTCGGCACCGGCCTGCCTGCAGATACCAATGCCGTTAACTACCTCTACCAGGGCGATGGTGGCTTAACAAAAGCGTATTTAGGTTACGGCGTGCGTATAGGCAAGCACTTGTCTATCGGTGCCAATGCATCATACATATTCGGCAACCTTAAAGAAACGCAATCTACCGAAGTGCCAGACCTGTTCGGCACCCTCAACTCCCGTATAGAAGAAAGCAACAGCATCAACGGATTTAATTACGATTACGGCGCACAGTACAGCTTCGATTTTTCGGAAAAGAAACACCTGGTGTTCGGTTACTCGGCATCGGCAAGTTCAAAGCTCAACACCCAAAACAGCTATATCGTAAGTAGCTACTTTACCGAAGCTGGCAGCGAGGGCGTTGCTACCGATAGCCTCATCAACCGCAAGGATGCGAAATCGAAGATAAACCTGCCGCAGATAAACCACTTCGGCATCAGCTACCAGCACGATGGCAAATACATTATCGGTGCCGATTATAGCATAGGCAACTGGAGCTCGCTTACCATAGCCGGCGTAAACAAGGGCCTGCAAAACAGCAAAACTTTAAACGTGGGCGGCCAGGTAACGCCAAACATGTATTCGTTATCCAATTACTTTGCCCGGGTTGACTACCGTTTTGGGGTAATATACGATCAAACCTACCTCAACGTAAACAACACCAATATAAAAAGGTACGCCGCCACCTTTGGCATGGGCCTGCCCTTGCCACGTAACAATACCGCATTCTACAAAATAAACCTTGCGGCAGAGTATGGCAAACGCGGTACGTTAACCAACGGACTGGTAAAAGAAAACTATATCAACTTCCACCTGTCGTTTACGCTTAACGATCAGTGGTTTGTGAAGTACCGCTACGATTAATATTCAGCCGCATGCGCAGCAGGTTATTGGTATTGAGAATAGGGTTGCCGGCATTGTTTATAATGATGCTGCTGGCTGCCTGCGAAAACGATATCAATAAAATAAAAGCTTTAGCAGCGGCCGATTCTACCAAGCCCGTACAGCAAACTACCAACATCGATTTGATTTACAGCGATTCGGCCCTGGTGAAATACAGGCTGAACGCGCCTTTGATGATTGAATATATGGTTGCAAAGCCCTACAAGGTGCTGCCAAAGGGAATCAAGATTACCTTCCTTGATAAAGACGCCATGCCGGCCGGCACCATCACTGCCGATTCGGCCCTTACGCGCAACGACGATAAATTCATCGAGCTCCGTCATAATGTGGTGGCCACCAATGCCGAGGGCACGGTTTACAAATCAGAAGAACTTATTTGGGATATGGCCTTAAAACAAATTTATTCTAACAAGCAAGTGGAGATGACCAAGGTGGGCGGCGATATTATGCGGGGTACCAGCTTTAAAAGCGATGATGCCCTTAAGCACCCCATCTTCCAGAATTCCACCGCTACTATACACGTCAATGGCGACGGATTGCAGCAATAATCAGGCAAATCGGGGGCGCAAAAAATTGTGCTATAGAATTTTAGTAAAAGTTGTATCTTGCGCCTCTTTTTGAGAAATATAAAATAGATATAAGAGTTATATGGGTATCATGGGTTACTTGCGGGATAGGATGGGAACAATCCTCGCAGTTTTTATTGGTTTTGCGCTTTTAGCGTTTGTTGCCGGCGAAGTTATCAAGTCGGGCAGTTCAATTTTCAGGGATAGCAATTCCGAAATAGGCGAAGTGAATGGCTCCACCATCAGCTACAAAGAATTCAACGACAGGTTGGATATGTCTACAAAGCAATTCCAGCAGCAATCGGGTCAGGCCATTTCGCCGCAGATTACTACTTATTTGCAGGAAAGCACCTGGAACCAGTTCCTTACCGACAAGCTATTGAGCAAAGAGGTTGAGAAACTGGGTATCACCGTAGGCGATGCCGAAAGGCAGAACATGATCAGCGGCACCACGCCGGATCAGCAGATTATGCGCCAGTTTACCGATCAGCAAACAGGCCAATTCAGCCGCGATAGGTTAAACCAGTTCCTTTCTTATATCCAGAGCCCACAGGCAGATACTGCGCAGATAAAGCAGTGGGGTACTTTCCTTACCGAACTGATAAAGGATAAGAAAAGGCAAAAATACATGGCCCTGGTGAGCAGCGGCTTGTACGTAAACTCGCTGGATGCGCAAGACGATTACACCGGCAAAAACAAACTTGCCAATTTCAAATACACCGTGCTTGATTATGCATCCATACCGGATGGCAAAGTTACCCTTACCGATGACGATTATAGCGCGTACTATAACGATCACAAGCCCGAGTTCAAGAACAAGCAGGAACTGCGCAGCTTCGATTACGTAAGCTTCAACGCGGCACCTTCTAAAGAAGATACCCTGGCTATAAAAACACAAGCAGATAAGCTAGCGGCCGATTTTAAGGCATCTACCACCGATTCATTATTTGTGCAGATAAACTCGGTTAACAAAGCGCCGTTCCTTTTCCAAAAGAAAGGGTCTTTAGAGCCGCAGCTCGATTCGGTGATGTTCAATGCCGAGAAAGGCTTTGTTTACGGCCCGTACCTGTCTAACGGCTTCTACAAAATAGCTAAACTGCTAGACGCTAAAGTTGGCCCCGATTCTGTACAGGCACGCCACATCCTTATCGACCCTACTAAAGAGGGTGGTTTGGATAAAGCTTTAGCCAAGGCCGATTCATTAAAGAAACTATTGGCAGGCGGCAAAAGCTTTGCTGAGCTTGCGAAAGATTTCTCTACCGATAGGGCATCCGGCGAAAAAGGCGGCGACCTGGGTACTTTTGCCCGTAACGCCATGATACCTATTTTCGACAATGCCGTTTTCAGTGGCAAAACAGGCCAGATACTGGTAGTCACCAGCCAGGCAGGCGTGCATCTTATCGAGATACAAAAACAAATAGGCTCATCTAAAGTAGTTAAAGTTGCTATCGTAGATAAGCAACTGGAGCCTAGCCAAAAAACACAGAACGAGGTTTACAACAAATCGCAAGCTTTCCTGGGCGGCTTAACCAAAGACAACTTTGCAGCACAAGCTAAAAAAGCCGGCTTAGCCGTTAAGAAGGCGGAAGACATAACCGGTACAGCAGCATCGCTGCCTGGCCTGGATAATGCACGCGCTTTTATAAAATGGGCGTTCAAAGCCGAAAAAGGCGACTTCTCTGAAGAAGTTTTCCCAATTGGCGATCAATACGTAATAGGCTCGCTTACCGAAATAAAACCTATCGGCTATTTAAGCCTGGATGCTGTTAAGAAGCAGATAGAGCCTGCCGTAAGGAATATCGTAAAAGGTAAGATGCTTGCCGAAAAGCTTGCAGCAGCAGCAAACGGTGCCAGCAATATAGACCAGGTTGCCGCAAAAGCAGGCAGCAAAGCGGTACCTGTGCAAAACATCGTATTGGCTAATCCGGTTATCCCAGGCTCTGGCCCCGAGTATAAGCTTATCGGCACAATCTTCGGTTCTAAACCGAATGTATTGTCTAAACCTATTGCAGGTACTCAGGGCGTTTACGTTTTCACGCTGGATAGCTTTATCAACCCGGCTGCTTTAACCAACGCCGTTAGGGAGAAACAAACCCTGGGCCAGGCATTAACGCAACGTGCCGATGGGCAGGTGCTTGATGCGCTGAAAGATAAGGCGAATGTAAAAGATAACCGCGCTAAGTTCTTATAAGCTAAATTTAAAGTAATTTTGCATCCGGCAGCAGCGTTATACTGTTGCCGGATTTTTTTTGCTTATAAACGGAACAAATACGCTATGGAAATACAAGAGAACATCATCAATAAAGTTGCGCAAAGCGGCCTGGTTACGCTGGACCCTGCCCAGTTTTACCCGCAAGGCGAACGCGTGGTGTACGATATAAAGGATAATTTGTTCCATGGGCTGATGCTGCGCGAAAAGGACTTCCGCGAATTTGTAAAAGAGCACGATTGGGCACAATACCAGGATAAGTTGGTGGCCGTAACCTGCAGCGCTGATGCCATTGTACCGGCCTGGGCCTACATGTTGTTGGCCAACCGTATGGCCCCCTATGCCAAAGAAGTTGTTTTTGGCGATGCCGGGGTGCTGGAGACTGTTTTGTTCATCAAACAGATAGCCGCTATGGATGCAACGCAATACGCCGGGCAACGCCTGGTAATAAAAGGTTGCGGGGATATACCGGTGCCGGTATCTGCCTACGTAGAGCTTACCAAAAAACTTACGCCTGTGGCAAAAAGCATTATGTTTGGCGAGCCTTGTTCTACCGTGCCGATTTATAAGCGGCGCGATTAAACCCCTGGTGCATAATTCGGTCTATTGGGTTCTATATCAAATAAATGAAGAAATACTATTTTGTGTTTTTACTGCTGGCAGGTTTCGCTACAGCACGTGCCCAGGAAGCCAAAAAAACCGACGAGGTTGCCTTCCAGGCAGGCGAGCAAATTACCTATAAACTGAAATACGGCATATTCAGCGCTGCCGAAGCGGTAATAAAAGTGGAGAACAGCACGCAGAAATTCGACGGCAAACCCGCGTTGCGCATTTTTTCTACCGCCAACACCGCGGGCACCTTCAATTTACTGTTCAAAGTGCGTAACCAATACCAAACTTTTATAGATCCGCATACGCTGCTGCCCTATTATTACTCCGAAGACCGCAAGGAAGGCGGCTACAAGCATTCAGACAAAGTGATATTCGACCACGAGAAGGGCGAGATAACCGCTAACAGTGGCAAATACCCGTACAGCGGCAATGTTTTCGATTTCCTATCGGCCTATTATTTCGCGCGCAATGTGGATGTATCGGGCCTTAAGATAAACGATAAGCTGGATATGCGTTACTTTTTGGAGGATGGCATCCACACGCTTACCATCACTTATCTGGGCAAAGAGCAGGTAAAATGCGGGCTGGGCACCTTCAACTGCTTAAAATTCAACCCAACTATTATCCCGGGGCGCATCTTCCGCAAAAATAGTAAGCTATATTTGTGGATTACAGATGATAAGAACCGCATCCCCGTTAAGGCCCACGTGGAATTGATAGTAGGCAGCCTGGTAATGGATCTGACACAAGCAAGCGGGCTTAAGTATGCCTTAAACCCGGTAAAAAAATAATGATGATTGAAGTAGGAAGCGTTTTGCTGCACGAGGATGTAGTAAAAGAGAATTTTGTATGTAACCTGACTAAGTGCAAGGGTGCCTGTTGCCTCGAAGGCGATTCGGGTGCGCCCCTTAACCACGATGAGCTGGCTGTACTGGCAGAGATATACCCCAAGGTAAAACCCTTCATGACGGCAAAAGGCATCGCCACCATCGAAAGGGAGGGCACCCACGTTACCGATTTTGAGGGCGATTACACCACCCCCTGCGTAGATACGAATAAAGAATGCGCTTATGTTACCTGGGAAAACGGCATTACCAAATGCGCGATTGAGAAAGCTTACGAGCAGGGCGTAATCAGTTGGCAAAAGCCCATATCATGCCACCTGTACCCCATACGTATTACCGCCTACCCCGAATTCGAAGTTTTGAATTACGACCGTTGGAGCATTTGCAGCCCGGCTTGCAGCTTTGGCGACCAACTGAAAGTAAAAGTACACGAGTTTTTGAAAGGCCCGCTTATACGCAAATACGGCGAAGAATGGTACCGCGAACTGGAAGATACCGTTGCAGGAATTTAAAATATTAAAAGGTTTGTATATAACCTTATACCGCCGTTTTCGATTATTTTGGTAATATTGCAATAAATAATTGCTTACTCCAATATTCGTTAATGAAAAAAGCTTTAATCACAGGTATCACAGGTCAGGACGGCGCATATTTAGCTGAATTTTTATTGAAAAAGGGATATGAAGTACACGGCGTAAAGCGCAGGTCGTCTTCATTCAATACCGATCGCATAGACCACCTGTACCACGATCCGCACGAAAAAGGCGTAAGACTGCATCTTCATTACGGCGACTTAACCGATTCTACCGGCTTAATAAGGCTGATACAAGAGATACAACCAGACGAGATTTATAACCTTGGTGCCCAAAGCCACGTTAAGGTAAGTTTCGACACCCCGGAATATACCGCCAACGCCGATGGTATAGGCGTACTCCGCATACTGGAAGCCATCAGGCTTTTAGGCCTCACCAAAAAAACCCGCATTTACCAGGCGTCAACATCAGAGCTCTACGGTTTGGTGCAGGCCGTACCGCAAAGTGAAGACACGCCCTTTTACCCGCGCTCGCCCTATGCAGTGGCCAAACTGTACGGTTACTGGATAATGGTAAACTACCGTGAAGCCTATGGCATGTATGCCTGCAACGGCATATTATTCAATCACGAAAGCCCTATACGCGGCGAAACTTTCGTAACCCGTAAAATTACCCGTGCCGTTGCCAAAATAGCCTTAGGCCTGCAAACCTGCCTGTTCGTAGGCAACCTGTCTGCCCAGCGCGATTGGGGCCACGCCAAAGATTATATTGCCGCCATGTGGCTGATTTTGCAGCAGGATAAGCCCGAAGATTTCGTGATTGCTACCGGCGTTACCACTACGGTAAGGGAATTTATCAAAATGGCCTTTTTAGAGCTTGGCATCGAGGTAGAATTCAGCGGCAAAGATGAAAACGAAAAAGGCGTTATTATAGACGTGAACCAGAAAAAAGTGCAGAAGCTGGGCCTCAACTATGCCGCCCTGCACCCTGGCCAAACAGTGGTAAAAGTAGACCCTAAATACTTTAGGCCTACCGAGGTTGACCTGCTTATAGGCGACCCTACAAAAGCCAAGGAGAAATTAGGCTGGGTACCCAAGTACGATCTGGCAGCGCTAGTGGAAGACATGGTGCACTCTGACCTTGACCTGGCCAAAAAAGATGAACACTTACACAAAGGCGGTTATAAAACGTTGAATTATTTCGAATAGAACAGAAGATCCATCGGCATATATATGAAGAAAATCATACTCAGCACTTTTGTATTGCTGGCTTCTTTCGGGCTTACCAAAGCACAATCTGTGTATCAGCCCTATAATTACCAGTTTTACCAAAAGTTGGATGCCGATGTTTATTCAACCAAAACGCGCGTACATTCGTCAATGAAGCCTTTCTTTGCCGACGACTCGCTTTTGGTGTCGCGCATGAATGCCCTGCTTAACTACGGCGTAGTGAAAAACGGTGCTTATGCCAAAATATTCAACGAGCATTTAATCGATTATAAAAGCACTTCATCAACCTTTTATGCCGATTTGCTGCCCGATTTCAATATCGGCCGCGATTTTACCGACAAAAAAACAACCCATTACAATTCCCTGGGTTTGCAGATTGGTGGTACCGCAGGCAAAAAGTTCTCTTACAACGTAGCGGGCTACCTAAGCAACGCCAAATTCCCCGATTACCTTTCCACCTATATCAACCAGGTGGGCATTGTTCCGGGGCAGGCTTATGCACGCCGCTTAACCAGCGATGCCGATGCGTACAATTGGTCGTACATTACGGCAAACGTTTCGTACACGCCGGTAAAGTTCATTAACATCAGCGCCGGGCGCGATAAAACTTTTATCGGCGATGGCTACCGTTCGGTGCTGTTATCAGATAATGCGTCGCCTTATCCTTTCTTCAGGGTAACGGCCAATGTGGGCAACGTAAAATACATGTCGATGTGGGCATTGTTCGAGGACCCCGCCGCAACCAGCGACCACGGGATCAACCGCAAGAAATTTGGCGTTTTCCATTATCTGGACTGGAACGTGAGCAACCGCCTGTCTTTCGGGTTCTTCGATTCGGTAATATGGGCCAGCGAGGATGACTCCGGCCACGCCCGTGGCTTCGATTTCAACTACATCAACCCGCTTATATTTTTGCGCCCGGTAGAAGCTGCTAACGGCTCGCCGGATAACGCGCTAATAGGCCTTACCAGTAAACTGAAAGTGGTAGACGGGCTTACGCTATACGGCCAGTTCTCGCTGGATGAGTTCGAATCCAAGAACTTTTTCCATAACGCAGGCAGCTACCGTAACAAATTTGGCTGGCAGTTGGGCATCAGAGGCGCTGACTTGTTCGGCGTGAAGAACCTTAACTATCTTGTCGAAACGAATTCGGCAAGGCCATACACTTACTCCGAGCGCGCATCGGTGCTTAACTACAGTGCCAACAGCGAGCCGCTTGCGCATCCCTTCGGTGCCAACTTCCGCGAGTATGTGGGTATGTTGAATTACTCGTACAAACGTTTCGATTTTTCGGGCGAGGGCGATTTTGGCCATTACGGTTTAGATATCAACAACCTTAACTACGGTAAAAACCCGTTCCTTAACTACCAAAACCCGGCAAAAACCGACGGAAACTACATTGGCCAGGGCTTAACCACCAACATGGTTTACCTGCAGGGCAAGGTAGCCTTTTTGCTGAACCCTAAATACAACCTGAGGCTCGAGCTTGGCGGCATTTACCGCACCGAAAAGAACAGCGCATTTAATGATAAAACCAGCATGCTTACTTTCGGCATCCGCAGCTCGTTCCGCGATCTGCATACCGATCTGGCCAGCTTTAAATCGCATTAAGGATAAGTAAGTGGGGGTTTTAACCACAAAACAAAGATAAAATATGAAGAGCACTAAGATTTTACCCCTTAGTGCTCTTCGTATTTATATGCTATTAAGATTAAGGATTGTCTTGCTTCCTGACTCTTATCTCTTGCCTCTCCGCGCTTATTTCGCTTTCATTTCCTCTTTTATCGCCCTTAGAAACTCGTTGGCGTGCTGCGAGCCGATGATGTAAAGCAAGCCATCGCGATCGGTAAGGTGGATGGCATCGTTGCCGGCAGTATAGAAACGGATGGTACCCTTAGAGTGCAGGTTGTAAACAGGATTATTGAAGAGGTAGCGACTGTAGGTGCCTTTCTCTACTTTTACGATGCTGTTAAGGTCTATTTTTACGCGGCGGGTGGTCCACAGGCCATCAAGCGTAACGCTTTTATTGGCCACCACGGTTTTAAAATGCAAAACAAACCCCAGGATGATAGATATGGTGATGATGGCGAAACCCACAACGGCCAGCAAATCGCCGTTGCGTTCGCGTTCGTCGGTAAAAAAGTACGCGGCAAAGCAAAACATCGCTAACATAAGGCGGATAGTAATTGGTATCCACTCGCGGCCCAGGTATTGTTTTTCGGTAAAATCGGCTTTGTCGGTCATAATTTAATCAATTCGAATATAGTAACTTTTTTAGTGTTTTTGCCCACTTTGTACCTTTCGTCGGGCCGGTAACCGCCAAGCCAAATAATATCGCCATTGGCATTCACCAAAACAGGTACATCGCTTTTTTGATGCAGCGGTACCTTCTGGTGAACGAAAAAATCGCTCAGCTTTTGCTTCGTCTTCATCCCCAGCGGGTAAAAATAATCGCCGGGCTGCCAGCTACGCAAGGTAAGCGGATACACCAGCAACTCCGCATCTACCGATGTGGCCAGTGGGTTATCCTTGATGATGAGCGGACTATCATCATGCAAAACACTTAGCTTATACGCCTGGTAATTTACATAAGTTTCCCCCTCGTTAATAACAACAGGCATATTATCGGCCGCTTTTATAACAGCTATAATCAGCGCCCCCCTATCCACCACCAAAGTATGGGTATTGCTGTTGAATACCCTACCTGCATGCTTATCCAGTGCGCTAATCAAATCATCAACCACCTGTTCTACGAATCCGTAAGGTTGCAATAGTTTAAACAACAACAGGCGTTGCGGACTGATATTTTTTATGGCAGCTATGCTGATGCGCACCTCGTCGCCATGTTCCGTTATTACCTCTGCTCGCAGGGCCTCCACCCTTTCGTTCAGCAAGTGCTCCATCTCGCGGAAGTTGCGCAGGTTGCGCTCGAAGGTATCTTCCAGCGCGGGGTTCAATTCCTTAAGCACCGGCACTACCAGGTGCCGTATTTTATTGCGGGCGTATTTTACCGAGGCGTTTGAGCTGTCTTCCATAAAGGCAAGCTTTTGGGTAGCAACTATCTCCTGTATCTCCTCCCTCCCCATAAACAATAAAGGCCGCACCAGGTTACCATTTTTGGGCATAATACCGTGCAGGCCGGCTATGCCGGTGCCTCGCGTAAGGTTCAACAATATTGTTTCTATCGTATCGTTCTGATGGTGTGCAAGCGCAACGGCGTCGTAACCCGCTGTTTGGCAAAGCCCGGCAAACCATTGGTACCTCAATTCGCGTGCAGCCATCTGCGTAGATAATTTATGCTCAGCTGCGTATTGTTTGGTATCGAAATTGGTGGTATGGAAGCTTACGCCAAGCTGCGAGGCCAGCCTGCGGGTAAATTCCTGCTCGGCATCGGCTTCGGGGCCGCGCAGCATAAAATTGCAATGCGCAATGCCGAACTGATAACCTGCAGATTTAAGCAAATGAGCCATTAAAACCGAATCGATACCGCCGCTTACTGCTGCCAGCACTTTTGTGCCGGGCTCAAATAGTTTATTTTGCACAGCAAAATCAATAAAGCGTTCAACAGGAAGCATATCCCAAAATTATTAATTTAATAACCCCTGCAAAAAACTAATTTTGCCCTCGTGATAAAATACGCCTTCAGCCTTCTTTTTGTACTGCTATCTGTTACCGTAATGGCGCAGAAAAAATCCGTGGTGCTGCTTATTCGCTCTAAAAGCCTCGAGCAGATTAAGATAAACGGCAAGGATGTAATCAAAGTGTACCAGGGCACCTTTCAGCAGGATTTTTCGATCATGAGGTCGGACAGCGCATACTTTTATGCGCAGGATAATGCCTTTGATGCCTTTGGCAACGTGAACATTTCGCAGGGCGATACGCTCAATATCTTCTCAGACAAGCTGAATTATAACGGCAACACCAAAATTGCCATACTTACCGATAACGTGAAGATGGTGGATAGAGATGCCACCTTAACCACCAATTACCTCACTTATAATACCGCTACACGTTACGGAACTTATACCAGTGGCGGCAAACTGGTAAATAAAGACAATACGCTCACCAGCCAGAACGGCTATTATTTTGCCGGCAGCAGGGATGCTTTCTTTAGATACAATGTGATTTTGGTAACACCCGATGCGCTGATAAAAACCGATACGCTGCGTTACAACACGGGCACCCGCATCTCCTATTTTTACGGCCCAACCAATATTTACGATACCAAGGACAAAAAAGATACGCTGTACACCGAAGACGGGCTGTACAATACCATAACAGAACAAGCCTTTTTTGGCAAAAAAAATCTCTACAAATCGGGCACCAAACGGTTAAAAGGCGATAGCTTGTTTTACGATAAAAAAGCCGGCTTTGGCCGCGCGGTGAAACACGTGGTATTTACCGATAGCGAGCAGAAGATAACGCTGCTGGGCGATTTGGCCAATTACTACAAAAACGAGGAACGCACCGTGGTTACCAGGGATCCTTACGTGGTAATTGTAACCGAAGAAAAAGATACCACGGCTACTGCGGCCGATACCGCGGCAAGCAACAAGCCGGCTACCGTTAAAAAAGGTTCGCCGATAAAGGCACCATCGCTGGGTACGGTTAAGGCCCCTGTCAGAAACTCGCCTGTAAAAGCCCCGCCATTAACGGTGCCTGTTAAAACCCCCATGGGTACGCCAATTACCAACCCGGGCCTAAAAAAACTAAAAGCCGCCACAGATTCTTTAGCCCGCTTAGCGGCGGCAGCGAAGGTTGATACGGGCAAAAAGCCGGATAGCCTGCTGAAAGTAAAAAAGCCCGAAAAGATAAAGCGCGACTCGATATTCATTTCTGCAGATTCGCTGGAAACCCAGATGGTAACGTTCAAAGATTTGAACATTATGCAGGAGAAACAGCGGCTGGCCGGCATAAGAGATACCTCCATAAAAGTTAAAGCGCCCACCGCTGCAGATAAGGCGGCTGCCGATAAAAAAGCATCCAAATTTTTGGTGGCTACCTCGCTATGGTTGCCGAAAGATAGCCTGATACTGCACCCTATGCAGTTCGGTCCTCCCCCGCCCGTTGTAGTTGCGCCACCCAAGTTGGATAAAGACGGCAAGCCCATCCCTGTGCCCGCAGGCAAGCCCGATGCACAGGGCCGCATCATGCCCAAAATGACCGATCAGCAAAAACTTGATGCCGACCCCGAAGAAAACGACCCGGTATTTGTGGTACGGAAGGTTACGCTGCGCGATACCGCCCGCATCAGGATAATCAAAGCCTTTCATCATGCCAAGCTGTTTAAATCAGATTTGCAGGCCAAAGCCGATTCGATGTTTTACAGTTACAGCGACAGTACCCTGCGCTGCTTTGTAAACCCGATTATATGGACGCAAGGTTCGCAGCTATCTGGCGATACCATTATGATGCAGATGCGTAACAAAAAGATGGATAACCTGATGCTGTTCCCTTCGGCGTTCATCGTCAATATCGAAAAGGACGACTCTACCACCTTTAACCAGATTGCCGGCAAGCGCATGCGCGGCTTTTTTAAGGATGATAAGCTGGATAGGATGTATATATCGGGTAATGCCGAAAGCCTTTACTTTGCGCGCGACAGCACCAAGAAAGTAACAGAGATGCAGCGCTCGCTCACCAGCCGCATGCGGGTGCTGTTTAAAGATAATAGTGCCACGGATGTTTACTTTTTGGTAAAGCCTGAGCACCGCTACGGACCGATAGACAAGTTTAAAGATGACGAGAAGATACTGAAGGGTTTCATATGGAAGCCTAAGGAACGGCCCTTCTCCAAGGAATCCATCATCCCATCGTACGGTAAAAAAGCAGCTACGGTAAAACCAGCCAGCACTACGCCTAAGAAAACCGGAAAAGATAAACAACCGTTGGCTAAACCTCCCGGCGGCAAACCCATGCCCGGCGATAGCACGGCAAATAAATTACCGGCCTTGCTGCCTGTTAAAATGGGTAAAGATACAACCGGCGTAAAACCTGTGATAAAGGGGAAGGCGGATAGCACAGGGCTTAAACCAATCAGTACGCCGGTGGTAGCACCCAAGCGCGATAGCAGTAGCGTAAAGCCAAAGCAAAAGCCGGATACTACGGGTAAAAAGCCATAAAGAGGGTTTCTACCCCCCCACGTCATGCCGAACTTGTTTCGGTACCCCACACGGCAGGTATCGAACCATGCTAACCGACATGCAAAGCTCGTTAGGTATGGTGGCTACTCTTATGAGGGGGTTCTGAAATAAATTCAGAATGACGACAACTTTAAAACGTCATGCTGAACTTGTTTCGGTACCCCACGCGGCAGGTATTGAACTATGCTAACCAGCGTGCAAAGGTCGTTAGCATGATGGCAACTTTTATGATGGGGTCTTGAAACAAGTTCAAGATGACGGGGGAATATTATGTTGCAATTTCATTCAGCCAGCGCGCTCATTCAAAAACGCAATCAACTTCTCAACCGCTATTGCACGGTGGCTGATGGTGTTCTTCTCATCCATGCTCATTTCCGCAAAGGTGATATCATAGCCATCCGGCTGAAAGATGGGATCATAGCCAAAGCCATCGGTACCGCAAACCTCATTACGAATGCTGCCCACAACCACGCCCTCAAAAAAGTGTTCCTCGCCCTGCCACATCAACGAAATAACCGTACGGAACTGCGCCTTGCGGTTCGCCACACCATTTAAGTTTGCCAGCACCTTATCATTATTGGCCTTGTGGTTGCCGTGCGTACCCGCGTAACGTGCCGAATAGATACCCGGCTCGCCGTTGAGCGCGTCAATCTCCAGCCCGCTATCGTCGCCAAAGCAGTCAAGCCCGTAACGTTCCCATATAAAATGGCTTTTGATAGATGCATTGGCTTTAAAGGTAAGGCCCGTTTCTTCTATCTCATCGGTACAGCCTATATCACCAAGCGTAAGCAGGGCAAGCTGGCCTTTTATTTTGGCGGCTACTTCCTGTAATTTGTGGCGGTTGTTGGTAGCAAAAACTAATTGCTGCATATTATAATGTTTTCATCTGGTCCCAAAAGGCCTTCTTGTTTTCATTGCTGCTCATCATCTCATCAAAACCGAAACTATACAGCACCGTGGTTTTCTTGCCCTGCACCGGGCTGTTGAAGGGCAAATTGCCTATACCCTGTGGCAAGGCATCTTTACCCATTATCACCATTTTAAGCGGCTTCAGCAATTCGGCAACTTTGGCAATAGCAAGCGGCTGATGCTGATGGATGTTGAATATCGCTACATCATCCAACACTAAATCTTTCCGTTTAAGGATGCTTTCCATGGCCGTTAAATGCGCCGCGGGGATATGCTCGTCTGATGCATAATTCACCAGTATTACAAAATTCTTATTGTTACCGCCCAGATAATTAAATGCAGGGCGGGGCGTTTGTATTGGCTGAGGAATTACAGGGCTAGCGGTATTTGCAGGCTCAATTTCCCTTGCAGATGACGGGATTACCGGCGTGGCTGCAGGCTGACTAAGAGGTGCAGTAGCTGCCGCAATATCCGGCTCTGCGGCTTTAACCGCTACCGGGGGTGCAGCAATCGGGCCGGCAACTTTATCCTCGGGCAGCAGGTAAAGCTCATCCTGCAGTATAAAACGGAAAGCCTGGGGGTTATCAACCTTCATCATTATTTAACATATTTTAACCAAAAGTACCTAAAGCAGTTGAAGCATTATAGGCATATTCGCACAACGGCTTAATTAATATCGTTTACTGAAGAATTTGCCCGCTATTTAGGCCTCACCCCAACCCCTCTCCAAAGGAGAGGGGCTAAAAAATCCTCTCCAAAGGAGAGGATTTAGGTGACGCTGATGTAAACGGCTTAATTATATATTATTATTAATAAATTTTACCGAAATTTGCGATTTAACGGCCTGCGCGCCCGTCATATTTTTTAACAAAGTTCATGAGAAAATTAGGGATATTCATTGTAAATATTTTTTTAGTAGCCACTATAGCCCAGGCACAAACAGATACTACAAAACAAATCAAGGCCGATACCACCGTAAAAGGCCCTACCGGCCCGGTACGCACCATTGATAAAATTGCTGCGGTAGTTGGCTCCAGCATCATCTTACAATCAGATATCGAGTTGCAATACGCGCAATACCTGGTAAGCGGCCAGCAGCCCCCTCCCGATTTCAAAGCCGTTTTATTGCAGAACCAGCTTACGCAGAAGTTACTAGCCCAACAAGCCGTAATCGATAGCGTGCAGGTGAAGGATGAAGACGTTGATGCCGACGTAGAACGCCGTATGCGCGCCTTTATACAACGCGCAGGCGGACAAGAGAAGCTGGAAGCTTTCCTGGGCCGTTCGGTTATCCAATACAAAGATGAGATACGCCCCGACATCAAAGAATCGATGATTGCGCAGCGAATGAGGCAAAAAATTACTGAAAAGGTAAATGTTACCCCACAGGATATCAAACGCTTCTACGAACTGATGCCGAAGGACAGCTTGCCCACTTTCAATAAAGAGGTAGAAGTTGGCGAAATCGTTTTCGACCCGAAACTTACTAAAGACGAGAAACAGTATTATAAAGACAAAGCCGAGGAACTGCGCAACAGGATCAAGAAAGGCGAAGATTTTGGCGCCTTAGCCAGGCTTTACTCGCAGGATCCGGGTTCCGCGCCCGATGGTGGAGATTTGGGCTTTAACGACCGTAACGGTTTTGTAAAAGAATTCTCGGCGGTAGCCTTCAAGCTGAAAGCCGGCGAAATCTCGCCCGTTTTCGAGAGCGAGTTCGGTTTCCACTTTTTGCAGGTAATAGAGCGCAGGGGCGAGCAGGTACACACCCGCCACATCCTGATAGTGCCCGTAACCACCCCGGCCAGTTTAGACAGGGCCAAGGTAAGCGCCGATAGTTTGTACACCATCATGAAAGCCAACAAGCTGATTGATTTCTCGAGCGCAGCAGCTTTGTTCTCTGATAATAAAGAAACCAAATACAATGGTGGCATGATGCTGAACGCCGATAATGTCCAAACCCGTTCTACGTATATCCCCACAAACCGCCTAGATCCGCAGGTGGCCCTGGTAATAGACACCATGAAAGTAGGCAGCATATCGCAGCCAATTTTGTTTACCGATGCCCAAACCGGCAAAAAAACCTATAAAATTTTATACCTTAAATCGGTTACAGATGCCCATAAGGCCAACCTGGAACAGGATTTTGCCAAGCTGAAAGATATGGCTATGGACGACAAGCTTGACCGCACCGTGAGCCAGTGGTTCGAAAAACGCCGTAAAGAAACCTTCATCAAAATAGACCCGGAATATCAGGCATACCCTATACTACAGAAATGGATAATGCCGGTTACCTCGGCACAGGCAAAACCATAATATAACATATGCAACACCGCTCTGATGTAGAGGCCGCCGACGCACTGAAGCATGCTTACGAGCAAATACGTGCAGAAATTGGAAAAGTAATCATAGGGCAGGACGAGGTTATCAAATTCGTTCTGATCTCTATTTTCAGCAACGGGCATTGCCTCTTGGTGGGCGTGCCCGGCCTGGCTAAAACGCTGCTGGTGCAAACCGTAGCCCAGGTGCTCGACCTCGACTTCAAGCGCATCCAATTCACGCCCGATTTGATGCCATCAGACATCATCGGGTCTGAAATACTGGGCGAAGACCGCAACTTTAAATTCATCCCCGGCCCGGTGTTCTCTAACATTATCCTGGCCGATGAGATAAACCGTACCCCTCCAAAAACGCAGGCGGCACTGCTGGAAGCCATGCAGGAAAAAGCCGTAACGGCAGCAGGCGTTACCCACAAATTAGCTAAGCCATTTTTTGTATTAGCTACCCAAAACCCAATAGAGCAGGAAGGCACTTACCCCCTGCCGGAAGCACAACTGGATAGGTTCATGTTCAACGTAGCCTTAAACTACCCCTCGTTTAAAGAGGAGTTGCAGGTAGTGAAGAATACCACCAGCACCCACCAGGCCACGGTAAGCAAGCAACTGAATGCCGAGCAGATTATCTATTTCCAGCAATTGGTGCGCAATATACCCGTTACCGATAACGTGCTTGAGTACGCTGTAAAGCTGGTATCTAAAACCCGCCCCGATAGCGAGTTTGCTACCCCGCAGGTAAAACGTTTACTTAACTGGGGTGCAGGCCCTCGTGCATCGCAGTTCCTTATCCTGGGTGCCAAATGCCACGCTGTACTCAACGGAAAGTACTCGCCGGATATAGAAGATGTAAAAGCAGTTGCCAAGCCTATATTGAGCCACCGCATCGTACGCAGCTATCACGCCGAAGCCGAGGGTTTGTCTGCCAGCGACATTATCGAGCAATTATTTTAAGAAACTTTATATATATAACAAAAAACGCTAAGCCGATAAGCTTAGCGTTTTTTGTTATAGGCTAAATTTACTGTAGAATTATTCTACCGTAGAAAATATCTCTAACAGCACGTTCCATTTGTGGCTGGCATCCTGTTCCCAAATACGCACATAGTTGTAGTTGTTTACGATATTGCCCTTGCGTATGCGGGCGGTGCCGTAGCTGTAGGCCAGATCGTTACTGGTAGCACGACCGCCATTTACCGTTTGCGACGAAATACTGATGCCCTCGCTGGCTATGAAATCCGAAACTTTTTCTTTGCCCTTTATCGGTTCGAAACCCGGGAAATAATACATCGCACCGGGGCTTAAAAACTCCTTGTAAGCCGCCCTGGCCGACATACCCTGCAGTTGGTTAAGGATTTTATCAGAATCCATTATCAGTCTTTTACCGTTAAAAGGGTCTTTACTTGCAGCTACTTGTTTAGTAAGATCGGGCTCCTGAAAATCGGTAACTACTTCGCCCTCCGGCTCGGGATGCTGTATGCCTAAATCAATCAGTAGTTTATACCTGTTCTCGGTTGGATCCAGTTTCCATACCGAAACGTATTGGCCAAAAACCTTATCATCGTCGGTTTTGCCGTTTTGATAAACGTAGGGGCCGGCGGTAAAGCCCAGATCGCCGTTGGCAGATATACGGGCAACTTTGGGTGCCCAGCTCAATTTGCCGGGCTGTTTGTCGATGGTGGCATAAAACTCAGATATCTTAACCGCGTTTGGTTTAAACACTATCCCTTCGGGATCGGCAACGGCCAAAAAGCCTGCTTTGATGCCTTTGCGCTCAACCAGGTTATTAAAGTCGATTTCGGCATTTACTATCCTGCTTACTTCAACAGGTTTTGTTTGTGCCGATGCATGCTGGACCATGCCAGATAAAACGAAAGCAGCTATCAATAATTTTTTCATAGTGTGTATTGGGCAATATCTATTTTTCGTGTGATAAATGTAAGCATGCCCCGCTTAAATTCAATATGTTATAATCGTTAAAAATGGTTAAATCCGTATCCAATCGGTAGTGCCTTGTTTATTATCGTTCAGTTGGAAACCGATTTGTTTCAGGCCTTCCCTTATCTTGTCAGAAGTGGCGTAATCCTTATTGGCCTTTGCCTGGTTGCGCAGGTTTACAATTAAACCAAGCAAACCGGCTGTATCGCCGCCTTCGTTATCTTCTTGTTTCAACCCTAAAACATCATAAAAGAAATCGTTGTACGTTTTCTTCATACGTTCGAAAGTTGCGGCCGACACAGCACCCGAGTTGCGGGTAGCATCTGTAAATGAATTTGCCCACTTGGATAGGTTGTTTAGTGCCTCTAACGTTTTTGGTGAATTAAAATTGTCGTTCATGCCGTTATAGCAATCTTCGCAAGCCGATATAATCTCGCCCTCTGCCTCGTCATCAACAGCAAGCAGCGCATTTTGTTGCAATACACTTAACTTTTTAGCGGCCTTGGCCAGCGTTTTATAGAACTTCTCGGCAGCATCAAGCGCCTCGTTGCTAAAGTCGACCGTGCTGCGGTAGCTTGCCTGCAAAAAGAAGAAACGTACTACCATGGGGCTATACCCCCTTTTTAGTAAGGAGTGTGTACCCTCGAACAACTCGTGCGGCAGGAAACTGTTCCCCAACGATTTCGACATTTTTTGCCCGTTCACGGTAAGCATGTTCGTGTGCAACCAGTAGCGCGCGGGCGTATTGCCGCAGCTGGCCACATTTTGAGCTATCTCATTGGTGTGGTGCGTGGCCATCAGATCCATGCCGCCGCCGTGGATATCGAACTGATGCCCCAGGTATTTATTGCTCATGGCCGAGCACTCGAGGTGCCAACCGGGAAAGCCCACACCCCATGGCGATGGCCATTTCATCAGGTGTTCAGGCTTGGCTTTTATCCAAAGGGCAAAATCGAGCTTGCCGTGCTTTTCGTGTTGGCCGCCCAATGCGCGGGTATTGTTCAGCATATCTTCCAGCTTGCGGCCGTTCAGTATGCCGTAATCCTGGGTTTGGTTGTATTTCTCTACATCGAAGTATATCGAACCATCCACCTCGTAGGCGTAGCCTTTCTCCAATATAGCCTTCACCAGCTCAATCTGTTCGATGATGTGGCCCGTTGCGGTAGGCTCTATACTTGGCGGCAGGGCGTTGAAGATCTTCATCACATCGTGAAAATCCACGGTGTACCTCTGCACTATCTCCATGGGCTCTAAAGCCGATAGCCTTGCTTTTTTCGATACTTTATCCTCGCCCTCGTCTGCATCGCCCTCCAGGTGGCCTGCATCGGTAATATTACGAACGTAGCGTACTTTATACCCCAAATGCAGCAGGTATCGAAAAATTAAATCGAAGCTGATAAAAGTGCGGCAGTTGCCCAAATGCACATCGCTATATACGGTTGGCCCGCAAACATACATCCCGACGTGGGGAGCATCGAGCGGGATAAATTCTTCTTTTTTACGTGTTAAACTGTTGTAAACAAACAATTTTTGTTCCATGAGCGCAAACTTACAATTTTTAGGGTTCATGTATAATAAATCCCCATCTATCTCATTCAATATTACCCAAACTTAACGGAACGGATAAAATTTGCCAGCTTTTAAAAGCCTCACCTAAACGGCGAAGCCCTCATGTAATAATCCTCTCCAAAGGAGAGGACTTAAAAAAACCTTGTTTAGCCCTTCTCCTTTGGAGAAGGGTTGGATGAGGCTCTTAACTATCCAGCAAAAAACCAAAAGTGTACCTGGGCTGATAACCAAAATAACGAGTAGCTTTCCCACAATCATAAACCCTATCGATACTCCTGGGGAATTGCCAACCCTTAGCCGCGTAGATGGCCTCTGCCTGCGGGTAATATTTCAGGATTGCCGCCCGCGGGTTGTGTTTCAGCTCCACAACGTCTTCCCGGTTAAATGGCGAGCCGCTGCTGATGTTGAATATCTCGAAATTGGCGAAATCTGCTTCCAATGCCAGGCGCAGGGCTTCGGCACCATCGCGCTCATCCAGTCCTCGGTACAGGCGGTGGTTCAGCTTAAGGTTATCATCCTCGGGCAAAAACCGGCCTACGCGATATACCGAAGCCTGAAGATCTTCCTTGTTAAAAAAATCACGGCAAAGCTGTTCGGCAGCTTGCTTGGTAATATCATAGATATCGCGTGGGCGCTCTGTTAGTGTTTCATCTACCCAAACGGCTTTATCTTTATCTACCAATGCCTCGCCATAAATGGATGTAGTGCTGGTGTACAGGAATTTCCTGATGCCATTATTTACGCAGGCTTCCAGTAAATTTAAAGTACCCAGGATATTGGCGTGTATAAATGCTTCGCGTGGATAGCCCAGCTCGTAATGCTTGCCGTGCAGGGCGGCAGTATGGATGATAGCATCGAACCTCTTTATTATCGAAACCACCGCTGCTTTGTCCTGTATATCGATAAGCGCGTCGGTCGTAGCGGAAGGTATCAAATCGATACCCGTAACCCGGTGACCATGGGCTGTGAGGTGCCTAACGGTTGCACTGCCCAACTGGCCCGAGGAGCCGGTGACCAATACATTCATGAAGGGGGTATGTATAGCGGGATGATCCAATTTATTTCAACAGCACATCGGCCCATACGGGGTAATGATCCGACAGTTTTTTTTGGATGATCTGATAGTTCAGCACGTCGAACTGCGGGCTCACCATAATATAATCTATCTGGTAGTTGGGAAAATCGCCGTTATAGGTGCGCCCCAGGCCCGAGCCTTTCTCGAGGAAAGCGTTCTTCATGCCCAGCGCCATCGTGTTAACGGCAAACGAGGCGGGCGTATCGTTAAAATCGCCGGAGTAGATGTATGGATAAGGGCACTCTTTTGCGTGGGCCTTCACGGTGTAAACCTGATCGGCGCGTTTTAGGAATGCTATCTTGAGTTTAGTGCCCAGGCGCTTGGTGGCCGTCATATTGGTTTTGCCTTGTTTGGATACCTCGCCCAGGTATTTGTAATCCTCCGGTTCGAACTTGATAGATTGCAGGTGCATGCTATATAACCTTATCTTCTTATCGCCCTTCTGTATATCTACAAAAAGGCACTGGTTACCCGTCATTTTCCCGGATAGCGATACCAACCCGAAATTGAAGATAGGGTAACGTGAGAAGATGGCCATGCCCGATGCCTGGTCGTAATTCACATCGAAGGGTTCGAAATAATAGAACTCGCTGTTCAGTATTTTTTTGATAGAGTCGATCATATCATACTGCCCGCGCCTGCGGGTATAAAACTCCTGTATCCCTATTACGTCGGGGTTGTTCTGGGCGATGAGTTCCAAAATCTCGTGCTTGGTAGAGATATCGTTATTGGCACCGTAGCGCTTAAAATCGTGCGCGTTATAGGTCATGATGCGCAGCGAATTGGGCTGCTTTGGCCTGGCGATATCGGTTTGGGTACGGAAGCCGATATTATTGATCAACACCTTATACCCGATGAGGATAGTGATTACCGATAGCAGGAAATAAAGCCGGCGCCTGAATAGCCAGTACACAACCAAAATAACGTTGAACAATAACAGGGGTGGGTAAGCCAGCCCGAAGAACGCGATAAGCCAGGCCTTGCGCGGATCCAGGTAGGGGGCCAGGTAACTCAGCAACAAAGCCAGGCACAGCGCATAGTTGCACCATAACACTATCTTGCCGAAAAACCCTAAGCTTTTTTTATCCTTCATTATTGTTGCTTGCGCGGGATAGTGTCTCTTTTTCCTGCTTGCTCAGGCTATCGTAACCAGATGCGGAAATTTTATCTAAAATACGGTCGATTTCGTCTTGCCGGGGCATGTTGGCCGCTTTTTTTTGCGGATGGTTAAAGCTTACCACTTTCATTTTGGGCCTGGGGGCAAATAGCTTGTTGATGCCGCGGATCCAGTCGGTACCGCGCTGCAGCTGATTGATGTAGATAAAGGCAAACAGACCGCTGCCCACATAGCCCATCATGGTAAGAGGGCTATCCTTTGCACCGATTAAAGCCAGTGTTACATAAAACACGCACACCCATTTTAACTTAACCGAGCCGATGATAATCAGGCGGATCTCATGTTCGGGAAGCAATGTGGCGGTAGCCACTATAACAGACACTACACTAATCGCAGCGCCGGCAATTGCCGTATCGGGGATACCCACATGCGCCAGGCTGAGCAAATTGTAACCGGCTATTGCGAAAATAGCACCGGCCAAACCGCCAAGCAGGTACACCCCCAGCAAGCGCTTATGATTTAAGAACTCCTCAAACACGCGCCCCATCCAATATAGCCATAACATGTTGAATAATATCTGCAGGAAGCCCTCGTGCATAAACATATAAGTAAGGGGCGTCCAGATGTGCCTGGCCAAAACCGGTAAAACGGGCGACAGTAAAAGATACTCGCTACTGTAGGCACGCACTGCCGGAATTTGTATGAGTAAAAAAAGCGCCACGTTTATGCCGAGAAGCAGGGGTATCCGGCTATCGCTTTTGGATAATTTATATTGGATATCTCGCCAGAGGGTGTTCATATACGGTAGCTGTAATTGCTATGATAACAAATGAAAATTAATAGTAATTGTTTGTGCTTTTAAGCCCCCAAATTTTTATCAGTATAAACCCGAACAAAGCCCCGCCGAGGTGGGCAAAGTGGGCAACGTTATCCCCTGCGACCTGCCCTATTCCGCTGTATAATTCGAGGGCGATGTAACCGATAACAACAAATTTAGCTTTAACGGGGACAGGGATAAACATAATCATCATTTCCATATTCGGAAACAACATACCAAAACCCACCAGAATACCAAAAACTGCCCCGGAAGCGCCCAACATTTTGCTATGATAAATGTCATAAAGGCTTTGCGCTTGCTCCTGGCTGTGTGCATATTGCGAATATGATTCAATCAATTGAGGATTGGGTATGCTTATCATTCCTGCAATATGATATACCTGTATTGCATTCACTGCCATATATAAAACAAAGCCACCAATGCCTGTAAAAAAATAGTAATTAAAAAATCTCTTAGAGCCTAGTGTTTGCTCAAGTATGGGGCCAAACATAAACAAGGCAAGCATATTAAAAAAGATATGCGTGAAGCCGCCATGCATAAACATATACGTAATTACCTGCCAAGGCTTAAAATATGGAGAGGGTGGATAAAATACAGCCAATAGCCTATTAAGGTCTACAAACTGCCCCAAGGCATAAGTAGCCGCAAAGAAAAGGAGATTGATGATGATAAGATTCTTAACAACCGGTGTTAAATTGGCAAATGGTGATTGCATGTTCTGTATAAATATTAAAATGCCTATAGGTTATTTCTCAAACCGTTCGGCTAATTCGTTTAATGTAAAGGTAGTAATTACGGGCTTGCCATTCAGGGCCAAATTTGGCATCTGGCAGGCAAAAAGCTGGTCTATCAATTGGTTCATCTCTTCCATAGACAATTTTACGCCGGTTTTTATGGCAGCGTTGCGCGCCAGCGAACGGGCCAGGTTATCGCGTTTATCCAGCTTCAATATCGCCAGGTTGTTCTTAAACCCTTCCAGCAGGTGCTCCAGCAGTTCGTGCTCATTGGCGTTGTTGATATCCGCAGGTATGCCTTCTACCACTACCGTATTTTTGCCAAATTCGCGTATATCGAAACCAAGGGCGCGTATATCGGGCAAAAGCTCTCTCAATAACTCAAAATCGGCACTATTTAGTGTGACAGATTGCGGAAATAAGCTTTGCTGGCTCACCCCGCTATGATTCTGCAATTGCTGCAGGTAACGCTCATACAAAATACGCTCATGCGCCCATTGCTGGTGTATAAGCATAAAGCCCGATTTTATCTGCGAGAGGATAAACCTGTTGTGCACCTGGAAAAACTGCTTCTCGCTGCTTTTGCTTATCTCCTGCTCGTTAACGGATGTGCTTTTCTCTTCGTGCATCTGGTGCTGCAGGTTTTCGTCGCGCCGGGCAATCTCGTAAAGGGTATCCCAATTTTTGGGGATGGCTTGCCGGGGGCTGCCACCATCGCGCAGGAAAGGCAATTCGCGTTCTGGCCGTTTCTCCGCCGCGAAGGGGTTAAAATCGGGGTTGAAGGCAATGGTTGGCTGCACAATTTCCTCGAATGGCTTTTGCGTAATCAAATGCCCTATGCTGTTCTCCTGGTCGAAATCCAACGTCGGCGTAATATTGTATTTACCCAGCGAACGCTTCACCGCCGAGCGGATGATGGCGTAGATGGCCTTCTCATCCTGGTATTTGATTTCAGTCTTCGTCGGGTGCACGTTGATATCTATTTTTGATGGGTCGATATCGATGAACAGCACGTACAGCGGGTAAGAGTCATCGGGCAGCAGCTCCTCAAAGGCCGTTAGCACCGCGTGGTTCAGATAAGCATCCTTGATAAAGCGGTTGTTTACGAAGAAGAATTGCTCGCCCCGTGTTTTGCGGGCAAACTCAGGTTTGCCTACGTAACCGTTGAGGCGGATGATGGTGGTATCTTCCTCCACAGGCACCAGGCGCTGGTTGTAATTATTGCCCAACAGGTGTATAATGCGTTGTTTAAGCGATGCTGCCGGCAGGTGGTAAACCTCCTGCCCATCATGATGCATGGTCAAAAACACGCCCGGATTGGCCAGTGCCACACGCTGAAACTCATCTATAATGTGGCGCATCTCCACCGGGTTGCTTTTTAAAAAGCTGCGGCGGGCGGGCGTATTATAAAAAAGGTTTTTGATGGATATGGACGTACCTGTATTGGCCGAGCATGGCTCCTGTTTGATCACCTCGCTGCCTTCAATGCATATACAGGTGCCCAGCTCATCCTCGTGGCGGCGGGTTTTCAGTTCTACCTGTGCAATGGCGGCGATAGATGCCATGGCTTCGCCGCGGAAACCCATGGTACGAATGGCAAAAAGATCCTCCGCCTTGCGTATTTTTGAGGTGGCGTGCCTTTCAAAGCACATGCGGGCATCGGTAAGGCTCATGCCGCAGCCATTATCTATCACTTGTATCAATGCCTTGCCGGCATCTTTCAATATCAGCTGCATTTTATCCGCACCTGCATCTATGGCGTTCTCTATCAATTCTTTTACTGCCGATGCGGGGCGCTGCACCACTTCGCCTGCGGCTATTTGGTTGGCTACCGAATCGGGTAAAAGCTGTATTATATCTGGCATTTAAACGTATTTCCCTCCTCCCGATTTTTTCGGGATCAATTTCGATGCTAAATTAATTATTTGATTGCATAACTTTACCTTTACACGTTTGTATATAATATCAACGTTATCTAATTTACATCCACCTGTTTTTTATATGAAGAAACTCTGGCCCCTGCTGTTTGTTCTGCTTGCCGCTTGTAAGCAAAAAGAATATAATGCAGATACCCTCGTAAAAAATGCTCTCGTTTATACGGTAGATAGCACCTTCTCCACAGCAAATGC
This sequence comes from Mucilaginibacter sp. P1_D10, assembly GCF_056406215.1. Classification (NCBI taxonomy): domain Bacteria; kingdom Pseudomonadati; phylum Bacteroidota; class Sphingobacteriia; order Sphingobacteriales; family Sphingobacteriaceae; genus Mucilaginibacter; species Mucilaginibacter sp. P1_D10. Next base: position 182,914 of record NZ_JBFUAP010000002.1, on the reverse strand, counting down.
CTTTGTGATAAGCAACGGCAAAATAATAGCCGTAGGCAACGCCGATACCCTCGAACAAAAATATTTAGCCAAAGAAACGATAGATGCCGGCGGCAAAGCCGTTTACCCTGGCTTTATTGATGCCCACGCCCACTTTTATGAATATGGCCTTGGCTTGCAGGAAGTGAAACTTGTTGGCAGTAAAAGCTGGCAGGCTGTGGTAGATACCGTGAGTTCTTACGCCCGCAAAAACACCGAAGGCTGGATAATAGGCAACGGCTGGGACCAAAACATATGGGCCGTTAAGCAATTCCCCAACAAAGCTAAGCTCGATTCATTATTCCCGGTACGCCCGGTTATCCTGAGCCGGATAGACGGCCACGCCGCCATTGCTAACCAGGCCGCACTTAACATAGCAGGCATAAAACCCGGCCAAACCATTATTGGCGGGCAGATAGAAACCATCAACGGAAAGCTTACCGGCATACTGGTTGATAACGCCGTTGGCATAGTAACCCGCAAAATACCCGAACCTACCGAGCAGGTGGTACAATCGGCATTGCTGGATGCGCAGCGCAATTGCTTCGCAGTGGGCCTCACTACCGTTGACGATTGCGGCCTGCCTTATACCATGGTAAGCACCATCGCATCATTGCAGCACAAAGGCGATCTGAAGATGCGCATGTACCTGATGCTGGCCGATAAAGAAGAAAACTACGAATACCTGTTTAAACGCGGCGCCTACAAAACGCCATCGCTGAACGTGCGTGCTTTTAAAGTTTACGCCGATGGAGCCCTGGGTTCGCGCGGGGCATGCCTTTTAAAACCCTATGCTGATAAGGCCGGCTGGAACGGCTTTTTGCTGAGCAGCAAGGCACATTTTGAAGAAGTAGCTAAAAAGATAGCCGCCAACGGTTTCCAGATGTGTACGCACGCCATAGGCGATTCGGCCAACCGGGTGATACTTAAGGTTTATGCCGCTGCCTTAAAAGGCAAGAACGATAAACGCTGGCGCATAGAGCACGCGCAGATCGTTTCGCCGCAGGATGTAAAATACTTTGGCGAGTATAGCATCATCCCATCGGTGCAGCCAACGCACGCCACATCTGATATGGCATGGGCCATTACCCGCCTCGGGCCCGAGCGGCTTAAAAGCGCCTACGCCTATAAAGACCTGATGAAACAAAACGGCTGGATACCCTTGGGTACCGATTTCCCGGTAGAAAATATTAACCCCATGTACACGTTTTATGCTGCGGTGGTACGCAAAGACCTAAAGGGCTCGCCTGCCACAGGCTTCCAGATGAATAACGCCCTTAGCCGCACCGAAGCCTTACGCGGCATGACCGTTTGGGCCGCCAAAGCCAACTTCGAGGAGAAGGAAAAGGGCAGCATAGAAGTGGGCAAGTATGCCGATTTTGTGATACTGGATAAGGACATAATGAAGGTGGATGGCAGCGAGCTGCCTAATGTGAAAGTAGTAAAGACATATATAAATGGTGTTAAGGTTTATGAGCAGAAATAGGCAGTATCTCTACCTGCTGCTTTTATCGGGATTCGTAATTTTCAATTCGGCATGCGCGCAAAACCCGCCAATCGGCAAAAACTACCTGCAGGAGCAAAAGGCGGCCGAGCTAAGCACCGTACTACTCAATAACGAAAAGCAAATCATCCCCCTGCAGAGCCTCGATGCAGCTAAAATAGCCAGCATCCATTTCTCGGGCGTGTACGCTACCGCGTTCGATAGCCTACTGAATAAGTACGCTAAAGTGCAGCTCTTTAACGGTAATGATTACCTGGGCATTAAATCCCTCGATGCCTTATCGCTCGATACCAAGTTTTACAACACACTCATCGTACAACTCGCCGATGCGGATTTAAACAACCCGCAGATACTCGATTTTATCAGCACCAACCAAAAGCTAAAGACGGTAGTGGTATCGCTTCTGGGGAGCGATAAGTCGCTTGCTAAACTGAATGATGTAGCAGGGCCGTTGCTATGGTCTACCAAAGTTACGCCGGTATCGGCCATGTTCAGCGCGCAGGCTATATTTGGCGGGGTGGCGGTAACCCAGAAACTCAGCAAAACCTATACGCCAAAATACGCCAACGGTACAGGCTCGCTCACTGCTAAAATACGCCTGCAATATACCGTGCCCGAAGATGCCGGCATCAAAGCAGAAAACCTGACAGAAATTGATAAGATTGCCGCAGAAGCCATCAGCAACCAGGCCACCCCTGGCTGCGTGGTAATGGTGATAAAAGATGGTAAGGTTATCTTCAATAAAGCCTATGGCTACCACACCTATAGGAACGACATACCCGACCAGATAACCGATATCTTCGACGTAGCCAGTATGACTAAGATATCCGCCACTACCATGGAAGCGATGCAGCTTTACGATCAGGGCAAGCTGGCGCTAGATTCTACCGCAGGAACCTACCTGGCGCTGGCGCGAAAAAGCAATATTAAAACCCTAACCGTACGGGAGTTGCTGGAGCACCAGGCCGGCCTGATACCCGATATACAAACTTTCACCAAAATAAAGCCGACTGATTACACCGTAGATTCTTCGGCTAATTTCCCAACGAAGGTGAACGATAACTATTACCTGCGCAAGAATTACTTTGAAGAAGTAATGTGGCCCGATATGCTGAACGCCCCCGTTAAAACCCGCGGGCAATACGTGTACAGCGATGTGGGCATGTGCATTATGCAGCAGATAGTAGAAACCATTACGGCAAAGCCTATCAACAACTACGTGCAGCAGCAGTTTTATAACCCGCTGGGGATGCAAACAGCTGGCTACCTGCCTTTGTACCGTTTCCCGGTGGATAGGATACCGCCTACCGAAGACGACAAGAAAGACCGCCATACCTTGATAGACGGCTACGTGCACGACCCAACCGCGGCGCTGATGGGTGGCGTTGCGGGCCACGCCGGGCTGTTTGCCAGCGCAAACGATATTGGTATTATGTACCAGATGATGCTGAACCGCGGCACCTACGGCGGCGTGCAGTACATTAAACCCGAAACAGTGGATTTGTTTACCGCCAAGCAAAGCGCGGTAAGCCGCCGCGGACTAGGCTTCGATCGCTGGGACCCTATTGCCGACCATAAATACCCGTCACAACTCGCATCAGATCAGGCATACGGGCACACCGGCTTTACCGGTACCTGCGTATGGGTAGATCCTAAGTACAACCTGGTTTACGTTTTCCTATCCAACCGCGTGCACCCCAATGTGAGCAGCAAATTGGGCAGCCTCAACATCCGCCCAAGGATACAGGATGTTATTTACGGTGCGATAGCTAAGGGGATGTAGAGGTTTTTCACCACACATTCATCCCGATTTGTCATTTCGAACAAGCGATAGCGAGGAGAAATCTTGTTAATGAAGCAAAACCAACACGCAAAGCGGTCACACGTTAGCTTTCATACCTGACCTAACAAGTTTTCTCACCCTCTCCCGCACCCCCTGCGCTTCAGGGTTCGAAATGACATGGGGGTAATGGTATCGTTATAATCCCCCCTACTCCAGCACCACCTTCTGGTGCTGGTAAGGAATCTCTACGTCGGCAAAGCCTTTCTCTTTAAGCTTTTGAGCAAAGTGCTGCTGCACCTCATATTCGCCATGCACCAGGAAAAGCTTTTTCACCAGTTTCGGGTCCTGGCAGCTGAGGAAATGCAGCAGGTCGTCGTAATCGCCGTGGGCGCTCATGCTTTTGATAGACTGTACTTCGGCATTCACGTGGTACTGTTCGCCAAAAATATGAACCTCCTTTTCGCCACGGGCAAGGCGGCCGCCTAATGAATTAGGTTCGGCGTAGCCCACCATCAATATGGTATTCTTTTGGTTGTTGATGTTGTTTTTGATATGGTGCTTCACCCTCCCCGCCTCGGCCATGCCCGATGAGGAGATGATAACGCAGGGCCGTACATCATTGTTCAGCGCAATAGATTCCTGGGTAGATTGCACGAACTTCAAACCCTTAAAGCCGAAGGGGTCTGCATCTACCTTCATCACGTCTTTCACCTCTTTATTATACACCTCGGGGTGGGCTTTCAATATCTGCGTAGCTTTCTCCGATAAGGGGCTATCTACATAATATGGCACATCGGGCAACACGCCTTTCAATTCCAGCGCATTTAAGGCATAAAGCAATTCCTGCGTACGGCCCACGCTGAATGCAGGGATAATCACTTTGCCTTTTTTCTCCTCGCAGGTGTGTTTGATAATTTCCAGCAGGGCATCTTCTATAGGGCCAATATCTTTATGCAGGCTGTCGCCGTAAGTCGATTCCAGCAAAATGTAATCTGCCTGCGGGAAAGTTTGGGGGTTATTGAGGAGCATATCGCCATAGCGGCCCACATCGCCGCTAAAGGTGATATAGGTCTTTTTGCCGTTTTCTATAGCGCGGATATGCACGGCCGCGCTGCCCAGCACGTGCCCGGCATCGGTAAACTTAAATTTAAGGTTTGGCGTAATATGGTAAGGCTCCTGGTAATCTACTATTTTGAAAAGGCCCAGCGCTTTTACCACATCATCCTCGGTATATAAAGCCTCCAGCAATGGCAAGCCTTTACGCGCCCTGTGCTTATTGCTGTACTCCACATCCTGCTCCTGTATCTTGGCCGAATCTAAAAGCAATATCTTGCAAAGGTCCATGGTGGCGGCGGTGCAGAATATCTGGCCTTCGAAACCTTCTGCCACCAGGCGCGGTATCAGTCCGCAATGATCAATATGTGCATGCGAGAGGATAAGGTAATCAACCTTAGCCGGGTTGAACCCGAAATGCTCATTCATCTCTTCGGTTTGCTCGCCCATACCCTGGAACATGCCGCAATCTAAAAGTATGCCGGTGCCATCCTGAAGGCGCAAAAGGTGCTTGCTGCCGGTTACGTTACGGGCGGCGCCGTGAAAGGTAATATCCATGTATAATTGGTTGTGCGTTTTACAACCAAACATGCACATAAAAGTTTGATAAATAAAAAACTAAACGTTTAGTTGTTATTTTCATTTTAATGTTTTAACTTCGTTTAACTAACAATTTAGTTTATCTCACATAGTATGGAAATTAAAGACTTAACCCGCGCCGAAGAACAGATAATGCAGGTGCTTTGGCAGTTGAAGAAGGGCTTCGTAAAAGATGTTTTAGATATTTTGCCCGAGCCTAAACCTGCTTATAATACCGTATCGACCATCATCAGGATACTGGAAACCAAGGGTTTTGTTGGCCACACCGCCTACGGCAAAAGCCACGAATACCACCCCGTAGTAAGCAAAGAGCAGTACCAGAATTTTGCTGCCGATAAGCTGCTGAGTGGCTACTTCGATAATTCGGTAAACAGGATGCTTTCCTTCTTCGTGAAGAAAGAAAAGATTGACCTGAAAGAAGCCGACGAGATAATGAAACTGATTGAAAAACTAAAAGATAAATAGTTATGGCCTGGTGGAATTATTTATTACTGGTAAATATTTACCTCACCCTGTTCTTTGGCTTTTATTCGCTGCTGCTTCGCCGCGAAACTTTTTTTCAGCTTAACCGCATTTACCTCGTAGGCGCGGCCCTGCTGTCTTTCCTTATCCCGCTCATACAGTCCGACTGGATAAAGGAGCTTTTTATTACGCAGGAGGTGCAAGCAACCTTTTATGGCTCGGGCGCAGATATTAACATAACAGCACTCGCACCTATAAAAGACAGCCCTTACACGCTTGGCCAGTTGGTGGTGATGCTGTACCTGGCGGGCGTAACTGTACTTGCCCTGCGGCTGATGTGGCAATTCATACAACTTAAGCGGGTACTTAAGCAGGCCTTGCCAACGGTACCCTACTCGTTTTTCAACATGATATATGTTGCCGATGATACCGAAAGCAAGGATGTAATTATGGCGCACGAGGAGGTGCACGCCAGGCAATGGCATTCGGCAGATGTGCTTATCGTAGAGGCGGTGATGATACTCAACTGGTTCAACCCTATTGTGTACCTATACCGCTCGGCTATTAAGCATATACACGAGTACATTGCTGATAGGCAGGCCATAAAAGCCGGCAACGACAAAGCCGAATACGCTATGTTGCTGCTGAGCCAAACCTTTAATGCACCGGCACATCGTTTAGTTAACCCTTTTTATAACCACAGTTTACTCAAACAACGTATCATGATGTTACAGAAAAACAAATCGCAGCGCATCAAATTATTGAAATACGGGCTGTCGGCGCCGTTATTCATCATGATGCTGATACTATCATCGGCCACTATAAACGATAGTAAAGCCGTAAAAAGCATCAATAACAACGCCGAGGAATTGTTTTTGCAGCCTGCATCAGCCATCGTTTCAGAGCAGGAAGCATCGGCATTGTACCCGGAGGTGGTAAATGTGCTTAGTCCGGATAAATCCGGCCCAAAGAAAGCAACATTACTGAAAGAGAAGGTTATTGCCTTAGATACTACAAAGAAAGGGCAGGTTTATGTGGCCGTAGAACAGCAGCCACGATTCCCCGGCGACGATAAAGCCTTTGCGGCCTACCTGGGCAAAACAATAAAGTACCCGCAAACCGCGCGTAAAAACAATGTTCAAGGTCGCGTAATACTGACTTTTGTAATAGAAAAAGATGGTGCCATTACCGATATAAAAGTGCTGCGCGGCGTAGGCAGCGGCTGCGATGAAGAAGCCGTGCGCGCGCTGAAACAATCGCCAAAATGGATTCCAGGCAAACAGGGTGGCAAGGCCGTGCGGGTGCAATTTTCAGTACCGATAGCATTTACACTGACAGCTAAAACCGCTTTAAACGTAACCCCAGCAAGCAAAATACCGGGCCTGCCCGATGCCATATTTACACAGGTAGAGCAGCAGCCGGGCTTCCCCGGTGGCAATGCCGCATGCGTTAAATACCTGCAAACCACCATCAAGTACCCAGCCGAGGCACGTAAGAACAAGGTGCAGGGCCGTGTAGTAACCAGCTTTGTGGTAATGAAAGACGGCAGCATAGCCGATGTAAAAGTATTGCAGGGCATAGGCGCTGGTGCCGATGAGGAAGCAATACGCGTAATCAAAAATATGCCTAAATGGTTCCCGGGCATGCAAAACGGCAAGCCGGTAAATGTGCAGTATACGCTTCCAATCTCCTTTACGTTAGATGGTAAACAACTGAACCTGCAAGGCAAAGTAGACCCCGCCCTGCGCCAAAAAACATCTCAGATTGCGGCAAGCGATACCGCCAGTTACCGGATAGCCGGTGGCTCTACTTTTATACAGTTGAAAGGAAGCATCAATCCATTGTACATAATTGATGGTAAGGAGGCAACCAGTATTGATGCGCTGAACCCTAAAGACATAGAGAGCATTAGCATTCTAAAAGATAATAGCTCAACTGCTATCTACGGCGATAAGGGAAAGAATGGCGTAGTGCTAATTGTTACCAAAAAAGCAAAATAAGCTCAGTTTAGTTAATTATAAACCCGGGCCGGCAGCGTAATACTGCCGGCTTTTTTGTGGGTTCAGTAACTCCCTCCCAACGGGAAAGGGGTGCGGCTGTCTGAGCGCAATGGCGGGGAGGGGTTTAGTCGAAAGCGATTTACCATAGCCACCCTCTACGCTCTCACTGTCCTTATTTAAGGGTTAGCAACCTCGTAGAGGTTTAAGCTTTGTAGAAAAACATAGAAAATATAAGACAACGCCGTTAGGTGTTGAACGCCGTTAGGTGTTGAACGCCATTTTGTTGAGTACCTACGGCACTCTATATTTGGGGTGGCTGGTTTGCTACTACAAAGCTTTCACCCCTATGGGGTGACAAGGTTGCTTAAATAACAGCATGGCCGATCTCCCTCCGTAGGATTCTTTCGGACAAAGGAGGGAATCGCACGGGCCCTGCGCATTTCAATCAATATGCTTTTTTGTGGACATTAGCGCCAATTATTATATAGCTGTGGGCCTGCGTATAATGCCTAATATGATGGCAATGACAGCAATAACAAGCAATACGTGGATAAGGTTGCTCACAGCGGTAAAAAACACGCCGATTGCCCAGCCTATAATCAGGATAACAGCGATGATATACAGTAATGAGTTCATGGTTGATGATATAAATGTTTTACAGGTATTTGTTCGTTGAGTAGATATAATAGCCGCAGATTGAAAAATGTTTTAAATATTTGCAGTGGCAAAGCAAAACCACAGCGGCAACACAGCATCATGAAATATTACACCTTTGGCGATGAGCCCGCCATATCGCCCGACGAGTTTTTTATGAACGAAGCCCTTAAAGAGGCGCGGCTTGCTCTGCAGGAAGACGAGATACCCATTGGCGCCATAGTGGTTTGCCAGGGCAAGATAATAGGCCGGGGCCATAACCTTACCGAGCGGCTGAACGATGTCTCGGCCCATGCAGAGATGCAGGCATTAACCGCCGCCACCAACTATATGGGCGGAAAGTACCTGCCCGAATGCACCCTATACGTTACGTTAGAGCCCTGTGTGATGTGTGCAGGTGCGTCGTACTGGTTCCAGGTAGGCAGGATAGTATTTGGGGCATATGATGCCAAACGCGGTTTCGGCAGGCTCAACCAAACAATTACCCACCCCAAAACGTTAATTACCGGCGGCATTTTCGAGAACGAATGCGCGCAGCTGGTGAAGGATTTTTTTAAAAGGAAGAGGTAGCTTTTGGTTCATGGATGATAGTTCATGGTTCATAGAAAAAAGTTAATGGGCGATAGTTTGTAGATGAAAATTCATGGCTCATAGCCGACGACGGTAACCTTTTACCATGAACCATCAACTATGAACCATCAACTAACCAACAAATGACATTTATTTAGAACAAAAAGCCAATTACACGCTTATATTTGCTCGTCACAACATCGTAAAACTTAAAAACTGAATATTATGGCATTTACACTACCGGCGTTATCTTACGCTACCGATGCACTGGAACCACATATCGATAAATTGACCATGGAGATACACCATGGCAAGCACCACAACGCTTATGTTACTAACTTAAACAAAGCTTTGGAAGGCAAACCGGAGGCCGATGCACCTATCGAAGACATCATCAAAAACATTTCTAAATATCCAATGCCGGTACGCAACAATGGTGGCGGTCACTATAACCACAGCCTGTTCTGGACATTGCTTTCGCCCAATGGCGGCGGCGAGCCTACAGGCGCTTTAGCAGCGGCTATCACCAGCACTTTCGGCTCATTTGCCGATTTCAAAACCAAGTTATCTGATGCCGGTGCAACCCGTTTTGGTTCGGGCTGGGCATGGCTTATTGTTACTACCGATAAAAAACTGGCCATCACCTCTACCCCTAACCAGGATAGCCCGCTGATGGATATCGCCGAAGTAAAAGGCACGCCTATTTTGGGTATCGACGTTTGGGAGCATGCTTACTACTTAAAATACCAAAACCTGCGCCCGGCCTATTTAGCCGCCATTTGGAACGTAGTGAACTGGGCACACGTAGCTGAGCTTTACGCTAAAGCGATAGCTTAAGCGGCCCCACTAAAAAGCAAGACTTAATTATATTGAGCGGCAAGTTGGGAACAATTTGCCGCTCTTTTGTTTTATTATTCACCCAATGTCATTGCGAGGAGCGACAGCGACGTGGCAACCTCATAGGACAATCGGATAAGCAAGGTCGACCGTCCTATGAGGTTGCCGCGCTATCGCTCGCAATGACATGGTGGGAAATATGCTATATCCTATGAAAGCCATCGTCCTCGAATCCGCAGAAAACCCCATTGTATATAAAGAAGTAGATAAACCCATAGCCGGGCCGGGCGAAGTGCTGGTGCAGATAAAAGCCGCCAGCCTCAACCGTCGCGACTATTGGATCACCACAGGCAAATATGCAGGCCTTAAATACCCCACCATTTTAGGGGCCGATGGCGCGGGCATTGTTGCCGAAGCCGACGAGGGTGTAGAAGAATGGCTGGGTAAATCGGTTATCATCAACCCATCGCATAACTGGGGCGAGCACCCGGAATTCCAGTCCAAAGAATTTAAAATATTAGGGCTGCCCGATGATGGCACCCTGGCCGAATACGTAAAAGTAAAAGCCGAATACCTTTATCCCAAACCCGCTCACTTAACCTGGGAACAGGCAGCTGCCTTACCCTTAGCCGGGTTGACTGCTTACCGCGCCTTATTCACCAAGGCGCATCTGCAAAAAGGTGATAAAGTATTAATAGTAGGCGTGGGGGCGGGTACGGGCACATTCCTGCTGCAATGGGCAGTAGCGGCGGGTGCGCAGGTGTTTGTAACATCGGGCAGTGGCGAGAAGTTGCAGCGCGCCAAAACCTTAGGCGCAGCCGCAGGCGTAAATTACAAAGCGCAGGATTGGGCAGAGGAGTTGAAACATTTTTCGGGCGGAGGATTTGATATTGTAGTGGACAGTGCCCTCGGCCCCGATTTTAACAAGATACCCGACCTTTGCAACCCCGGTGGCCGCATCGTATTCTTCGGTGGCACGGCGGGCAACATCCCCGAACTCAATGGCCGCACCATCTTTTGGAAGCAATTGCAGATACTGGGCACCACCATGGGTACGCAGGAAGAATTTCAAGCTATGCTCTCTTTTGTGGCTGAACACCAGATAGTTCCCGTGATTGATGAGGTATTCCCGCTAAAGGATGTAGCTAAGGCGTTCGCCAAAATGGGCAATTCGGCGCAGTTTGGTAAGTTGGTGATAACCGTATAATAACGTGGTTGAATTTAGGGTAGACGGCATCAAGTGGGAGCTGCAGGATACGGCGACCTTTTACCTGGTGGAGAAGATAGTACGGCCAGTGCCTTACAAAGCGGGGCAGTTCCTCACCTTTGTATTCGACCACCATGGCGAGGAGATACGCCGGTCGTACTCGCTTAGTTCCTCCCCCGATGATGACCGGCTGGCCATCACCGTAAAACGCATCAGCAATGGCGAAATCTCGCGCTTCCTGCTGAGCAAGGTAAAAGTTGGCGATATGCTTACGGCAATAGAACCGGCTGGCGTATTCACTCCCGGCAATTATGAGGCGGCAAAGGATCTGGTATATTTTGCGGCTGGCAGCGGCATCACGCCGGTATTATCGCACATCAAGTACATCCTTAACAGGAAGGGATGCAGCAAACTGCACCTGCTCTACAGCAATCGAGATAAGCAATCTATCCTGTTCCACAGCGAGCTTGCCGAACTGGAACATAATTACCCCGACAGGCTGAACATCACCTACCTCCTCAGCAGCGAGGCGAACCGCTTAAGCAATTATAAAGTGGAGCAACTGGTGCAGCAGCAACTGCAGTTCGATGCAGCGATGGCCGAATTCTACATATGCGGGCCATTTGCGTACATGCGCATGATTAGCCTCACCCTGCAATTCATGGGCGTGCATGCCGGTCAGATACACAAGGAAAACTTCGTGCTGGAGACGGTGCCCGTCAGCCATCCTCACAAGAGCTACCCACCCCAAAATATCCGCATCAACTACCGGGGCGAGTGGCATGATATCGTAGCCGGAGAGAACCAATCTATATTGCAGGCAGCCCTCCAGAATAATATCCCGCTACCCTATAGTTGCCGCCACGGCATCTGCGCGGCCTGTGTTGCCAATTGCAAAAGCGGCAAAGTAGAGATGGTGAGGAACGAAGTCCTCACCGATGCCGACCTCTCCGCCGGCCGCATCCTCACCTGCACCGGGCATGCGGTTACCGCCGGGGTAGAGATTACTTACTTCTAAAAAAAAGGCATCCCTCGCCGGATGCCTCAACGCCTTCCAAAAAGGCCGGATAACAATCTAAAAAATCATAAAAACATCCCTAAAAAAACGCTATTGTGATAAATTCACGGAGATTTTCGCAGGTAAATTTGGCTAAATCTGCGGTGCCGGGTGCTTTTGAGCCCGCCGGTGGGTTAGCATCCGCTCCTTTTTTGGCTTGTTTTTTTTGCGTTTCCCTAACCATATGATGAACCCGGTTACCGGCAAACTGGCGCAAATAAGGCTAGCCAAAAATGCGATGATTTTACCCGGCAGGCCTATTATCTGGCCCACATGAATATCGTAGTTCATTTCGTTAAGTTTCAGCCCGGCGCTCTTCTTTTCGTAGATGTACGATTTTAGCAGCTTGCCGTTATACTTATCAAACTCGAAGCCTGTTGCATGCGAATAGTGCATCGATTTTGCATAGGCCCCAACGCCGATAGCACCCGAAACAGCAGGGTCATTATGTATCAGGAACATCTCGGCCTGCGGTACGTTTTTGCGTGCATAGGCAAATGCCAGGTCGATAACGGGCTGCGGTGCTACCCCGGCTCGTTTCAACGAATCCGATTTCGGCTCCGTTACTTCGGTTTTATAATCCACCTTCCCAAGGTTGGCTACATTGTATATCGCCTTACTTACCGGTTCAAACGCGATAGCCAAACCGGTAATGGCTAGTATCAACGCAATGGAGGTGGCGTAAAAGCCTAACACATTGTGTAAGTCGTAGTTAACCCTGCGCCAGCGGCCTCCCCATTTAATGGTAAAGCTGCGTTTGCGGTCGGTTTTGCGTTTGGGCCACCACAGGATGATGCCCGTAATCATCAGCACTACGAATATGATAACAGCCACGCCAACCACCCATTTGCCAATAGCGGGGGGCAGCAATAGATACAAGTGTATATATTCTACAACGATGAAGAAGTTGGTCTGCGGTTTTTCGTGGTAAGTGATCTTACTGGTGTACGGGTTCAGGAAAACGTACTCAAAGCCGTCTTTCCCTGTATTAGCCAATACCCCGGCAGGCCTTTCGGTACCGAAATAATAAATGTAATCGGGACTTGCCTTGGGGAACGCCTTTTTTATTGTTGCCACCAGCTGCGATGGTTGCACATATGGTTTACCCGTGTTTTCAACTGTACGATAGCTGTACATGGCATCCTGTATCTCATCCTGAAAGCAGAAGATGCAGCCGGTGATACTCACTATAAACACCACTAGCCCGGAGATGAATCCGAGCCAGCGGTGGCAAAAAAGCATTACTTTCTTGAAATCTGTCATGCTTTAGAATTTGTAGTTGGCGCTCAGCACAACCTGGCGTAAACGCTGCGGGTTGATGGTTGTATAGCCGGTGTAGTATTTTTTGTTGGCCAGGTTGTTTACGGCTAAGCCGAAACGGTATTTGGCTTTATCGTAAAACAGGTTGCTGTTTAGTATGGTGTAAGCAGGCAACGAGAAGGTGCCTTCGGCAGCGCTGTTGATAATCTTGTTTTTGCTTACGTAGTTGCCACCGAAACCGAGACCTAAACCTTTTAAGGCGCTGCCCGGCAAACGGTAGCTTGCATAGAAGTTAGCAAGGTATGGCGACCCTGCAGTATTAGGGCGGTAACCGATAATAGATGCGTCGCCACCTGTGTATTTAGAGTCGTTGTAGGCAAAACCGGCTACGATGTTCACAGAAGGTATCGGGTTGGCAACAACTTCAGCTTCGAAACCTTTGCTTACCTGGGTACCATCCTGCACCTGGGCAAAGTACGGTAAGCCTGCTACAGAACGCAAGGTATTGGTAACCTTTATGCGATAGTAGCTCAGCGTGCTGCTCAGTTTACCGTCAAATAAAGAAAGCTTTACGCCGCCTTCCGCCTGGTTGGCATTTTGCAGCTTTGCAATTACAGATTCGTTGCTGGCGTTGGTAAACAAACCGGGGTTAGAGAAACCATTCTGGTAGTTGGCAAACAGTGATACCTGGTCTTTAACCGGTTGGAATATCAGGCCGAATTTTGGCGAGAACGCAGTTTGGTTGAATGGCCTGGCCGACTGCGTACCATCTAACAGGTAGCTGCCTTTGTTTTGGTAGTTATCTACACGTAAGCCTACCGAAGCAATGAGCCTGTCGGTAAGGTTAATAACGTCAGATGCGTAAGCGCTGTAGGTGTTTGTGCGGTAGATGTAGGGATAGGTATTGGCGTTGGTAAGCGGGTTGGCAGCTACGGTAGCATCAACCAATTGCTTGTTGAACGCGCCGTAATCGAATGTAGGATCGTTAATTGGGGCGATGCCATAGCTGTTGCCATAATAAATCTGGCGTGAGTTTTGGCGCTGGAAATCTAAACCGACCACAAAACGGTGGCGCATACCGCCTATGTTAAAATCGCCGTTGATGTTTTCCTGTATTTCGGTAGCCGCGAATTTACTGTCGGCGGTAGATTGGTCGTTACGGAAAATATAATTATTGTTACCCGGAAGATTTGGTTTAGATGGATCGAGCGCAACAGCTGTTTCATCTGTAATCAGGTAATAATAAGGGCTTGGGCCGTTAGAGAAACTGTGCGTGTTTGAGATGACAGTTTGTGACGCAAGCTTATCAGAGAACTTGTATTTAGCTTCTGCATAGTAGTTTGAGCTACGGGCGTAGGAGGTGACGTTATCGTTTGAGTAAGCGTTCTTGTAATCGATATTCAACTGGCTAACATCGGTAATACCCATTGTTTTTGGGCTATCATAAAAAAAGAAGAAAGGCTTGGCAGCACTACGGCCGTAATACATTTCAGCTTCTAACAAGAAAGAAAGTTTGTCGTTTGCTTTTATAGCGAGGCTTGGCATGGCGGCAAATGAACGGCTCTTGCCATAGTTTTGAAAACTACCCTCGTAACTGTAGGCGCTATTTAAACGGAAGGCAACGTTTGAGCCCAGCGGCGTATTCAAATCAATAGTGGTACGGCTAAGATCGTAGTTGCCCACGGTGTGGCCAATTTCCAGGCCAAAGCTTTCATAAGGTTTTTTGGTTACCCTGTTTACCAAACCACCGAAAGACGTAAGTATGCTACCAAACAAAGTACCTGACGGGCCTTTTATTACTTCCAGTTTTTCTACGTTTATGGCGTCTATGCCGCTGGTAACCAGTCCGGCAATGCCGTTACGTAAACGGGTTTGTGTAACAAAACCACGCAGGGTAAAGTAGCCTCCGCCATCGCCTGCACGGTTGGTAGCATCCCACATTTTCTGTATGCCGCTTGCGTTCCGCAGGGCATCCTCTACATTAAACACTTGCTGCTCTTTAAGCAATTCGCTGGTAATGGTGCTATAGCTTTGGGCATTCTCCAGGTTGGCCAGGGGTATCTTCGCCGCATCCACGCTTATTTTACGGGTAAAACGATTGGCACGGTTAGCTATTACGTTTACCTCGCTCAATTGCGAAAGGCTTGCGTTGATGATAATAGTTGGTACAGCTGTGGTTTGGCCGGCTGTAACAGTAACCGGCACTTCTACCGGTTTTACGCCAACATACGATATGATGAGGGTATAGCTGCCTGCGGGGGCCTTAAACGAAAATTCGCCTGCGTTATTGGTGGTGCTGCCGTAGCTTGTACCTACCAAACCGATAGAAACGTTATCGGCAACCTCGCCTTTGGCGGTTGTTACCTTACCGGTAATGGTACCGCGCGTTTGCGCTAATGTGTTTAAAGGATTTATTAAGGCAATGATAATCGCGAATGCGGCGAGGTATCGGAAAAGATGAGGTTGGAGTTGCTTCATTTTTATTAAGACTAATTATAAATAATGAGGCGAAAATACATGAAGCGACCCAACTTTACAAGTTATTTATAATTATTCTAAATAATAGGGTGATTATTTGGTTGTTCCTTTTACCCGCGAGGCATTATCCTTCGCAAAAGTTTCCCAGCCCGAATAAGATTTTTTACCCTTGCCGCCCGAGGAAACGGGTACCCGCTGGAACGAATGACAAACGGCTACCGCCAGGCCATCGGTAGCATCCAAAAAGTCGGGCGTTTCTTTGAATTTAAGCAGAGTTTGCAGCATGGCGGCAACCTGCTCCTTGGTGGCATTGCCGTTACCGGTAATAGATTGCTTTATTTTGCGGGGAGCGTACTCGGTTATCACCACATTGCGCGACAGCGCCGCGGCTATAGCCATGCCCTGGGCGCGGCCCAGTTTCAGCATCACCTGGATGTTTTTCCCGTAGAAAGGCGCTTCTATCGCCAGGCAATCGGGTTTGTAGTTATCTATCAGGGCAACGGTTTTTTCGAAGATGCGTTGCAGCTTCAGCATATGGTCGTCTATCTTTTCCATCTTCACCACGCCCATGCTTATCAGTTCAATTTTAGGGCCCTTCTCCAGCACCAGGCCATAGCCCATTACTGCGGTACCGGGGTCTATGCCTAAAATTATGCGTTCCTTATTGTTTATCTCGTCCATCTGCTACTGCAAAACTAAGCTTTAGGCGATGGATTTGTGCAGTATGCCTGTATATTCTTCGCGGCTTATCATGTGGGCACCCATACTTTCCAGGTGTTCGGTATAAACCTGGCAATCGATTAATTCATATTCACCGGTTTGACAAAGCCAGATGAGGGCCATTTTTGATGCGTTGCTTGCCCGGCTAAACATGCTCTCGCCGCAGAACACCCTGCCCACTTTTACGCCATACAGGCCACCAACCAGGCTCCCCTGCTGCCAAACCTCTATGGAGTGCGCGTAGCCTTTTTTATGCAGCAGCGAATACGCGGCTTTCATGTCATCGGTTATCCAGGTGCCGTCCTGCCCTTCCCGCGGAATCGTGGAACAAGCGGCCACTACATCATCGAAACATTGGTTGGTAGTAACGCTAAACAAGTTACTGCGCAAAACCTTGCGCATAGATTTGGATATCTTCAGCTCGGTAGGGAATAACACAAAACGCTCATGCGGCGAAAACCAAAGGATTGGCTCACCCTCGCTATACCAGGGGAAAATACCGCTGGCATAGGCCAATAACAGGCGTTCGGTGCTCAAATCTCCGCCAACGGCCAGCAGCCCGTCTTCTTCGGCAAGGGCCGGGTCGGGGAATAGGATGCGCTCATCAAGCCTGAATATCATCCGGGCAAATTTATGCCTTCTTGCGTATTACCAGCTTTTTATTTTGTGCGCGGGCCACGTTATCCATGTATTGCTGCATCTCGGCATATTTTGCCGCCGGGATGATATGGTTATTCAAGTTGAATTTGGCTGTGCTTATTACCTGATTCTTTGCGGCGTCATATGCATAATTTACCTCGTAATTGCCGTAGCTAAACTTAAGGGTTTGGTTGGCCGGCAAAGTCTCTACCTCGAAACCGACTGGCAAATCTATAGTAGTAACGCAGGAGCGCTGCGATGGATATTTAAAAAAGAAATCCGATTTGCGTTTATCCAATGCGGGGTAGGTGGCCTGCCAAAGATCGAACACGCGAGGCTTGTAAAACTGCTTGCTCCCGGTGATGATATCGCAAAACTTCTCGTATTCCAAGCTTAGCTCTACCTCGTCGGTGCCGTTTTTGTCATCCAAAGGCTTAAACTCAAAGGCCGATGGCTGTTTGATATTGAGCGATTTTATCAGATGTTCCTTTTGGTCGTCGGTTTTTAAGGACGCTATGTTCAGGTATTGCTCGCGGAATTCTCCCGTGCTCAGCAGCTTCACGTTTGCTTTTGCTCCGCCATCGGCATCCAAAACGATGTGTACGCTGCTATTTAGTTGGTTGTCGGCACTGTTGCTGCGGGGGGTATTCACCAACTTGCCGCCATCTTCTGTTATCAGCAAGGCGTTCCGGTTTTCGGTAAATGGCCCAAGCTTGCCAAAGGTATGTGTGTTGCTGGTACATTCCAGCCAGGTGGTATCGCCTTTGAACGGGATGCATAAAATAGCATGGTTGAACGGATCGGTAGGGAAATTCGCATCAGCAGGCTCTTCATTGCTGCCTGCGCGCACCAAAGCGTAATACGAAGGGATGTTGGCAGCTTTTAATAAGGCATACATGTAATTTGACAGGCCTTTGCAATCGCCGTACTTTTTGTCGTCGACAAAGGTTGCCGGAAATGGTTTAAACCCACCAATGCCCAGTTGTATGCTCACATAACGCATGTTTCGCTGCATGTATTCATATAAAAACTTTGCCTTCTCTTTGTCTGTTTTTAAGTTGGCGGTCATTTGTTGTATCTCCTGCACCCGTGTTGGGCTCAGTGTGCATACATCAGCGTTTAACCCTTGTATCCATTTGCCAAAGTTTTGCCAGGTGCTAAAATCGCCCGGAATATTAGCGTAAACAAATGAATTATTCATAAAGGTAACCTTTGGGAACAACTGCCATGCAACAGCGTAGTCTTCCAGCTTAACGGCCTTTATGTTGTTGGCTATCCAGGTATAAGTCTCCAATCCATCCTGCATGGTTTTGGTGGGCTTAACGGATGTGCTGCGGCTGCTATACCTAAAACCAACTGAGGGAGGTACGGTAACCGAGCAGATTGAATTCTGTGTAGATTCCTCGTTAGCCTGTGGTGTCCAGCCCCCTAAATCTAAATAGCTGTTTGTGCTGGTTTCTAATATGAGTTCTATAGTGCAGGGGTACGATGCGATGGTATGCCTGAAATAAAGCATACGGTCGTCAGTTACGATAGTACTCCCGTCGGTAGCGGAGCGGTCGTACATATCGCTTTTGCCGTACTTCTTCAGCTTTAAACCGGCAGCATTGTAAACAATCATCTGAAAACCGTTAACACTGTTGAATTTATCATAGCCCACGCCAAACTCAGCGTTGTGGTCGCCTTTCTCATTTAGGATAGTAACGATGCTATGATATTTGGAGGTTACCTTTCCAGGCGCTTTAACAATGTACTCCTGGTACTCGTAACGTGTAACTGCATGCGCATCCTCCTTCAGCGAATCGGGGATGGTAGAGGCAATATAAAGCTCGGGCAGGATTGATTTATCCTGTGCCGCTGCCCCCGGGATTAAGTAAAGGCTTGCCAGCAATAGTATCCCGTAAAATTTGAAATGCCTCATATTAGGATTTTTTTAATACGATCTGCTCATTCAGCATCTCATACATTTTTTTATAAAACTCAAAAAACTCCGGATAGTCTTCTTTAAAGAATATCGACTTTTTATGCTCCACGCTGTACCGTACTACGATGGTGCCTTCCTGCTCGGCCACAATGCGTTTAAAAGTTATGCTCCCATCGGGCATTACCATTGACGTGCTTTTGGGTAGCGACTCTACCTTGTACCCGGCGGGCATTTTGTATGAGCCTACCAGGGTATTGCTTTTATGGTAGCCAAAATCCACATCGGTAAAGCGATTGGTGGCCAAAAACGGGTTCTTTTTTGCCAGGCCGAATATATTGGGGTTGAAATAAATATAATTATCGTCAGAACCGGCCAAATCCTGCGTAAAATCAATCGCCTCGCCAAGCGGCAGCGTATCTACAGCCATATTCTCGAACTTAACTGCCGATATGCGTACGTTGTTATCGTTATCGCGCAAAAAGTCGAGGTACTTCTTTTCGCCATCGGCATTGTATTTGTCCAAAGCATTAACCCGCTCATAATTATAATCGGTTATATTGGCCGTACCGGATAACTTACCGCCGGCCTTTATTTCACCGTTTATTAAAATGGTTTGCCTGGCGGGGTTTTCGTTTTGCAGGAATTTGATATCATATACCTTATTCCATTTATCCAGCATGAGCCCAAAACCATTAAGCATATTAGCAGGTACCTGGTTATAAACGTTGTATTTTTGTGCGGCATCAAGCACATAGTTTTTATCATCGTCTATAGCCACATAAGTAACCAGGGTATTGAATTTATAGAGAGTTGGGTACGCCGGATTTACCTTGCCATTACCCCTGGTGCTCACCAGCATAAGGAAAGCCCTATCGATGCCGGCCTTCCGTAGCAGGCGGCAAACCATAATATTCATTTCGCTGGAGTTGCCCGTCTTTTTGTCCCATGCCTTGCCAACGCCCTCGTAGGTGTACAAATAATAAATTTTATCCCACTTTACCATATTTTTTACTTCGTTGAAAATATAGGCTATCTTCTCATCATCGGTTTTTAAGGCCTTCGCTTTTTCAAGTATTGCTTCCTCGCCCGTAAGCTTTTTATCCAACTGCACCCCTAATCCCCTGTCAAAAACATATTCGCCAACCTTCGTCCAGGTACCTAAATAGGTACTTGAGAGATAGCCGGGGGCATCAAAGGAAAGGAATTGGAAAAGTATTCTTTGGCAATTGTCCTGGCGAGAGGTCATGTATGGCTCGTCGGGTATAGAAGGTATATTGGCAATTGCCCTCACCTGCGTACCGTCGTTAGATTTTTTGTCCACTACATAAGGCTGGTAATGGCTTTCGAGGTTTTTATAGGTCAATTGATCGGGGATGGTGGTCTCCAGTTCGCTGTACCGGTTGGGCAGCCTGCCTTGAAAATACCAATCGGGGAAATTACCTATGTTGTTTGTAGTAACCTCGTATCTATACTCCAGTATACACCCTGCCTTAACCTTAGGGAAAGAGAATACAATCGCCATATGGTCATTGTCAACCACTTCAGTAAATATCTGTTTCTTGTCTACAGGGGTTATTTCAATATTGCCATTAGTTTGATCAATGGTTTGGGCCTGCAGGTCTCCAATGGTTTCCAAATGCCCGACAGAAAAAAATTCTATCCTGATATCGCCTTCGTTTTTAGCATTATCGTTGAATATCTTTATCCGTTTGTGCCTGTTTGTTTTCAGATTTCCGGTACGGTCAAAGTAAACGCTTGCCTTGTCAAATAATACCATGGCATTGGCATCCTTTTCAAAGTCGCAGTATTTTAGCTCAAGGTCGGCCTTATCCACTTTGCCGAAGGGTTGCGTGGTGGGGATAGTTTGTGCTTTAACTGTACAGACAAACAAACCAGCCAGTAGAAGCATTAGAATCCTGTTCATATCAATTATTAAATTAGTTGGGGGGTATTACTTTACGATTTCTTCAGCACGATTGGCTCGTTCAGCATCTCGTACATTTTTTTATAGAATTCCTGAAAATCCGGATAGCTTTCTTTGAAATAAATGGTTTGCTTTACATCTACCGTAAAACGTACAGATACGCCCCCGCCCTGCTCGCCAAAGATACGCTTAAAGCTTATGCTACCATCGGGCATTACCATGCTTACATTTTTGGGTAAAGATTCTATTTTGTAACCAACCGGCAATTTATACTGCCCTACCAGCATAAAGCTGTTGAGGTAGCCAAAATCCACATCGGTAAAGCGGTTTCCGGCCAGGAAGGGGCTCGTTTTTGCTTCGCCCAATAGGTTGGGGTTAAAATAGATATAGTTTTCGTCGGATCCCGTAAGGTCGAGGCTAAAATCCACAGTTTGCTTCAGCGGCAGGCTATCTACCTCCATATCTTCCAGTTTCAGCGACGTTATCTTCATGCCGTTGTCGCCGCCGCTCAAAAAGTCGATATATTTTTTCTCGCCGTCGGTTTTGTACCGCTGCACGGCGCTTACCTTGTGGTAACCGTAGCTTACGAGGCTGGCAGACCCCGTTGCTTTGCTATCGGGCTTTATTTCTGCGGTTACTATGGCAAAGCGTTTTACGGCATTTTTGTTCTGCACGAAAACCATTTCGTAGTTCTCAGCATCCTTATCCATAGCCAGGCCGAAGGTATTCAACACATTAGATGGTACCTGGTTATACAGGTTGTACTTGTTGCTGGCATCGAGCACATACATTTTTACGGTATCTACGGGTATGTAGGCCACCACATTGTTGAATTTATACGAACTTGGGAAGCCGGGGTTTACCCTGCCATGGCCGCGGGTGCTTACCAGCATAGGTTGCACGTTTACGCCCGATTTTTTGAGCAGGTGGCACAAAATCATATTGATCTCGCCCGAATTACCGGCTTTTTTGTCCCAGGCTTTGCCAACGCCATCGGTGGTATATTTATAATAAGACCCGCTGAATTTCATGGCGTTTTTAACCTCGCCAAAAACGTAAGCAATCTTCTCATCTAAGGTTTTAAGCGCTTTGGCTTTAGCAATAATAACTTCTTCCCCGGTGAGCTTTTTGCCCAGCTGAGCGCCCAGATCTTCATGCTCTATCATGTTTTTGCCAACCTTTGCCCAGGTATCGGAGTAATTGCGGGCATAGTAACCCGGTATATTTATGCTGAGGAGCTGGAACAGCAGGCGTTCGCAATTATCCTCGCGCGAGATCATGTAAGGCTCATCGGGGATGGATGGGATATTAGCAATGGCCCTGGTTTTGGTGCCGCTGCCTTCTTCTTTGTTTACGGCCCAGGGCTGCGTGCGGGTTTCCAGGTTTTTGTAATATAATAAATCGGGCACGGTGGTTTTCAGTTCGCTGTAGCGGGTAGGCAAGTGGCCTTGAAAATACCAATCCGGGAAATCGCCCACGTTGGCTGCTGTTAAGGTGTACTTAAACTCCAACACCGATCCTGCCTGCACATTGGGGAAAGAGAAAACCAGCGCCGAAGTATATTTATCAACGGCTTCGGTAAATATCTGTTTTTTATCAACCTTGGTTATAACGGGTTTTCCATCAACCATGTTGATGGTTTGGGCCTGCAGCCCCGTGATGTACTCGGCACGGTCTGCGCTATAATATTCTATTCGGATATCGCCCTCGTCTTTGCCATTGATGTTGAATATTTTGATGCGTTTGTGTACGTTGGTTACTACCTGGTACTGCGTATCGAAAAACACGTCGGCTTTATCGAACAGTACCATCGCATTGGCATCTTTCTCAAAGTCGCATGCTTTCAGTTGCAGGTCGGCAAGGTCTATTTTGCCAAAAGGTTGAGTGGTTGGGGGCGTTTGCGCTTTAACGGTTATGGCAAGCAGGCAAGCCAGTAGTAAGGTAAGGGTTTTAATCATGTGATAGCTAAATTAGGATTAGGCCCAACGAATATAACACCTGCCGATGAAATTTCGTAATTTATTACGAATAAAAAAACGAACTCCTTCAGTTTTTTTCTATTCGTAAGACAGGTTATCAGGATTTTTTGAGTACAATAGGTTCGTTCAGCATTTCGTACATTTTTTTGCAGAAAGCGTAAAACTCCGGGTAATTTGCTTTGCTGTACACGGCGTTTCTAAAATCGACACTGTAGCGTATAACGATATTTGAGCCATCAGCGGCCACCACACGTTTAAAAACAACGCTGGTATCAGACATCATCATGCTAGCCCCCTTTGGCAACGCATCTACCTTATAATTAGCCGGGATAACAAAGGTGCCGCTGATGAGGTAGTTGTTATGATAACCAAATTCTATATCGGTGCTGCGGCTTTCGCTGAGGAAAGGATTGGTACCCAGCGAACTGAATAGGTTTGCGTTGAAGTAAATGTAATTCTCGTCGGCCCCTGTCAAATCCTCCGTAAACTCAATATCCTGCTTAAGCGCAAGCGTATCAATATCGACATTATCTAATTTGAGTGAAGTGATTTTTAGTGCGCTATTATTATCGGTTAAAAAATCCGCATATTTTTTCTCGCCATCGGTTTTATAACGGCCCAGGCTGCTGATACGGTTATAACCAAAACTGCTTATCTGAGCCGTACCGGCCATTTTGCCGGTTGGTTTAATTTCGGCGTTTATTAAAACTACCTGCCTTACAGGCTCCTCCTTTTCCAGTTCGATGATATCGAAAACGCTTTTATCTTTATCAATATACAAACCCGACGAGTTTAATAGCGAGGCAGGTGTTTCACTGTAAATATTGTACTTGCCGGTTGCATCTAATACATAGGTTTTACTGCCAAGGTCGGCGTAAACAACGGCTTTATTAAACTGATATAAAAAAGGGTAGTAACGGGTAACTTTACCATGGTCGCGGGTGCTTACTACCATAGGGTAAACGGGCAACCCTGCTTTTTTCAGCAAATGGTACAAAATCAGGTTTATCTCTGCCGAGTTGCCTGTTTTCTTCTCCCATGCTTTCACGGTACCATCGTTGGTGTACCACCTGTTGGCGCCATTCCATTTCATGGCATCTCTTACAGTATTAAAAATATAGGCTATCTTCTCGTCGGCGGTTTTGTACGTGGCGGCTTTGGCTATAATAACCTCTTCGCCCTCCAGCTTGCGTTTAAGCTGTTGGCCAAAATCGGGCTCATCGGCCAGTATGCGACCAACCTTAGGCCACGAGTCGGCAAATGTCCTCACTACCCCGCCAACAGGTTTTACAGAAACCAAATGGTAGGTGAGCGATTGCAGGTTATCTGCGTATGACGACATGTAGGGTTCATCGGGCAACGAGGGTATATTGGCCAGTGCTCTTAGCGTCTTTTTCAACCTAAAGGTTGTGCCGAATACGGTACGGGCATCATCTGTCTCATTGAACTTCACCAGCTGCTACTTAAGATTCGATTTAATGCTAAAAGAAAGCTGCTCGGGCATTACAGTGGTGAGCTCGTTATAGCGCGAGGGTATCATATCCTGAAAATACCAGTCAGGGAAGTTAACTATCGAATTGGTATTCAGCACATACTTATACTCTATTACAGACCCCGACTTAACATTGGGCATGCTAAACACTAAAGCCGACCGGCTTTTATCTACTACTTCGGTGTAGATGAGCTTCTTATCCAGTTTGATAATCTCGGGTTTGCCATCAACCAGGTTTATGGTTTGCGCCTGCACGCCGTTGATGTATTCTAAATGGTTGCCGCTAAAGAATTCCACCCTTATATTGGCTAAATCTTTACCCTTGTCGTTAAATATCTTGATGCGCACGTGCCTTTCCATCGACAGGTCAAAATTTTCGTCATATGCTATTATGCCCTTATCGAACAAAACCATGGCGTTGGCTCCTTGCTCAAAATCGCAGAATTTTAGCTCCAGGTCGGCAACATCAATTTTTCCGAAGGGTTGGGTGGTGGGTTGCGTTTGCGCTTTGGCAAAAGTACACAGGCACGATAGCAATAGGGTAATTAAGGTTTTGGAATTCATAACAAGGGCTTGGTACAGCGAATATACTGTACACCGACCACATATGCTATCGCCTTATAATTTTTAATTAAAAATAAAAAAACTAAACCCTTTTGATCCAAAGCTGTCATACTAGTATGACAGCCAACATGAAGAGCATCCGGCATTTGTATGCACGGGCGGGCTTTGGCCTTAGGTTTGAGGATTTGGATACCCTTGGGAAGCTATCTGTAAAAGAAGCGGTAGCGGCTTTGTTCCGTGCATCAGAAAACAGCGACCCGGCCACCATCATTGCAGGCAACATCAACTACAAAGACTTTCTATTGGCCAACGAGGGCACCAAGAAGATGTTTCTGCAGGAGCAGCGCCAGCAAGAAAAAGCCCTGAATATTGATTGGGTGAACAAAATGAGCAGTACCGATGCGCAGCTGCGCGAGAAGATGACACTGTTTTGGCATAACCATTTTGCCTGCCGAACTCAAAACGCCTGGTATGCCCAACAACTGAATAACATACAGCGCAGCAACGCCCTCGGCAATTTTAAAACCCTGCTGATGGAGGTATCGAAAGCGCCGGCCATGCTCCAGTTTCTGAACAATCAGCAAAACCAAAAGAACCATCCCAACGAAAACTTCGCCCGAGAACTGATGGAGCTTTTTACCATTGGCCGCGGCAACTATACTGAGCAGGACGTAAAGGAATCGGCACGGGCATTTACCGGCTGGAGTTTTAAGAAGGATGGCAGCTTTGTGGCCCGCCCCCTTCAGCATGATACCGGGCAAAAAATCTTCCTGGGCAAAACGGGCAATTTTGCAGGCGAGGATATCATCGATATGCTGCTCGCTAAAAAAGAGACGGCTCTGTTCGTCTGCAAAAAACTGTACAGGTATCTGGTTAACGATGTACCCAACGATGCGCACATCAACGCCATGGCGGATATTTTTTACAATGGCAATTACGAGATAAGGCCGCTGTTGCAATACGTATTCACGGCCGATTGGTTTTATGCAGATACCAACATCGGCAACCTGATAAAGGCACCTGTGGAGTTTATAGTGGGGCTTAACCGGCAGTTTTATATTACCTATCAAAACCCCGATGTGGTGCTACAATTTGAGCGGGCCCTGGGGCAGGTGCTGTTTTATCCGCCCAATGTTGCGGGCTGGCCGGGCGGTAAAAACTGGATAGACAGCTCATCATTGATGTACAGGCTCAAGATACCCTCGACCGTGCTTAATGGCGGTGTAATTGAGTTTAGCGGCAAGGTAGACCCCGAAGACGAAGCCTTTATAGCCACCACCCGCAAACAAAAGGAAGCTGTAATTACCAAGATACAGGCACAGGCCGATTGGGATAAATTCATGAACAGCATACCACGGGGCGCTGGAAAAGCTGCCCTAGCGCAAACCCTACTGGCAGCGCCCTTGAGTGCTGGCATTACTGAAGTAATAAATAATACGACCGATATAAAGGCATTAGCTATTGAATTAGTATCTACACCAGAATATCAATTATGCTAAAAACATATCCGTTATGAAACGCAGAGATTTTTTAAGAGGTTCGGCATTGGCTTCGGGGGCATTTTTAATCCCTTCGTTTTTAAAGCCATTGGAAGCGATGGCCATGGGGCAACTCTCCGGCTATAAGAATTTGGTGGTGATACAGCTATCCGGTGGTAATGATGGCCTTAACACCATCGTGCCCTTCGGTAACGACATTTATTACCAAAAACGCAAAACCATTGCCATACAGCAGCCCGATATAATCAAACTGAACGATATGCAGGGTCTCAACCCTAACCTGACTGCTTTGAAAGAAATTTACGACCAGGGCTGGATGAGCGTGATCAACTCGGTAGGTTACCCCAATCCCGATAGGTCGCACTTCCGTTCGATGGACATATGGCAAACCGGCAGCGATGCCAATCAATTTTTAACTACCGGCTGGATAGGCCGCTACCTGGATTCTAACTGCGCTACCTGCAATAACCCTTACACCGCTATAGAGGTTGATGATACCCTATCACTCGCCCTCAAAGGCGCAAAAATGAAGGGCATAGCTGTAGAGGACCCCGGCAAGTTATACCAGGCTACCCGGCAGCCATTCTTTAAGCAATTGGTGCACGGCCACGATGCTGCCCACCTGAACGAGGATAACCTGGGCTACCTGTATAAAACCATGATAGAGACCTATTCATCTGCAGATTATATACAGCAAACCTCAAAAACCTATAATACTACCGCCACATACCCGCAAACGCCATTTGCCAATCAGCTTAAAAGCGTGGCTAAATTCATCAACTCGGGCCTGCAAACGCGGGTTTATTATGTATCGTTGAGCGGGTTTGACACCCACACCGGCCAGCAGAACCAACAGGGCCGCCAGCTAAAGATTTATGCAGATGCTGTGGCGGCGTTTGTTAAAGACCTTAAACAGGCTGGCAAACTGGATGATACGTTGGTGATGGCATTCTCTGAATTTGGCCGCCGTGTAGAGCAAAACGCCAGTAACGGCACCGATCACGGCACCGCCAACAACGTAATGCTATTTGGCGGCAAGCTAAAAAAGGCCGGCATATATAACAATGCGCCAAACCTGGCCCAACTGGATAACGGCGACCTGAAATACGAGGTAGATTTCCGTTCGGTGTACGCCACGCTGCTGGATAAATGGCTAAATGTAAGTAACAGCCAGGTGCTTAATAAAAACTTTGCCGGACTGGATTTTGTATAGGTGATTTTGAATGCAGAAACAGCGATGAGGTAGAGATCCGTGCTAGACCTATCTCTCAATCTCCCTTTACAAGTGAGAGAGGCCGCCGGCAATAGTCTCAAAGCAGCAGCGTGTTGGGTCTAATCGCCAGCCCATCCCGGCCACTTACCCTCTCAACTAACCGAAAATCACCCTCCTCCTCTGCTATTTTATAATATATTTGCGCCTCCTTTTCGTAATTAACTCAAATATTGTATTTTACATAAAATTAATAGCCCTAACCCACCCCTGTTTAATGGAGGATATCTATAAAATCATTCTGGAAGAGACACTTGCCGGCTATTGGGATTACTACATACAAGAAAATAAGGTAATCTTAAGCCCGGTTTTTAAAGCTATGTTTGGCTACCAGGACGATGAACTGCCCAACACCACCGCCACCTGGGCCAACCTTATATTGCCCGAAGACAAGGTGGTGATGGATAATTGCGTTAGCGGGCATTACAAAAGCCACGGCGTAACCCCCTACAACGTTGAGGTGCGCTATCGCCACAAAAACGGCAGCATAGTTTGGGTAAACAGCACCGGCCGGGTAATTGAGTGGGATGGCGATAAGCCCCTCCGTATGGTGGGTTGCCACTTTGATATTACCCAACGCAAAAAAGCTGAGCAAAACCTGGAGATAAGCGAAGAAACTTTCCGTAATGCGTTCGAGCATTCTTCCATCGGCATGGTGCTGGTATCTACCGAGGGGAAATTTTTGAAAGTAAACAAGAGTATTTGCGATTTGCTTGGCTACACCCGCGAGGAGCTGCTGGTAAAAACCTTCCAGGAGATAACCCACCCCGACGATTTGGAGGCAGACCTTACCCTGCTGCAAAAAACCCTGAACAAAGAAATCCAGAACTACCAGCTGGAGAAACGCTATTACACTAAAACCGGAAATGTTATTTGGATAGTGCTCAACGTATCTTTAGTGTTAGGGCAGGATGGCGAGCCCTTGTACTTCGTATCGCAAATAAAGGATATCACCGCCCGAAGGGAAGCCGAAGAAGCCCTGCGCGAAAGCGAACGGAGGTGGGTATTCGCATCGGAAGGTACCGGTGGCGGCCTATGGGATTGGGACATAAAAAATGGCACTATCTATCACTCAGAACAATGTTTGCGGATGATAGGCATGGAAAAAGAGGATTTTGGAACCAAACTTGGTGAGTGGACCAGTCGTGTACACCCGGCCGATAAAGCTAAATACATCGCTGATTTAAAAGCCCACCTGCGCGGAGAAACCGATATCTACACCAACCAGCACCGGGTTTTATGTAAGGACAATACTTACAAGTGGGTGCTGGATCGCGGTAAGGTGATGGAGTACGACAGCGACAATAAACCCGCCCGTATCATTGGCACCCATACCGACATCAGCGACCAAAAAAATAAGGAACAGCAATTACGCGATACCTTAAACCTGGTGAGCGGGCAAAACAACAGGTTGCTGAATTTTGCCTACATCGTATCGCACAATTTGCGCACGCATGCCAGCAATTTTAAAATGATAATGGATGTATTGGGCGACCCGATGACCGAAACCGAGGAAAAAGAGGAGCTGTCAGGGCATCTCCTGAAAGTATCGGAACAGCTGAATGAAACCATCGCCAATTTAAACGAAGTAGTATCGATACAAACTAATATCGACATCCAAACCAGCAAGCTTAACCTGCGTACTTATTTCGAAAAGGTCACGGAATTACTGAGCAATGATATCGCGATGTGGAAGGTAGATATTGACAACCGGATTCCGGCCGACTTCATTTTAACCTATAGCCCGGCCTACCTGGAGAGCATCATCCTTAACCTGGTAAGCAATGGCATCAAATACCGCTCGGCAACTCAGCCCCCAAAAATCATCATTGATTATTTTACCGAGCCCAATGGCGCATACGGCTTTACCATTGCCGACAATGGCGTAGGCATCAACCTGAAAAAAAATGGTGCGGATTTGTTCGGCATGTATAAAACCTTCCACGGCAACCGCGATGCCAGGGGCATAGGGTTGTTTATTACCAAAAACCAGGTGGAAGCCTTTGGGGGTAAAATAGAGGTAGAAAGCGAGTTGGGTAAAGGGACTACTTTTAAAATTTATTTGGGGTAACCGTATTTTTCTGAACTCGAATTTGGGGGAATTAACGAATTTTACAGAATTGCTGCACCAACACTAAGGCTTTCTGGAAATTCATAAAATTCGTTTAATTCGAGTTCAGACAAATGAGCTCAACCTAAGCCCCAAACCTCGCCAAAATAGCTTCTGCACTTAACTTTTCCTGTTCGCCGCTTTGCATGTTTTTAAAGCTGAGCAACCCGCTCTGCATCTCGTCGCTGCCGATAAGGACAGTGTAGGGTATCTGCTTGTTGTTGGCGTATTCCATTTGCTTTTTCAGCTTGGCCCCTGCAGGGTAAAGTTCGGCATTCACGTTATTGTTACGCAGTTGCTGCAACAATGGCAAAGCATAAGCTTCCGCTGCAGCATCGAACCCGATGATGAGCACCTGTGTGCTTTGTTCTGCCGATGCCGGGAATAAGTTCAGTTCCTCCATCACATCATAAATACGGTCGGCACCAAAAGAGATACCCGCACCGGTTAAGCCCTTCAGGCCGAACATGCCGGTAAGGTCGTCGTACCTGCCTCCGCCGCCTATGCTGCCCATGGCCACTTCGTTGGTCTTCACTTCGAAGATAGCGCCGGTATAATAGTTCAGGCCGCGGGCGAGGGTAATGTCCAGTTCCAGTGTAGCGCGCTTTAGCGGTGTGTATTGCAGATAGTTAAACACAGTTTCCAGTTCGTCGCAGCCTTGAAGGCCAATCTCAGATGTAGCCAATGCCTCGCGCAGCTTTTGCAGTTTCTCCGCGTTATTACCTTCCAGCAAAATAACGGGCTTCAGTTTATCAATATCAGCTGCGGTAAAGCCGCGCTCTAACAGCTCTTTTATCACGCCGTCTAAGCCTATTTTATCCAGCTTATCAATGGCTACGGTGAGGTCAATTATACTATCGTATTTATCTATTACTTGCGCAATTCCTGATAGAATTTTTCTATTATTTATTTTTATGGTAAAATCCTTCAGTCCCAACAGGCTTAAAGCCTCGTCGTAAATCATCACAAATTCCGCTTCGTTAAGCAATGAAGCAGAGCCCACTACATCCACATCGCACTGGTAAAACTCGCGATAGCGGCCTTTTTGGGGCTTATCGGCACGCCATACCGGCTGCACCTGGAACCGCTTGAACGGGAAGGTAATCTCATTTTGGTGCTGCACTACGTACCGGGCAAAGGGAACGGTGAGGTCGTAGCGGAGGGCTTTTTCGGAGATAACTATTGCAAATTTATTATAGTCAATACATTCATCAACAAATTTTAATGCCAATTCTTCGAACTCTGGTTTACGCTCAGCAACCGGGTCAACAATCCCCTCGTCATATGCAGGCTGTCCTTTTCCTTCACGTACCTTGGCTTGAAGATAGTCACCCTCTAACGCGGTAAGCTGCTTAAATGTGGGAGACTTAGAAAAATAGTCCCCACTATTCAATACCTTAAATATCAGCTTATCCCCCTCATCTCCATACTTACCGGTGAGGGTGCTCAGGTTCTCCATGGTTGGCGTTTCTATCTGCTGATAGCCATACTTGCGGAACACGCCTTTAATGGTATCGAAGATGAAATTGCGTTTAGCCATTTCGGCCGGAGAAAAATCGCGGGTGCCCTTGGGTACAGATGGTTTGATGGATGCCATGGCGCAAATGTACGAAAACGCGGGAAGCTTAAGAAGGAGCGAACTTTGATTTGCATCAAACGAAGCGCTTCATTTGCAATACCGCTCTGCTTACCGATGATTGCCGCGCTATCGCTCGCAAGGACGAAGGCGCGTTTTTCGCCTCGGCTTAGCCCAAAAAACAAAGCCCTCCCGAATGCTCGGAAGGGCTTATGTTGAAACTATTATTTCTCTGTCTTATTAAATGTTTATTGGGCGCTACGGGCCTGGTTCTTCATTTGCTCGTTGGCAACGATTACGATTTCTACACGGCGGTTCTGTGCCTGGCCGTCAACGGTGCTGTTATCGGCAATCGGTTCAGATTCGCCTTTACCAGATGTAGTTAACCTTGAGCTTGCAACGTTACTTGCGGCTATAAAAGCTTTCACGGCTTCGGCCCTGCGGATTGAAAGAGCCATGTTAAGCGCATCGCCACCGGTATTGTCGGTGTGGCCCACAATCAGGATGTTTGTTTGCGGATTATTCACCAATGATGCCGCCAGGTTTTGCAGGTTGGTACGGGCAGCGGCCTTAAGGTCCGACTTATTGATATCGAATAAAATACCCGAATCGAATTTCACCAGGATACCTTCCCCTTCGCGGATAACGGTTGCGCCCGGCACGGTTTGTTTTATTTCAGCAGCCTGCCTATCCATGTTACGGCCTATGAATGCACCGGCTGTACCGCCAACAGCACCGCCTATTATAGCACCCAGGGCAGTGTTACCAGCTGCTTTACCAATAAATGCACCAATGGTACCACCGGCACCTGCGCCAATGGCAGCACCCTTTTGTGTTTTGGTTAATGAGTTACAGCCGCTGCCGATAACACCTAACGAAGCTATTGCAATACTGAAAGTAGCTATCCTTAATTTTAAAGTCTTCATGTTGTATATAGTTGTGTATTTGGTTAAACACTTGCAAAGCAGATGCCAAACCCTGCGTTTGGCAGCAATTCACAAGCATTATCCACCAGGCTTAAAAAACCATACCACAACTATAGTTTTTTAATTCAAGGGAAAGCCAGAAGGTAAAAATGGCAGTTGCCACAAATATTCCCTACAGCTACTGACTGTAATTTAGGACAAAATTAGCTAAAAACGCCTATTGCCTGATAAGCTTTGCCGGGATGATGAGCGTAAAGGTGCTGCCTACGCCTTTCTCCGAACGCACCTGCAGCTCTATTCCGTGGAAAGCCGCTATCGATTTTACGATGGGCAGCCCCAGTCCAAAGCTATCCTGCTTAGGCGATTGTTTTATTTTTTTGAACCTGTCGAAAATGTAGGGCAATTCGTCTTCGGCGATGCCTATGCCGGTATCGTTTATGCTGATTACGTAGTAATTCTTTACCTTTTCGCCGTTTACAATAATTGAGCCATCGGGCTTATTGTACTTAATGGCGTTGTTTACCAGATTGAACAGCAAGTTGAACAGCAAAAACTTGTTTACGTTAACCAGTGCTGCATCCTGGCTCAGTGCCAGCGCGTAGCCTATGTTTTTCTCCTGCAGGCGTATGGATATCTCTTCATACAAATCCTGCAGCATATCCGTTAGCGATATCTCGTCTTCCTTCAAAAACTGCTCGTTCTCTATCTGCGATATCAACAGTAGCGTTTTGGTAATGCTCTTGAGCCTGTTAAGTATTTTCTGCATCTCCAGCATGCGCACCTTCATCTCATCGTTTATATCCTCCTGCTGAAACATATTCTCGATTTTGGATTGCAGGATAGAGATTGGGGTCATCAGCTCGTGCGAGGCGTTGGAGATAAACTCCCGCTCTTTTTGGAAAGCATGCTCAATAGTTTCAATCATCTTATGGATGCTGAAATCGAGATGCTGAAAATCGGAGGTGGTGGTTTTAACCTGCGCATACGAGGTAAAACTGGGGAACTTGGCGCCCACCAGCTTGGTGCGTATAATGCGGCTTAAGGGCGCGAGGATATAGTTAGAATACACCTGATCGGCCAGGATGGTGAGCAATATCATGCCCAGCAATATCAGGAAAGCGATGTTTTGCAAGGGGCCGGTGGTATCGTCTATGGTTTCGGTGCTTTTGCCAATTTCCAGCAGGTAGTTCTTTTTGCCAACCATAAAGGTATGGCTCAGGATGCGGTAATCGATAGTGTCGCGCTCAACCGAGCGGCGTTCATTTTGTATGGTATCGGCGTAGTAATCGGGCTCCGCTTCATCCAAACTAATATACTCTTCCTTTAGCGGCAGGTAGCTGCCGTAGCTTTGCCCGTCTTCTATATAGGTTTGTATGCCCTTCTCCTTTACTATCTGCAGCAGCTTATCCTTTTGTTTAATGAGGCGGTCGTCGGTATAGTTGCGGTTGATGCTTTCGATAATGGAGGGCAGCAAAAGCACAAAAAGGGTTACGATTACCAGTTTTGATAAGGCATTAAACAGCGTTAGTTTGGTTTTTAGCTTCAAATACTTAAACGTTTGTTTTTATACGATAACCCAACCCGCGCACGGTTTCCAGCCAATCGGCGGCGGCAAAGGCACCCAGTTTTTTACGTATATTTTTGATGTGGGCGTCAATAAAGTTGCTGTCGTAATCGTCGTTCACTACGCTGCCCCAAATGTGTTCGCTGAGCTGCGCACGGGTTAAGGTGCGGTTCTTATGCAATATAAGGTAAGCAATCAGGTCGAACTCTTTTTTAGTAATAGCGCTAACCGCATTGCTCATGTAAGTGATGGTGCGGTCGGTAAGGTTTACCAAAAAACCATCAAGGTCTACTACCTGGTTTACCAGCCCAAACTTGCGGCGGGTGATGGCTTGCATACGGCTTTGCAGTTCCAGCAGCGAGAAGGGCTTGGCCAGGTAATCGTCGGCACCCAGGTCAAGGCCTTTTATACGGTCGTAAACTTCGGCGCGGGCGGTAAGGATGATGCAGGCTGCTTCTGGGCGGTTGCGTTTGGCTTCTTTAAGCAGATCCAAGCCTTCATAATCAGGCAGGCCAAGGTCTATCAGTATAAAATCGTAGAGGTTAACGGCAATTTTTTCAGATGCCGATGCGCCGTTGAAGCATAGTTCGCAGATATAGTTGTTCTTGGATAAGAACAGCTCCATCTCATAAGCCAGCGCTTTTTCATCCTCTATTATTAAAACATTCATCGGGCATCAATAAAAAACGTAATAAAATGTAAGGTTGTAAAAAGATTCGCGGCGGTTGAGCAGGGCTCCTTCCACATTTACCGGGATAGAATATTTGTACGAGAACTCCAGCGTGTAATGCGGCCTGTTGTACGATACGGGTATCTTGAAGCTGTAATTGAGCATGGTGAATTTGGCGTTGGCGCGAGCCCCCGTCGCGTTCTGGTTGCGGATATAGATATTATCAGCCTCAAGCTGGTACTTATGGTCGATAGAGTACCGCTGTACAAAGTTTTGCGTACCCAATATAAAGTTGAACGATGGGTTGATGGAAAGGTAATCCTGGTCGTCGAAAATACTCCAGCTGCTCTCCCAGTATTTGGAGTTGCTGACAGTGGCAAACACATCGTACGATTTACCAAAAAGGTAATCGGCCACCAGGCTGGTTTTCGCGAAGCCCCAATCGTACGAGTTTTTGAAGTTGATATCGTTGGATGAGGCCGACTTGATGATAGCCGACTTATTATTGAAAATAAACCGCGTATAGCTTAGCGTGCCGGTAAAGTTTTTAGACAGGCGGTAGAAGTACCCGCCGCCAACGTCTATCTCATCAACCAAAGGCACTTCGTAACCTAATACCTTTAGCGCCGAGCCGTATATAAAAAAGCCCGATTTGTAATTCACTACCAAATCGGCAGCCATAAATGGGTACTTTTTGGGGCCTGTACGGCCGAAGAACAGCGCATCGCTGCCATAATTTATCCCCGCCGAAAGCGAGTTTTTGCGTACGATAACATTGGTATCGGCAACGGCTTTGGCAACGGTATCTGTATCGGCTACCAAACGGGTTTGCAGGCCTGCAAAGGATGCAGGCTTTGCCACTGCTGCGTTAAACGCATTGCAACTCATTACTAAAACTAATATGCCGAAGTATCTCATTGATAAAACGCGGTAAACTTAGTATTAATTATTGTTTCTTCTGGGAATTTCGGGTGGCCGCTCCATGCCATCGGGCCGTCGCTGCCGTTTTGGCTTCACTTTTGGCTTGCCGGTAAGCGGGTCTATTTCTTCCACTTTTTCGGGCTTAGGTTGTTTTTTGGCCTTGGCTACCTCTTTTATTTTCTTTTTCTCTTCTTCCTGCTGCCGTTTTTTGTCTTTGTTAGTTGTATCGCGCTGTTGTTGAAAAACCGGGCGCGCGTCTATATGCATGGCACCGCCACGAAAATTATGATTGCTGCTGATATTGGAGCTGGCAGATAAAAGGCGTGGTGCGGATATCAACAAGAGTACAATATACAAAAACCACTTTATCATTTCAGAAGGAAAACAAATGCGTTATTATTCGTATAAACAACCCCCAAAGGGGAATTGCCTACATCAATAATAACAGCCGAGGGTAAAAATTAACTTATATAGAGGCCTGGTTAGTAATATTGGTAAATATATAAATAGCCTATTGAGCCGCCAAACGCTTAGGCCGTTAATTTAATATCTTTTGATGTGTAAACCCGGGCATGGTCATCAATAATGATGCAGGCCATTTGATTAAGTTTATTGATGAGGTATAAACCGGCGTTTATGCCCATGGCAATAATAGGGGTTGCCATGGCATCGGCAAGCTCAGCACCGGGCGTAATAATGCTTACGCTTTTTATTTTGCTCACTGCAAAGCCGCTATCGGGGTGTATGTTGCCCGCAGGTACTGCACCGCCGGTGTAATTAAGCTTTTCTGAATTGAAGGAGGTAGCAATAGCCATATTGCTGATGTTTACGCCTGCAAAAGGCTGCCCGGCTTGCGATGGATCTGCTGTGCCAATGGTCCACGGCGTGTTATCGGGCTGCAAGCCCCAGCTAAGTAAATCGCCGCCGGCATTAATAACGCCGCTGCTTACGCCTTCCATCTGTAAAATATATTTTGCCCTATCGGCGGCGTAGCCTCTGCTTATGGCGCCCAGGCCTATGCGCATACCTTTGTTCTTTAAAAACACGGTTTGTTTTGCGGCATCGAGCACTACGTTTTTGTAGTTGGTGAGGCTAAGCTTGCGTTTTGCTGCCTTGGTATCGGCATCGGCAATTTGGTTGGCGGGGTAGGTAACATCAAAAGTGCCGTAAGTAAGCTCTGATATTTGCAGTGCCCTATCAACCAGATTAAAAATTTCGGCATCTACGCGTACCGGGCGTATGCCGGCATTGCGGTTAATCTCGTTCAGCTTGCTATCTTCGGTAAAGGTGCTCAGGAGTTTCTCAACGCGGTTTATTTCGTTGATGGCGCTATCAATGCGTTCATTGGCCCAATCGGCATCATTAGCCACCAGGCTTATTGCAAATCCATTACCCATCAGGCGTACTTCGCGTGCGAAAATTGTATTGATACCTGTTAAATTTTTTACTGCCAGCATATGCTTCAAGATTACGTACCGTGGTGATTAGTTGCAGCCGCCTTAAAAAACCGGGCAAACGCCTAACCTAACATTGCTAATGTAGCGGGGCATTATGAAATTGGGATGAAAACGCCGAGAAATGATATTAAATCATTATTTTGCACCAGCGATATATATAAATATTACAATATATATTTCATACCTGATAATCTTAAACAACTAAACCGGCCAGCAAGTACGGGCCGCCTACTTATGA
The DNA here is from genome assembly GCF_056406215.1 of Mucilaginibacter sp. P1_D10. Classification (NCBI taxonomy): domain Bacteria; kingdom Pseudomonadati; phylum Bacteroidota; class Sphingobacteriia; order Sphingobacteriales; family Sphingobacteriaceae; genus Mucilaginibacter; species Mucilaginibacter sp. P1_D10. The sequence goes on along the minus strand of NZ_JBFUAP010000002.1, from coordinate 145,958 downwards.
GAAAACTCGCCCTTTTTGCTTTACTGCTGTGTACGTCCAGGTGTTTAATGGCCCAAAACGGCAACAAGGCAGAGCTAAACGGCCTGGTGGGCTTAAGCTCGTTCACCGCAGAAAAATACAAGCTGCCCGGCCATTTGCTTGGGGCGGAGTTTGCCTACCACTTTGATATGGCAAACAACAAAGCGCCATACATCCGCATACTCAATATCCAAGCTATAGATGCCGTGTTCGGCATGCGCAGCTTTAACAATGTAAGCGTGGTAGATAGCGTGTCTACAACGCATCCGATAGGCCATGTTTACACAGTAATGGGGCGTTTAGAGATCCCTATTGTAAAACTCGGTGGCACGCGCCTGGTTTTTGCCCCGGCATTGGGTGTTGCTTATGCTACAGGCACGTACTTTTCTAACGGCAACCCGCTTATTGGCAGCCACATTAATTTGTGTACACAAGCGGGGGTGTTTATTTCAACCCCGCTGAGCCAAACCATTGCTATAAAGGGGGGAATAGATATTTTCCATTACTCCAACGGCGCGGTACGGGTGCCTAACAATGGCATCAACACGGTAGAGGCTTCATTCGGCCTCATCAAAACGCTGAACACCCCGGGGCCGCAAACCAGCAGCAAGGCATTCAGTGAGTTTTATAAACATTCGTTCGAAATAGGGTTTGATGTGGGCCGGCGTGGGGTGCAAAAAGCCGAAGGTGGATTATATAAAACAGGTTTTTCCGCAGCTTACAATTATCGCCTAAGCCCGGTACTGAGCTTAAAGGCCGGAGGAGAGGCCGTTTACTATTATACCCTCTACCATCCCGATAACGACCCCAAAACCAACCTGGAGCCTACCTACCAGTATCATGGCACCTCGTACGACAGATGGCGATACGGCCTAAGCGGCGGTGTAGATTTGTGGATGGGGCGGTTGGCTATTATGGCTAACTATGGCTTTTACCTGCACTATAAAAGCACCACCAATATCAACAGCTATTGGACCCCCGGCGTGAAATATTATGTGCTGCCATGGATGGCCCTACAGGTTAAGGCCTACATACACGGCAGCGATTGCGATTATTTGGGTGGCGGCTTAATTTTCCGCGCGCATTAAGCTGAAGGAGAAAGCATCCGCGCATTAGAATCCAGGAAAAGAGTCGACGAAGAAAAGAGAATTAATTTATGGTCTGGCGGTTTTCAAGAACGCATACCATACGCTTACTGACTATGATTGGGGTACGCCGAAGCTTGGGGTTTCAATCTCACCGAGGTTGTGGAACACTATATTAGAAATTTTAGCCAACTGTAATGCTTCCATCGTTTTGCGGGTTACGATAATACTAAAATTTGCATTTGGGAGAAAAATATCGCTACCATCCCACTGGTCAAGGCCGACATATAAACCCTTAAGGTATTTACCTGTCGGACCGCCTTCAATGAGGCTTTTCTCAAGCACCACAGATGATTTATCATAATCAATCCGCCCGCACCTGCCAGTAACAGATAAACCACTGTAACCACTGATAACGTTGCCTTTTCTGTCTAAAACCGTAACTGGGAATGTCTTGAACCCCGATTGTTGCGCCTCTTTCATTACCGATAGCATATTATCAGAAATCAGGTGCAACCCCGGCCAGCCAGTATCCAACATATCACGCAACTTAGTACCGTACTTTTGCTTAAAAACTACAGGGAAAGAAATGTTGGCATATTCGCCCATTATTAAGCGATGCTCATAAAACACGCCATCGTCATCGCGGCCGAGCAAGCCCTCTGCCTGCACTTGAAAAGTTGAGGAAAGTGATTTACCTTCCATTAAATAAAAATCGCTTATTGGCAGTGCTGCCACCTCCATGGCGGTGCTCCTATCCGCTCGCTGTGTCGTATCAGGCAACACGGCTCTTAACGTTTGCAAAAATGTTTTCAAAATCATCTGCACCCGTTTTTTTCATTAAGCGGCGGTGCCTTCTTTCAACCTTTCGGCATTCTCTGCAAATTGCAGGGCTTCCATAATCTCCTGCAGGTCGCCGTTCATTACGCCGTTAAGGTTGTATATGGTTAAGCCAATGCGATGCTCGGTTAAACGGCCTTGCGGGTAATTATAGGTACGTACTTTGGCGCTCCTATCACCCGTGGCAACCATCGTTTTACGTTTTTTAGACGTTTCTGCAAGATGCTTTTGCAACTCCATTTCGTACACACGCGAGCGCAGTACGCCTAAAGCTTTATCGTAATTTTTTAATTGAGATTTTTGATCCTGGCACTGCGCAACAATACCTGTTGGGATGTGCGTTAAACGCACCGCAGAATAGGTAGTATTTACCGATTGACCACCTGGACCAGATGCGCAGAACAAATCCTTACGGATATCGCTCACCTGCAAATCGATATCGAACTCGTCAACCTCTGGCAATACTACAACACTCGCAGCAGACGTATGCACACGACCCTGGGTTTCGGTATCGGGAACGCGCTGTACGCGGTGCACGCCGCTTTCGTATTTAAAGTTGCCATAAGCATCTTCGGCATTTACGTTGAATACAATCTCCTTATACCCACCAGCAGTACCTTCGGTGTAGTCTACCAGTTCGGTTTTCCAGCCGCGGCGTTCGCAATAACGCATATACATACGGTACATATCGCCTGCAAACAATGCTGCCTCATCGCCGCCCGTGCCACCACGTATTTCGATAATGGCATTTTTAGAATCTTCGGGGTCTTTCGGTATCAGCATCAAACGGATTTTTTCTTCCATTTCATCCTGCCTGGTCAACAACTCGTCCAATTCCATCTTAGCCATCTCGCGGAACTCCTCGTCCTTCTCGGTAGCCAAAATTTCTTTATTGGAATCAATGTTGCTCATAATGTTTTTGTAAACATTATACTCGTCAACAATTTTAGCAAGGTCTTTATATTCTTTGTTCAGCTGGGCAAAGCGCTTCATATCGCTCATCACGTCGGGGCTGCTTAGCTCAACTTCAACCGCTTTCCAGCGTTGGTATATCAGTTCTAATTTCTCTAACATCTTATTTCGAAAATCAATCGCAGCGCTTGTTGGTTAGGCTAGCCCCGCTTTTTATTACAAACCTTTTTCTACGCGTAAACCCCGATGCTCAAAAGGCTTTTCATGCCAATCGGGTTTAGCTTACGCAGTCTATTGCAAAAAACATGCAAAAATACGCAAATTAAGGGATATAATATATTCAGCGAATTGTAAATAGATTAGTGCTTCCAAACGGGTACAGCCTCACGCTCGAAATACTTTAGGGTTAAGTCGGTACCGTCGAAAACTGCGTAGCTGGAATTATACAGCCAGTCGCCGAGATTAATATAACGGGAATTTTCCGTTAAGGCGATATCCAGCGGTTTATGCCGGTGCCCGTAAACCATGTAATCGTAATGCTTGGTCTGCAGCAATTCGCGTGAGTAAATTTCTATCCACTCCTGCGGGTGCAGTTTAGCTTCGCCAATACGGGCATTGGTTTGCTTGCTATCGTGCGACCACGCATTGGCCAACCCAATACCCAAATTAGGGTGCAACCTGGCAAAGGCCCATTGGCAAAGCCTGCTGCGGAATATCTTCTTAAGGAATTTGTATTTTTTATCGCCGGGCCCAAGGCCATCGCCGTGGTGCAGGTAAAAAGTCTTCCCATTGCGCACTATTTCCAGTTCGTTGGTGATGATGGTGGCACCCAGTTCTTTCTCGAAGTAATCGAACATCCACATATCGTGGTTTCCTTTAAAAAAGTAAAGCTTTATGCCGGCATCTGCCAGTTCGGCCAGTTTGCCTAAAAAGCGGATATACCCTTTAGGGATTACCGTTTTATACTCGAACCAAAAATCGAACACATCACCAACCAGAAAGAGTTCGGCAGCATCGGCTTTTATCATATCCAGCCAGCGGATAATGCGGGCCTCGCGGATGGCCGAGGTGTCGGCACCGCCTACACCCAAATGAAAATCTGAAGCAAAGTATAGCTTATTACCGGTTGGCATATCCGCCAAAAATACGGCAATAAAGCACAGCGGACAAGTGGCAATTTAAAGCAGCTTGTATTAAAACCCATGTTGCCCCTTAGGTGCAACGAGGTATCGGCTACAACGCTTCTTGCGCAAATAACAAACAGCAACAACACGCGTGGTGACACCATTTTGACACCATGCCTCAATTTACAAACATCTGATTAATAGCGAATTAAAAGCGTTCACGGTGTTCACACTGCGCAGCGTGAACACTTTTGAGGGTTTATGATGTAATTTCCAGGCATGAGGTTTTAATATGCCCCGGCTGTGAGCGGTGGCATATTTTCTATGCGTTTGGCAAAGTATAAATCCCATGCATGCTGTTGCTGTTTGTTGGTGCTGTGGCCGGTATCTTCGTCGTAATCGATATTCAGCTGTTTGTATTTGGCATCTATACGATTGAATATATCCATCGCCTCGTTTTTGTAATTGGCGGTAAAGCGGGTGCGGTTTACAACGCGCAGCACTTCCTGCTGTTCCAAATAGGCGATATTGTAATGGCCCTGCTCGTGCTTTAATATTTCGGCAAGAGATTGCTGCGAGGTAATGCGCGAGCGGTCTATCCACGATTTGTAGTGATTCATATCCAGCCGCACGTTGAAATGCAGGATATACTCGCCATCCTGATGCGTAGCCTGGAAATGGAAGTCGATAGTGCAATTGGTATAAGCCACCACGCCGCGATTGTTGGCGCGGGGGTAGCCCTGGAAATCATCAGCCGTTAGCTGCCTGAAAGGCTGGGCATGAAGCGTAAAAGTAGCAAGCAGCAACAACACCGATACCGTGCCTGCACGTAATAGTTTAAAAATCATCAGAAGGGGTTAAAAAGTAATTTTACTTTTTGACTTTATCTGACTGCAGAAGGTTTAATGCCATCATTTCTTTCATGGTATGCTCCATACCGGCGGTAGAGCCGTCTAAGAATATCACGTTGCCGTTAGAGTTTTCGGCGAAGTGCTTGATAGATTCTGTCCACATGGTGAAGAGGATAACCGAGGTATCCATATTGGCGCCTTGCATTTCTTTAGCGGCCGTAGTCATACCCTTGGCCACTTCCTCGCGGAATAAGGCGATACCCTGGCCACGCAACTGGGCGGCCTGGCGCTCAGCCTCGGCAGAAATTTTGATGGCGTTACCATCGGCTTCTGCTGCTTTGGTTTTGGTGATGAGCAATGCCTGGCCCTCGTTTTCGGCAGCGGCTTTGAGGTTATTAGAAGCCACTACCTGGCTCATGGATTTCATGATGACGTCATCGAACGTGATATCGTTTAGTTGCAGATCTTGCAGGTGGTAACCCCAGCCTTCCAGTATAGTATCCAGTTGATCTTTTACGTGCTCTACGATGTCGCGGCGCAGTATCAGCACCTCGCTCTGACGCTTGGTGGCAACGAATGCGCGGATGGAGCCCTCTACGGTGCGGATGAGTGCCTGCATCAGGTTACGTTCGTCTACGAATTTAAAAGCAACGTTCTTGATTGCCTCTTCTGATTGATCCAGTACCGAATACAGCAGCATGGCTTTAAAATAAACGTTAGCCTGATCGAACGTTACGGCCTGGAACTCCAGCTCTACCGAGCGGTTCTGGATGGATATTTTTGAATAAACATTTTCGATGAAGGGAATCTTGAAATTCAAGCCCGGTGCTAATATGCGGCGGTATTTGCCGAACACGGTTATGACCACGATGGTGCCCTGTTTTACCGTAACAAACGACGAGGCCACCCCGATAAAAACAAGAAACAGGATGATGTAAAAAACAATAGATGTTGATTCCATTTGGCTTTATAATTTGAAATAAATATAGGCTTATTTATTTGAGGCGCAAGAGGAATTTAAAACGAATGATTAAGGGTAACCTCACGCAAAGGCGCGAAGGCGCAAAGAAAAAAAAATAGCGGCCTTGCGCCTTTGCGTGAAATATTCGACCCCTACTCCGCCACCCAAACCGCATCAACAAACCAATCCTTGCTATCAAAAAGCCTATCCAATGGCTTAAAGCCGGCAACTGCGGCCATGTTATCCACCTGCTCTACCGTAAACTTCTGCGATATTTCCATGTAGATGTACTCGTCTTTGGCGAAACTTATATACGTATCGCCAATATTCACCCGCTGTTCCTGCAAACTAACCAGATAGCTGCGGCAGGCGCCGCTTTCCGGGTCATACATGGCGTAGTGGTCGAATTGTGAAACATCGAAATCGCCGTTCAGTTCGCGGTTGATGCGCTCCAATAAATTCAGGTTAAAGCGTTTGGTAATGCCTCCTTTATCGTTGTAGGCTGATAAAACGGTGTGCGGGTTCTTCTTCAGGTCTGCCCCTATCAACACCATATCGCCGGGCGACAGATGCTGGCGCAGCACCTTGCAGAATGCCTCGGCATCCTTCACCTGCATATTGCCTATGTTTGAACCCAAAAACATCACCACCTTGCGTTTATCGGAAATTGCAGCTGCCTTCGTTAACATATCAAAATACTCGCCCTGCAAGCCATTTATTTTTATGCCCGGCAAGGTAACCGGTAGGGTAATATTGAGGTAGGCGATCACATTTTCCGAAATATCTATCGGCAGGTAGGTAAAATCAGCTTGTTCATCAATCAGGTATTTTAACAGATGTGACGATTTTGTGGCATCCCCCGCACCCAGTTCTATCAGTTCGAAAGCATCGCCATCGGCAATGATGGCTTTGGCTAGCTCCGCAGTTTTTTGGGTGAATATCTCCAACTCGCAATTGGTTGGGTAATATTCGGCGCAGTTCATCAGCTCCTGGAATATCTTATCGCCGTTGGCATCATAAAAATATTTAGAGTCGAGGCGCTTTGGTTTGGCGCTTAAACCGGCTATCACGTCCTTGTAGAACTGTCCGTTGGGGCTTGCGTGCTCTTCAGGTTTTTTCAGGGTGCAGGTAGATGTTTCCATAGGTGTTTTTGCAGTGTTTTATTTTGCGAGGCGTATGCCGGTAAATTGCCAGCGTAATTCGGGTTGAAAAAAGTTGCGGTAGGTAATGCGGCTATGGTTGGGCGGGGTTGCTTCTGATGCGCCCCTCAAAACCTTTTGCCCCACCATAAACTTGCCATTGTATTCGCCGATTGCGCCGGGTGCTTTGGCAAAGCCCGGGTATGGCAGGTAGCTGCTTTCGGTCCACTCCCAGCGACTGCCCCAGTTAAACTGCATAGCCGCGACTTCCCATTCAAACTCCGTCGGCAGGCGCATGCCCTTCCATGAGGCGTAGGCGTAAGCTTCGTAATAGCTGATGTGGCAAACCGCCTCGTGCAGGCGCAGCGGCTCTAAACCATGGTAGGTATAATAATGCCACTCGTCGTCAATCAGATGCCAGTACATGGGGGCCTCTACCTTATTGGTATTTACCCAATCCCAACCGGCGGCATGCCAGTGGCGAAAATCGTGATATCCCCCGGCATCTATAAATTCGAGATATTCGGTATTGGTAACCAGCGCCGGACTAATCCCGAAGGCATTCAAATAAACTTTATGGCGATTATGCTCGTTATCGAAGGAAAAACCTTCGCCCGCAAAGCCAATCTCGTAGACGCCTTCGGCGAGGCTTATGAGATCTGTGCCATCAACCTCCTCTACTCTCGGCTTTACATAATCTTTGGAGTAAGCTGAGAACAAAGGGTTATTGCCGAGGATGTATTTGATATCTGTCATCAGCAGTTCCTGGTGTTGCTCCTCGTGGTTAAGGCCGAGCACTAACAGTTCCTGTACGTCGGCACCTAATGGGCTGCAGGCAATAAAGTTCTGCATGGCATCATCTACGTACTTCCGGTAAAGCTGTATATCGACAACTGTGGGGCGGCTTAAATTCCCTCTATCCGTCCGGATAACGCGCGTACCTACGGTTTCGTAATAGCTATTGAAAACGTAATTGTATTGGGGGTCGTACTCCTGATAGCCCATAAAATAAGGCTTCAGGATAAAGGTTTCAAAAAACCAGGTGGTATGCCCGATGTGCCATTTGGGGGGACTAACATCTACCACGGGCTGCACCACGTAATCTTCGGTTTGCAGGGGCGCGCAGATGGCTTCCGTTCGCTGGCGTACTTTTTTATAACAGTCTGCTAAATCCATTGGTATTACTTACTATCCAAATATCGTTTAAGGTCTGAAATTGTTTTAATATGCAGCTCCTTTGCCTGTTTTTGGCGCATCATTAAGGCATAGGCATTATTAAACCCGATAGGTTTAAGCCACTTCAACTGATAACGCTTTTCAAATTCGCGGGCAACGTAGTTGTAGGTGCTATCCTTGCTCATTTGCAGCTGCATCACCGTTTTTGCCGGGGCCTGCAGTATGGCCAATAAGCCGGTGCCAGTGTATTCGGGGTACAGGTCTATCTGGTCGTTAGTGAGTGCATCGAAAACTATCTTGGTGCCGCCCAGGCCGGTTTTTGTGGCAACGTCGTAATCGGTATAGCCTTTGATAAGCATGGTGTACATGCCTGCCAATATGTATTGCTCGCCGAATATTTTGGAGCCGATGCGCACCACGCCCCCTTTGCCGCCCCTATCTGCCCTGAACAAATGCTTCGCCACCAAAAATTCTTTGGCTACGCGCTCGGGCGATTGGTGCAGATAATCGGTTTTGTAGTTCAGCTCCGTCATTACCGAATCGGTAATCGTGCCGACCAGCAGGTTCAGCGTTTTTTCCAGCTGCGGGAATTTCCGCAGGGCATCTTCGCGCACCACCGGCGCAGCATAATAGGGCGGGAAAATCTTTTTATCATCATCAAGCACCACCAAATCGTAAGCCTTCAGGCGGCCATCGGTTGAGTAACCGCTTATCACATCCAGTTCTTTCTCCTGCGCGGCGTTGTACATCACCGCATCGCTAATCACTATCGTGTGTATCTTCAGTCCGTATTTACTTTGCAGCCCCAGATTACCATCTTGTCGGCCCATAAACTCGGGCGTAAAGCCGGCGGTAAGCTTACTGCCATAAGCAGATGGCACAAAATACAGGCAGGATAATATCAGCAGTAAAACAGGCGCAATTTTTACCGCGCCCTTAATCTTTTTGAAATTGAGCTTTTGAACCAACGACAGCAGGAAATCGAAAATAATGGCCAGCAGGGCTGCCGGTATTGCACCCGCCAAAATCATATTGGTATTGTTAAGCGAGATCCCCCCGAAAATAAACTCGCCCAAACCACCCGCCGCAATGTACGATGCCAGCGTAGCCACACCCACATTGATTACCGTGGCGGTACGTATGCCCGCCAAAATCACCGGCATAGCCAGCGGAAGCTCCACTTTGAACAGCACCTGCCATTTACTCATGCCCATGGCAATGGCAGCTTCTTTTACCGTAGCATCTACCCCGGTTATGCCCGTATAGGTATTGCGGATGATAGGCAGCAGCGCGTACAGCAACAGCGCTACGATGGCAGGTTTTGCACCGATGCCTAGCAGTGGTATCATAAAACCAAGCAACGCTATGCTGGGGATGGTTTGCAAAACGCCCGCTATGCCCAGCACCAAACCTGAAAGGCTTTTTTTGCGGGTGATATAAATACCCAGAGGCAGGCCTATCAGCACCGCGATAAACAGCGAGATAAACGTAAGCCCGATATGCTGCAGCGTTTGCACAGCCAGCTTATCGGCCTGCTGAGCCATAAAGCCCCAAAGCGTTTGCTGTTGCTCATTCATGCGGCTGCAGGGTTTTATACTGTGCGTAAGCGGCCATCAATTGCTCAAAGCTGATGGCCTTTATTACATGCTCGCTGTTGGTAACCTGTATCGTTTCGGCTTTGCTAAATTTAAACCGCTCCAATGCCGACCAAAAATCAAGCTCGGTAGAAAGGGCCGGCGATTTTGCTTTGCTGCTTCCCGCAGGCAAGTGCTCCCACAAATCGGCTAGTTTGATGGCTCTGAATTCCAACTGCAAACGCTCCTCCTGTAAAAAGTCCCGCACGAAATCATTCTTCGGAGCAAACAGTAATTCGGCAGGGGTGCCGATCTGCACTATCTTGCCTTTATCCATCAGGGCAATGCGGTCGGCCAGTTCAAAGGCTTCCTGCACATCGTGTGTTACCAGGATAATGGTTTTGCGTTTCAGTTCATCGAGTGCTTTAAATTCGCCGTGTATTTTTGAGCGGGTAACGTTATCCAGTGCACCAAAGGGTTCATCCATCAGCAGCAGCGGCGGGTCGGCAACCAGGGCACGGGCCAGGCCTATACGTTGCTGCTGGCCGCCGCTCAGTTCATTGGGATAAGCGTTGAGATGCTCTTTAGCCAAGTGTAGCTTCCCCAGCAGTTCGTTGATGCGTCTATCGGTTTTGGCTTTATCCCATTTCAACAATTGGGGCACTATGGCAATATTCTCGGCAACGGTATAATGCGGGAAGAGGCCGTTGTTCTGCAATACATAACCAATGCCACGGCGAAGCGTCTCGGGGTTTTCTTGGAGGATATTTTTATCATTGATGTAGATTGCGCCGCTATCGGGCTCTATCAGTCGGTTCAGCATTTTTAAGGTAGTGGTTTTGCCGCAGCCGCTGGTGCCCAGCAAGGCCAGAGTTTCGCCTTCGGCTACCTCAAAAGATATGCCGCCCACAGCCTTTGTGCTGCCGAATGTTTTTACCAGATGCTCTACTTTTATCATAGCGGCCAATTAATCCTCCAAAGTCATGAAAAGATTATTGAGCGATTCGGAGTAGGTGGGGTGGGCAAATACACAATAGCGGATCCTGTCGTAAGTAATGCCGCCTTCCATGGCCATCTGTAGCACGGTCATTATTTCGCCGCCCTCTGTACCCACTACGGCTACACCCAATATCTTTTTAGTATCGGCATCTACCACGGCTTTCATCAGTCCCCGCGTATCGCCGGTTTCCAGCGCCCTGGCTACGTGCGACATCGGCAGCTTAGCCACTTTTATATTCAGGCCCTGCTTGCGGGCCTCAGTTTCGGTGATGCCTACGCGACCGAGTTCGGGGTCGGTAAACATACAATAGGGTATTGGGCGGTCTTTAGTGTTTAGGTCTAGTTTTTCTATCAGGTTGCGGTACACGATGGTATAATCATTATACGAGATGTGCGTAAACGCCGGCCCGCCCTTTACATCGCCCAGCGCATAAATGCCTGGCTGCGTGGCCTCCAGCTTATCATCTACCTTAATGTAGCCTTTCTCATCTAACGCTACGCCGGTCTTTTCCAGGCCGAGCCCATCGGTCTGCGGGGCGCGGCCAATGGCTACCAGCACATGCGTGCATTTCAGCTTGCTTTCCTTACCAACGGTATCCAATGTTGCCGTAACCTGGTTTTTGCCCTTGTTTTTGAATTTTACTGCTTTTGTGTTGGTGAGCACTTTTATACCTTCCTCCTGTAGTATGCCGGTTATCTCTGTAGAGATATCTTCATCCTCGCGCGAGAGCAGCCTGCCCGATTTCTCCAATATGGTAACCTTGCTGCCGAACCTGCGGAACATCTGCCCAAATTCCAACCCGATGTAGTTGCCGCCCAGTATCAATAAATGTTCGGGGACTTTCTCCAGCTTAAGGATGCTGGTTGAGGTGAGGTATTCTATATCGTCCAGCCCATCGATATCATGCGGGACGATGGTTTTACAGCCGGTGTTGATAAATATCTGATTGGCCGTAAATTGCCGTTTCTTGCCCGTTTTGGGGTTTACGGAGATAGTTTTGTTACCAATAAATGTGGCCTCGCCAAAAAGCAGGTCGAGGTTTTTTGTTTTCTCCATTGCGGCCTGGCTGCCCGTGCGCGATTTCATTACGATGCCGTTGGCACGTTTCACTACCTGCTTCAAATCTACCGTGTAACCCTTTATGCTAATGCCCATATCGTTGCATTTGCCCGCCAGATAGGCGAGCCGCGCACTGGCCACCATGGTTTTGGTGGGTGTACAGCCATCGTTTACGCAGGTGCCGCCTATAAAGCGCTTCTCTATCAGCAGTGTTTTCATACCGGCGTTGGCCAGCTTTTTCGACAAGGGGGAGCCCGCCTGCCCCGAGCCGATGATTATTGCGTCGTAATGCTTCATATCAATCGGTTATTTTTACGCCTTTCCAGAAGGCAACATGGTTGGCAATATTGGCGGCAGCAGCCTTGGGTTCGGGGTAATACCAGGCGGCATCAGTGTTTTGCCTGCCATCAACCTCCAGCGTGTAATACGATGCCAGCCCTTTCCAGGGGCAGGTGGTTTGCGTACTGCATTCCTTAAAAAACTCCGACTTGATACTATCCTTAGGGAAATAGTGGTTGTTTTCTACAACGATGGTATTGTCGCTTTCGGCAATAACCTGGTTGTTCCAGATGGCTTTCATGTGAGGTTGATTTGTGTATAAAGATACCGCAACGGCATCGGAATTATAAATAGCGAAATGTATTTTTTGTTTGTCCGCATCAAAAATGAGATGCCTTACACAATTGGTAGCGCGTAACGCAGAAACCTTACAGCGAAAATATTTTAAATTTTATTTTTAATTTCTCAGAAAACGCATATCTTTGCATTCCCAAAATAAGGGGAACGAAATTAAAAAACAACGATTTCGCCACCCAGAAATGGCCCGTTCGTCTAGGGGTTAGGACAGGAGATTTTCATTCTTCAAACAGGGGTTCGATTCCCCTACGGGCTACCAACCCTCTTTACAAAGTGTAAAGAGGGTTTTTTCTTTTTGCAACTTTTAAAAGATGCCCCGATTGCATATAAATGAATATTTTAGGGCTCAGTCTATAATTTCCCTCAGGAGTTTGTTCAATTCATTAACCGGTATTCCTGTGGCGTTTTGCCAACCCGTTGTTTGAAAAGACGTGCAAAATGCTGCGGGTATTTAAAGCCTATGCCGTAAGCTATTTCGCTTATTGATTTGCCTGCGTCAAACATTTGTTCCTTCGCTGCATCTATAATTTTATTTTGAAGGTATTCCTGAGCCGATTGTCCCGTTTCTTTTTTTACCAGGTCGCCAAAATATTTCGGCGAAAGATGAAGTTCTTCAGCACAATAAGCTACGGTAGGGAGGCCTATTATCGCTGGTTTATCCGATGTAAAGTAATTATCCACCAGGCTTTCAAACCTTGTTAATATATCTTTATTAACATGCTCACGAGTGATAAACTGCCGGTCATAAAAGCGCTCACAATAATTAAGTAACAATTCAATATTGCTGATCACCAATTTCTTGCTGTGCTTATCTATCGACCGTAATAATTCCCTTTGGATTTTGTGAAAACATTCCAGCAAGTCGCTTTTTTCACGTTCAGAAACATGCAGGCCTTCTTTGACACTATACAAGAAAAAATGATAGTCATGAATGTGTTTACCTAAACTGGTGCCATGGATAAAGTCGGGATGAAATGCCAGCGCCCAGCCGTTTGGTTGAATAAAAGTGTTTTCCTCATCAAATCCCGCCAGCTGCCCCGGCGCAATAAATATGAGCGTTTCTTGCTGGTAGTCATAATGGCTCCGGCCGTACAACATATCGGCGCATTTTTCTTCTTTCAAAAACACAACATAAAGCCCCGAGGTAAAACGGCTCATTTTGATAGGCTTTGAACTTGACTGGTCCAAAACACTAACGAGGGGGTGTAGGGTCTCCTGTCCCCGTTCAGTGTTGAATTGGGTTACGCTATCTAATTTGATGATCTTATTCATATTCGGTATTAAGCTTACTCAAAATTAAGTATAAGTAATCCGGTTTTTCCAAAGTCAATGGATGATCTGGAATATTGGTTGGTAATACAGGAATTTGTATAACTGTCACGTAGATAAATACCAAGACCTTTGACAATGAATCAAACATACATGATCATGAAAAAGATATTCCTTTTACTTATAGCTGTTTTTTTTACTTCAATTGGCATTCATGCACAATCAAAAACGGATACAGCAAAGATTAAAACAACAAAGAAATACCAGGCGAAGGCACCAGCAACGCAACCGTTCGGGAAAGACGCTTTTAGCAAATCAAACAATACAACAATTCGCTGGCTGGGCATGGCCGGGTTCCTTGTCAACAGCCGGGGGACAACATTCATGATTGATCCATTGCTGGAAGGCTATGATATGCCTTTACTGATGAAATTTCCAATCCTGCCCAAAGAGGTGCCGCATTTGGATGCCGTATTTGCAACTCATAGTGACAACGACCATTACAGCGTAGAAACCTTCAAAGACCTCGCTCCTATAACTACTGCATTCTATTCGACGATCTACGTAGATTCGTTAATGAAAAATGATGGTTTGAAATCTTTTGGTTATCCCATCGGCGGTAAATTTCAATTCGGTAAAGTAACGGGTAAGCTGATTCCGGCAGATCACGCATGGCAAAACGCCTATCCGAGGCCAGGCCAAAGACATTTTGCTCCTGGTGATGCCTGCGGTTTCTGGTTTGATACACCGGACGGTGCGATTTATGCAACAGGAGATTCCCGACCTATGGAAGAACAGCTGCATATGTCTGCGCCGGATGTGATACTGCTGGATTACTCAGAGGATGCGCAATGGCACCTGGGATTAGAAGCATCGGCAAAACTAGTAAATGCTTACCCCAAAGCTATTGTACTTTTAGGCCACTGGGGTTTTGTTGATGCACCTGACTTTACACCCTTTAATGCAGATCCCTCAAAACTTAAAAAACTAGTAACCAACCCCGAACGGATCAAAGTGCTTGCGCCGGGCGAACCTTTTGTTTTAGAAGCAATAAGGAAGTAAATGGAACTTATAAATCTGTAATTATGAGAAGCAAATCATTAAGAACCTTAACCAGCTTAATTGCACTTATCTTTTGCAACACTGAAATGAATGCTCAAAACAAAGAGCCAGTTGTAAGAATGGCGAAGATCGTAGTAGCGGCCGAGCAACTGGAAGCTTATAAAAAGCTGCTGAAAGAAGAAATCGAAATGTCTATTCGCATAGAACCCGGAGTTCTAACGTTATACGCTGTTCCTGAAAATAATAACCCTACGCATATAACCATTTTTGAGGCCTATGCAGATACAGAAGCTTATCAGCGCCATTTAAAACGGCCGCACTTTTTGAAATATAAAGTGGCTGTGAAAGACATGGTAACGCAACTTGATCTGATAGAAGTAAGCAAGATCGCCTTAGGCGGTAAACCCATGAACCAATTATAATCTTATGAAAACATAATGGAATGTTGTTACGGGGCTTTGCCTGTTTTTCTGCTGCTTATGCTGCAGCCATGAAGGTTTCTCACAAAACAAACTTAGCGCTAAGGCTGCGAAATAAACACGTGGAATTCTGATGCCGGCAGGTGCAGGGGGAAAAAGAAGAAGCGAAGATGCTGAACGCCTATTTGGGTACTTTGCAGACAAAGGTAAGGCATGCACACCAAATCTTGCTTGACAGCGGGCTGGAAGTAACCGCTGAAAACCTCAAAAAACAGTTATCCGGCAATGCAGAAAAGCCCAGATATTTAATGCAAATCTTCGAGGGGCATAAACGAAGAATGAAATCCTTGATCGGGAATGGCTTTGAGGCCTATGCGCTGAGGGGGTACAATACATCTGTTAAACATTTATCCGGCTTTTTAAAAGCTAATCACGGAAAGACGGACATCGACGAACCTGATGAAGTATTAAAAAGCGGAAATTTTCTACCCGAAAATTCCCGCTTTTTTTTGCGCCTGATTGTTTCATCTTCAGATGGAAAACGGTGCTTGCTGCATTCGTGACCCATTTAAACGGATCGCAAGTATAAAAGAAACCCTTTTCCGGTGTTTACCATTTCTGAATAATTTATTTTCTATCGGGATGACACACTTTTAGGCTCTATTGTGCTTCAAACTAAGGTGCCAGATCCAACCTTTAACATAAATGAGTATTTTTAAATTTAAAAGTTGTCAATGTGATGTCGGTCATTATCAGAAACAAATAACAGATGGGAACCGCTTTTTTTAATTGCCTTACTATTAATAAGTTTAAATAATGAAGATCAAATACATATTCTTAATTACATTCCTTTGGAATAGTATTCACAATCCAGCTTTCGCCCAACAATTTAAACACCCGGGACTTCTATCCGGAAAAGAAGACATTGCCCGTATTAGAAAGGGCATTTTCGATGGTCAGGCTGATATAACATCCGGCTATGATACATTCAAACAACATTTGCAAAGCCAGTATAGCTACCAAATGCAGGGCCCCTTGTCTGCCGTGAGCCGTAATCCCACAGTTGGGCAAACAATTTATGACAGCGATGCCAATGCAGCTTATCAAAACGCAATGATGTGGGCAATATCAGACAATAAACTATATGCAAAAAAAGCAGTTGAGATCATTAACGCCTGGTCAGATAAATTAAAAACAATAAGCGGAAGAGATGCTGTTTTGATGGCTGGTTTGGGACCGTTTAAAATGATCAACGCAGCCGAACTGCTTCGCTATACTTATCCCGACTGGAATAATGAGGATATAAAAAAAACGGAGAAGCATTTTAAAGAAGTAATTTATCCGGTTATAAAAAATTTCGCACCGTTTGCCAATGGCAATTGGGATGCAGCTGCTTTAAAGACGGTTATGGCCATTGGCATATTTTGTAATGACAGGGGAATATTTGAAAATGCCATTCGCTATTACAAAAATGGAGCAGGCGACGGTAGTCTACCTAATTACATCATTAATCAGACCGGACAATGCCAGGAAAGCGGCAGGGATCAGGCACATACACAATTAGGGCTCGCACATTTAGCCGACTGCTGTGAAATGGCTTGGCACCAGGGTTTAGATTTATATGGATATGATGACAATTTGTTGTTAAAAGGATTTGAATACGCTGCCCAATATAACCTTGGCTATGATGTGCCTTTTGTTCCTACTGCAGACAGGACAGGAAAATATACTCACTATAAGATATCAGAGGAAGGGCGCGGCAAAATCAGGGCTATTTATGAGGAATTGTATAACCATTTTGTAAAAAGACGGGGAATGTCTGCGCCTTACACTGCAGAAGCAGCTACCAGAATTCGGCCGGAACCTCAAGGGCTACCTGGCGCTGATCATATTGGGTTTGGCACCTTTTTATATAGCCGATCTGGCCCGGATGATTTACATCCATCTCCTCCATCTGCTCCAGCCGGCTTGACTATTGCAAGTTCAGGAAAAGCAAACCAATTGGGTTGGGTTCCAGTAGAGGGCAGTAAATGCTATAAAATCAAGCGGTCAACTTTTCCGGGCCGCAATTACCAGATCATTGCTAAATCTGTTATGGAACCATTTTTTTTGGATAAGTCAGCTAAACCTCATCAAATTTATTACTACACAGTTTCAGCTCAAAATCAATACGGAGAAAGCGCGCCCAGCTATCCGGCTTCGATAGCTACCGGTTTGCCTGATAAATGGTCGGTTAAGGATATTGGCCTTTTAAACCCGGCAGCGAAGCCAAACAGTTTAAATAACAAAAGTGCAAGCTCCGGAACTGTATCATTTGACGGCACCCAATATAGGGTTGAGGGAATGGGGACTGGATTAGACAGTGCTGCCGATCACTTTACTTATCTTTATCAACGAATGACTGGAAATGGCTCCATCACAATTCGTTACGTTCCTCAATTAAGTTCGCAATTTTCACAATTCGGCCTTATCGTTCGGCAAGGATTGCAAATTAATGCACCCACTGCGGCCATTATCATTGGGCCAGAAATTTCAAAACAGATCGAAGCTCCGGAGTGGTCTGCAAAACACAAATTGCGAGAGGGCCAAAACGAAAACATGAGAACAATCGCCTCCAGTTTACCCTTGTCGGCACCAGGCGTTGCCTATAGCCGGCTGGTAGGAAATATTTGGTTAAAACTGGAAAAAAAAGGAAATTTAGTGATATCAGCCATTTCCACAGATGGACAAAACTGGCAGAAAATTGGCCAAACTGAATCTCGTAATTCTGCGCCGGTTTATATAGGACTGGCAGTTGCTGCCGGCAAAACACAGCTAAGTACAACCGTTACGTTTGACCATGTCAAAATTGAACAGTGAAACATGCAATGGCTAAGTCAGAAGGTATACTCTGTTGTTATCGTTGAGCATATTCTAACCTGTTCTAATTTGTGTACCTTATTCAATTTTCGGCACACTTAATTCCAACCGTACCAAATACTTAAAATATGAGAGAAGAAAAATAGCGGCGTTTCAAACATTGTTTGGAGTATAAATCAATAAAGCTTCTGTCTATGCATTGTCTGTCCTCGTGACAGTGCGTACCAAAAAAACTATCATGATAAACATAAAGCCCAGCGTATTCGCAAGCATAATTTCTGTCTTACTGGTAACAGCAAGTACTTGTTCACTTTTAAAGGCGCAAAACAGACAAGAAACCTCTCTGGAATCACCCGATCACAAAACTAAAATCGAATTAAAGCTAACCGAAGCGGGCCAGTTGTCTTATCAATTGAAATTTAACGGGCAAAGGGTAACAGAATGGTCTCTCTTAGGCTTAGAAACGAGCGGCCCGGTTTTATCCAACGGTATTAGGATTGAAAGCCACAATAAAACCAAACATAAAAACAGTTTCGATTGGCCGCTGGGAGAAGATAAGCGTATAAATAACGTTTACCACCAATTGGTTTTGCACTGCAGGTCGTCTGACGCTAAATTTGATTTAGTTATGCGCGCATATAATGGGAGCTTCGCATTTCGTTACATTGATAAAGATATCGGTATAGGTATAGTAAAATTGCATAGGGAATTAACAGAATTTAATCTCGCTGACAGTTATGACATTTTTCAATACCATGAAGAATCTATTTTTCGGCGGGTATCGTTAAATGACCTATCGGGAATTTGCGACCTGCCAGCCACATTGGTCTCCGGAAAGAAACTTTATATTAGTATTGGCGAGGCCGAAAACCGCAATTTTACTAAATGCGTATTAGTCAAGGGCCAAACACCAAATAGTCTTAAGTTCAATTTCTACACGGATACAATTTATAAAAATGGGAAGATTCAGTCTATAAACAAAGATAGTGACGTGGGATTTCGAGATAGCCTAATTTCTCCGTGGAGAACCATCAGTTGTAGCACGACGGCGATCGGTCTGCACGAATTCAGCCAGCTTAATTTAAAACTCACAACTCCATTAACAAACGAAGCTCCACTCAATGTCAAGCCTGGAAAGGTTTTTAGAGTGCCGGTAACTACTAATGGCGGAATTGACGGTATAGATTTGGCAAAAAAAATGAATTTTCAATATATCATGTTTGATGCGGGCTGGTACGGTGCGGAATTCCGAACAAACTCTGATCCGACAAAAGCCATTCCGGAACTGGACCTTCCAAAGGTGATCGAATATGGTCGTGCTAACGGCATAGGCGTCATTTTGTATGTAAACTATGTAGGCTTGAAAGCTAAACTCGACACCATCCTGCCACTTTACAAAAAATGGGGAGTAAGCGGACTAAAGTTTGGTTTTGTTGATGGTGGCACTCAAAGTGGCTTGACCTGGCTGGATACAGCAGTTAAAAAGACGAATGATTATGGCTTTATACTTAACATTCACGATCATTATAAGCCTACCGGTTTAAGTCGTCGATACCCATACCTGTTATCGCAGGAAGGTATCCGCGGCGACGAAAACAGTCCTGACGCTTATCACAACACAGTGCTTCCTTTTACGCGCTTTCTGGCCGGCCCTGCAGATTTCACGTTCTGCTATCCCAATGCCGCCAATCCTTTCAGTAAAAATATAAAAGTTAGTAAAGTGCAACAATTAGCGTTGACTGTTATTTACTTTGACCCGCTACAGGCCATTTTTTGGTACGGTCGCCCCGAAGATTATAAAGCGGATGATCCAGATCTTCAGTTTTTAAAAGCTGTTCCAACTGTTTGGGATGAATCAAAATACCTGAAAGGGAATATTGGCGAATTTATCTGTGTCGCACGCCGCAAGGGCGAAGTTTGGTATTTGGGAAGTGCGTCGGGTTTAATTCCGCTTTCTACAGAACTTCAATTGAGTTTTTTACGAAAACATATTTCTTATACCGCTACGATATATGAAGATGACGGCAATAACGGCGTAAAAATTATAACGCGAAAGGTTACATCAAAAGACAAACTACCAGTGCAAATATCAGGAAAAAGCGGACAGGCGGTAATTCTTACGCCAGCATTATAATTTATGCCGGAAAATCTTAAATAATCTTCGGTGTAAAATTCTTAACGATACTCTGTCAACGATCAGCCAATTTAAGTTCCTGTACGTAACAGATTATTATAACGTGGAGATTTCGAAAATCAAATCATGGCAGAGAATTCAGGTAGCCTGTCTTTTTTGTTTATACCGACATCGCCTTAATTCATCGCTCTATCCTGCTTAAAATTTTATTATAAGCAATAGTGCCGGTTCTTTTCTATACCAACTATTCCGGCAACCCTGATAAATTTTGAATGTTTCTATATGTGGATAGAGTATCATTCTATAAAGTTCTTGTCTTAAAGGTATGAACAAACAAACTTTGGATCAATTTCCCGATTTGGAAATCCACTTTTTGCAGTTACCTGTTACTGAAGACATAATAAATGCTCATTGGAATAAAATATGTTCGCAGATCTCTGTTGCTTCTACTGATGCAACTATCGATACTAACTTACCTGAAGCATCCGGCGAATCCGGATTATCTTAAATAAACTGCTCAATAGAAACTCCAAATACACGGCAACCTAAAAACCCAGGTTATTTTATATTTTTCAGCCTTACCAATTCTGTTTGTCAAATCAGTTTCAGCGAGGATAGAATAACCTTTCAGAATTTCGACGAAGGCTTTACTGCAAAGTCAGTAAAATGGAACGGGAATAAGATTAAGATTTTTTGTACCGGCGAATCAGATAATAAGGTTGGCTGTTACACGGATTTTGATTGGTTTCGGGTAATTAGGTAGCTTGATACCCATTAATTTATTTTAAAAAACAAGGTAATAGTTCTAATTTGCAGGTAATGAAAAATAAAACTGAGGGTGGGCCTGATTTAACTTCCTTCAAAATAAAAGATGTTAAAATAAGTGAAGAGAAAATTCTTTCCCACTGGACCGGCATTTTAGCAAAAATCACCGGTGGGAAAAAAAAGAAGGTCTCAAATAAACGATAGCCGCGTTTTAATGATAAAAATGCCGAATGCAATTTTTGAAACTGTTTTATTCTAAACCGAACTCACATGACGATATGTGCAGATTTCAGGAAACCGCCGAACATTGAACGAATTAAAATTGAAAACTACTGTAATTAAGCTGCCGTATTTTCACATTGTCTGCTGGAAACAACTCTCAATTTGCTTTAGTATATTCTTATTACTGTTAACATCATCAAAGATGAGCGCAAGGCCGTTTATAGAACAGCTTGGATCAAAAGATGGTTTATCAAATAATGAAGTAAGATGCATTTTTCAGGACTCCCGCGGGTTCATGTGGTTTGGCACTTATGATGGGCTGAACCGCTATGACGGCTATGATTTTAAAGTCTTCAGAAATAATCCGAAAGATCCGGGGTCAATCATTCACAGCTTTATCAATACCATTGCAGAAGACAGTAGACACGCCATGTGGATTGGTACCCGACAAGGCGTAAGCGTACTTGATCCAATTACTTTAAAATTCACAAAGGTTTTTTCCTTCCGACCAGGGATTCGAATTAGTCAAAAACTTACTTCCTTTGTTACTTCAATTAAAACTGACAAAACCGGCGATATCTTTGTCGCAACTCAAAACAATGGACTTGTTATTTTTGATCATTCGTCGAAAGGTCCAGGTATGGAGATACCATTTTGGGGACCAGGCGGCAACCATTGGAATTATTCCGTTTCCACCTTATTTTTTTTTGATGAGCACCTTTTCCTTCTAATTGAAGGCAAAGGTCTTTGCATTTATGATCGCCACAACAAAAGGTTATTATTATTAAACTCTAAATTAAAAAAAGCCAGTTGTATCTATGGGGAGAATAATCTGCTTTGGATTGGTACAAACGCTGGTTTGTACCGCTATAATATTGGCCTTAATAGCTTTGAGCCGGCTTTGACAGAAACAGATGGCGGCCTTAGTTCGGGCAGGATAACTTGTTTAAAAGCTATGCCCGGCGATAAACTATGGATTGGTACTGATGGTGGGGGCATTAGCATACTTAACAAAAAGACACAAAGATTAACCTATCTCACCGGGGGCTTTCGCAGACATGCCTTGTCCAGCAACGCCGTTTACTCGATATTTCTAGATAACGAAAACAGAAAATGGATTGGTACTTTACGGGGTGGAATCAACATAATTGATGATGTAAAAAACAGATTTCAGAATATAGTTCAAGACCCCACGCTTTCCAATAGTTTAATAAACAATTTTGTCAAATCGCTTTATGAGGACACAAAGGACCGGATTTGGATTGGCACAGATGGAGGCGGGCTCAGTATTTGGGATCGCAAAAATGAAAAATATGAAAATTACGTTTATAAAAAGAATCAGTACGGCAGCCTAAGCTCCAATTTCATTACCAGCATCAAACAGGACTATACCGGCAAAACCTGGGTGGCAACTTACAGTTCCGGTATCGATCTTTTCCAGCCACAGACAAAAACTTTTAAGACATATGTCGGCCTTGACGAACAAGGCAAAGCAAATCACAAGTTTTTTTGGTTGCTTTTTGAAGATCACTTTAAAAATTTATGGGCAAGCGGCCTCCAGGATGGCCTTTTTCTTTATGACCGGGCAAATGACCAGTTCAGGCTTTTCGATCCTTCTGTTAAAAACATATTAGCTTTCCACGAAGACTTAAATGGACAACTGTGGGCAGGAACGTTTGATGGTTTGTTCCAGTTAGATATTAAGAATAAAAAACACAAGTATTACGCGATAGGTAAACCTGTAAGAGCTATTCACGAAGATAAAAAACACCAGTTTTGGATAGGGACGGAAGCGGGTCTGATGCTGTTTAACAAGAATCGAACGGAAGTCGTAAAACAGTTTACTACAGACGATGGGTTAAGCAGTAATAACATCCTTGGTATTGAGGAAGAAAAGGGAGGAGACCTTTGGTTAAGCACGTTTAACGGGCTTTCAAAATTCAATTCACAAAGTGGAAAGTTTACCAATTTTACCCAAAGCGATGGATTACAAAATAAGGAGTTCAACTTTAATGCGTCGTTAACGCTTCGCTCAGGCGAAATGGCATTTGGCGGGATCAATGGTTTAAGCATATTTTTGCCAGAGAAGATTCTTCCCCTTAAGAATAAGCCAAACCTGGTTGCAACCGCAATAAACCTTAATAATCATTCTATTAACGATCAGGCAAATTATATATCGGCGATTACAGATCAACAAATTTCTGAAATCACTGTACCATATAACCGGGCTTCCTTATCGGTTAAATTTGCGGCCATAGAATTTACGGCTCAGGAACGCATCAATTATAGGTACGTGATGAAAGGTTGGGATCGCGGATGGAACAATTCGGGGCAGAATCGCAATGCTGTATATACGCGACTTAATCCCGGAACCTATACCCTGCTCATCAATTGTACCAATGCTGAAGGGCAATGGATCAGCAAAACAATTTCGTTGCGGGTAATCGTTCTGCCTCCCTGGTATCTCACATGGTGGGCCATTACGTTTTATATCGGTATATTAATTTGCTGCGTCTACTGGTTCCTGAACTATCGATTTAGAGAAACTCGTTTACGATATGAAATTAAAATCGCAAAAGCAAACGCAGACAATCAACAGAAACTTCAAGAAAAAGAAAGGGAACTTAACGAAAGGCGGGTAGAGTTTTTTACGGGAATTTCTCACGAATTCAGAACACCGCTATCGTTAATCATAAATCCGATTAAAGATATTTTGACGCGCAATGGAAATGAAAACAGGAACGATTTAAGTTTGGTGTATCGAAATGCGAGAAGATTACTCAGCCTTGTCGATCAACTTCTCCTGTTTCGAAAAGCGGAGGCAGGTGCTGAAAATATTTGCGTCACCCCTCTAAATATTGGTATGGTTTGTCAAGAAGTCTTCCTTTGCTTCGTTCAGCAAGCCAAAGCTGCGGACTTGACATTTGAATTGACGGTACCTGAAGAAGAAGTGATAATTTATGGCGAGCGGGAAAAGATAGAGATCATATTATTCAATTTGATTTCAAATGCAATAAAATATTCGCCGCATGGAAAAATTGTAAAAGTGCAGCTCCACTCCAACCAGGATGACGTTTTAATTAAAGTTATAGATAACGGGAACGGAATTCCTACGACGATCGGCGATAAGATCTTTAACAAATTTTATCGTTCAAGAGATGCAGGCCATCCCGTTAAAGCCGGTTTCGGTATTGGCCTTTATCTCGCTAAACAATTTACAGACGATCATTTTGGAACGCTTACGTATGAAAGTGCTCCCAACTCAGGAACAACTTTCTTGCTTAAACTAAAAAAAGGCATTGCACATTACCCTGAGAATGCCGTTTCACTGATTGCAGATTCATCTTCCGAAATATTAAGTGAACTATCTGATCAGCCTTTGGTGCTGAATGACAATTTAGGTGTTAACGTAAAAACTGAAGAGTTTTTGGGAATGGATATCTTTTCAGATAGAAAATCGGTCCTAATCATTGATGATGACCTTGATATACGAAAATATATCAAAAGTATACTGGAAAGCCAGTATATAATTTTCGAGGCAGAAGATGGTAACTCCGGATTACTTTTGGCAAGGGAAAAGAATCCTTCGCTTATCATTTGCGATGTCATGATGCCTGGAATGAACGGGCTTGAACTGTGCTCTTTAATCAAGAAGGACCCATCGATGAATTTCATTCCGATGATTTTGTTAACTGCATCCTCCTCGCCGGAAGGAAAAATAAAAGGGCTGGAAAGCGGTGCGGATGATTATATCAGTAAACCTTTTGAAAGTGACGTTCTCACGGCGAGGGTTGCCAACCTTTTATTGATCAGAAGTAATCTGCAAAACTATTTCTATAACGCAATCACTCTTAAATCTGCTGAGATAAATATTTCTGATGAATACAAACAGTTCCTCGAAAAATGTATAACCATCGTTGAAGCTCATATGACAGATTCAAACTTCAATACCCAAATGCTTGCTGCAGAACTTGGCGTTAGCCGTTCTAATCTTTTCCGCAAAGTGAAATCATTGTCTGGTCATAACATCAACGGATTCATCAGATTTATACGTCTTCGCAAAGCAGCCGAATTGTTGATCCAAACTGAGCTCAACGTTAATGAAGTAGCTCTGGGAACTGGTTTTAACGAAATAAAGTATTTCAGGACGCAGTTCCACAAGTTATTCAAAACAAACCCTTCGGATTTTGCCAAACAAAACCGCCGGATTTTCAAAAAGAAATATAACGTCATCGAATAATAGTCAAAACGGCCGGCCGGTATGTATTAATCACTTACAGGACTTTTATGGCCAAATTATACCCTTTAAATGACCGTTTTCTACCCTATATTTCTGACAGAATCCCATCATTTTAGCTTCTACAAAACCAAATTATAACGCATCGTTAAACTTTTACTTTTCAGAACCCACAACTGTTAATTCATAAGTGTTCTGGCGAAGCTGCTGACGGAGTTTTTTAAAGTTACTAAGCTATAAGCCACATATGAGTAATAATAATCAATTGTCAATCTGGTGGGATGAATCCCGACTGGGTGATGTTAAATCCTTCGGACAAATTCATCATGCATTATACCCTTCCTTATACCGCTATATTTTTAAGATAATTAAAGACGATGACATCTGTCAAGATCTTCTCCAGGACCTTTTTGTAAAACTGTGGGAAAAAAAAGAGGCCATCGGTGCCATTAGTTTTGTAAAAGTTTACTTCTTCAGAACAGCCAGGTCTTTAACTATCAATCATCTCAAATGCATTAGAAACCAAAATGTGCCGTTTGAAGAAGGAATGGAAGCTGACTTTGTTTTTTCGCAAGAGGAAATTGTCGTAAAAGACGAAAGTCGCTCGGAATTGTCCAAAATGCTAACAATCGCATTAAATACCTTGCCTAAAAGGCAGCGCGAAATGATATTTTTAAAGTACTTCGATGGATGGGATTATGACGAAATTGCCGCCGTGACGGGTATTAATTATCAATCTGTGGTAAATCACGTTCATCGGGGGATCGTCCATTTAAGAAACCGAACGGCAGACAAAAACTCACTTAATTTCCTTCTTGCCGTTTAGCCCTTTAAAAGAACTGGCTATTTTGATTCGTACGAAAATTAACCAGTAGTTCACTAGGTCCTTAAAGTCCAAAGCTTTATAATGTACCGGATGTTAATGCTTTTTGAAAAAATCTAATTCGATTGTTTTATGTCACGTTTCCCTCACCATCAATCGTGTTTTCAGAACATTTGATAATCCTATCAAAAATATCCCTGGCTTCTTAAAAGTAAGTTATCATAATTACGCTTCCTTATTTGTAAACAAAGGGGCAGCCGGTTGGTAATCTGTCCTAAACCCACAGGCCACATTCACCCACTTCATCCGGGTGTTATAAATCCGCTACTCGATGATCGGGCATTCAGCATCGACCATTGGCTTAAATGGTTTACCTCCGGGCTATTCCTATAAACTCCATTAAAAAATTCGGCTTCAATGAAGAGTATACATATCGTGTTATACTGTCTATTGGACAATAACCAATTATGAAGATTTGATGCTCAAAACAAAGAATCTATTTACTAACCAATTAACACACAATTAAATTGAAGAATTATGATTAATTTTTACAGTAAAAAATGGCGGATAACCCGTATATCCGTCCTGCTGTTGACGTTGCTTTCCTGTAGTACCGTGTTTGGGCAGACCCAAACGGTTATAGGAAAGGTGATTGACTCAGAGACCGGCGAAGCTGTCGTCGGAGCAACAATAACAATTGCTAATTCAACAACCGGTGTTGCTGCCGATGTTAACGGCAAATTTAAAATCGATGTTCCGCCTAAGGGCCTTCTACATTTCAACAGTATCGGCTATGTCAGCCTAAACGTTCCGGCTGATTTTGATAAAGAAATGATTATCAGGCTATACCCAAATAAAACCGGGTTAAATGAAGTCATTGTCGTGGCCTATGGTACGCAAAAGAAACCTTCAGTTGTTGGAGCAATTTCCACGGTAAGCTCTAAAGTATTTGAAGATAGGGGCCCAACTAATAACCCTATTGCAAACTTGCAGGGACAAGTACCGGGAATGGTGGTTACCAGGTCGTCAGCGCAGCCCGGCCGCGAAAACTGGAATTTTCAAATAAGAGGCGCTACATCTGTCAACGGTCAGGACCCATTAATCATTTTAGACAATGTTGCCCTTAATAATAATAACGAATTGAATTCGCTAAATCCGGACGACATTGATAATATCTCCGTGTTAAAAGACGGAGCTGCCTCTATTTATGGTGCCCGCGCCGCATATGGGGTTGTGCTCATTACAACCAAAAAAGGCAAAAGCGGCAAAATGCAAATTCAATATAGCCCT
The DNA here is from genome assembly GCF_056406215.1 of Mucilaginibacter sp. P1_D10. Taxonomy (NCBI): domain Bacteria; kingdom Pseudomonadati; phylum Bacteroidota; class Sphingobacteriia; order Sphingobacteriales; family Sphingobacteriaceae; genus Mucilaginibacter; species Mucilaginibacter sp. P1_D10. The sequence goes on along the minus strand of NZ_JBFUAP010000002.1, from coordinate 118,503 downwards.
TCGGTATCACAAAAAGTTGTAGGGCTTCAGCCTAAGATGGCGAATATTGACCAATGGGCAGACGGCTTACTCCAGGCAAAAATAAATGATAATTATGGAGTAATTCCGGCTACCGATCTATGGTATCAAATGGCCAATTTTGCTAAAGCAAACAAAGGTACAGTTGTATCGGCATCCCAAATTCCAGGTAACACGACGGGAGGAATTACAGCTAACTCCTTTTATAATGGGCTGCCCGTACCTGCCTTTCTCGATGTAAAGGAACTTGACTTTATCGACGTATCACTGCAACAATTCCTATGGGGCCGTGCCACCTCTACCCAGCACAATTTGAGCATTTCGGGTGGTTCAGAAAAAAACACGTATCGTGTTTCGCTGGGCTATTTGAATGACGGCAGCCAGTTGAAAATTGGCAACAACGGCAACCAGCGCTATAACCTGCGTTTCAATAATAATTTCAGATTCAGCGATAAGGTGCAGATAGAAACAAATGTTGCGTTAGAAAAAAATGATATTCAGCAGCCTACCATGTATACAACAGGTAGCTATAGTGCACTCGGCAACGGCTTTCAAATAGGTTTGCCAATGTACACACAATCCGGTCGCCCGTATCAATGGGGAGGTGTTACCAGTCCCGCAGGGTTATTACGAGACGGTGGCGACAATCTTGAATTTAATTCTCGTGCATTGTTAAATACGTCTCTAACATACAACTTCGCAAAACACCTTACTTTCTCAGGGACTGCGGGATACAATGTCTGGTGGCAGGATGCAAGGGTACAAACTAAAACAGTTCGCTTATATTCTTATGATGATAAGTACCTAACCGGTACCACAGCTCCATCCGGAGGCTCCACAGGTGGAAGTCAAAACTATTTCAGGCAAAACATTAACGACCCATACTATAATTTGATTGGGCGAATGACCTATACCAATCAGTTTAATAATATACACGATATATCATTCATGATCGGTAGCTCTTACGAGCGTGATGAGTATGATTTGTTTAACACAACCACCTATAATATCGGCAGTGATGATATACCATCCCTGAATTTGGGTTTGACCAGCTCGGTTGGGGGGTTTGTGACAAATAATGAGGTACGTAATCATTATGCCCTTGGCTCTTATTTCGCCAGAGCAACTTACGCTTTTAAAGGCAAGTACCTTTTTGAAGCTACCGGAAGATACGATGGTTCCTCGAAATTTATCGCTTCTACGCGTTGGAAACCTTTTTACAGCTTGATGGGTGGATGGCGATTAAGTGAGGAAAATTTTATTAAAAACACAAATATATTCACCGAACTAAAGATTCGCGCCTCTTACGCTACGGCGGGCAGTCAAGGTGGCATAGGTTTATATGATTACCTACAATCCCTTAATGTGAGCAGTAGCGGAACATTGTTAGGATCGACAATCGCGACCGCAACAAGCACTACCGGCAACCTTGTATCACTTAACCGTACTTGGGAAACGGTAATTAAAAGGAACTTAGGGATTGACTTTGGTGTGTTAAAAGGGCATCTGAATGGCACTTTTGAATTATTCCGCAATCAGAATAAGAACATGCTTGTAAGTGTTACCTACCCCGGAGTTTTAGGTATCGGCGCACCGCAATCTAATAACGGCAACTTAAAAACCTGGGGATGGGAAGGTCAGTTAACCTGGAAGGATCATATAGGTCAAGTTAACTATTCGATTTCGGGAAACATAACCGACAGCCAAAACAAACTTGTATATTTTAATGGCGTGCCTGCTTTGGGCGCGGGATATAATGCAACTGTGGAGGGTTACCCTCTTGGTTCCTATTTCGGTTTAAAATATGGCGGACGCTTTCAAACTCAGGCGGAAGTTGACACCTACAATGCGAAATTTTACAATCCGGGTGGCGCAATTAACACCATCGGTATTCCGATTGCCAGCCCCTTAACTAATCTGCCGGGCCAAAATTCGGGGTTGCGTCCGGGTGATAATTATTATGTAGATGTCAACGGCGATGGAAAACTTACCAATGGAACTTCCACTGCAGATATGGGCGATCTGGTATTTTTAGGTAGTGACGTACCCCGCTATACCTTTGGTATGGCCCTATCATTGCAATGGAAAGGCTTTGATTTTACGAGCATTTTCCAAGGTGTTGGTAAAAGAACTATTTTCCGGGCTAACGGTAGCGCCAACAATTGGCGGGTTCCATATACCGCACTTGGACAAGCTCAGACTACACAATGGATAGGCGACACCTGGACTCCCGAAAACACCAATGCATACTATCCAAATCTGCACTCTAATGGAATCAACGGTTACAATTATCAAATATCAAGCTGGTCAATAGAGAATGGCGCGTACGTGCGTTTAAAAAATCTGGTGATTGGCTACACTTTGCCAAAGGCGCTGCTTCAACGCACAAAAGCGATAAGCGGCTTAAGAATTTATATCTCGGGAAGCGACCTGTGGGAAATTAGTGGCATTCATGACAGCTGGGACCCGGAAGTAACACGTACCACTCAGGGAAACGAACGCTACCCCTTCTACCGCTATATAACTTTAGGTGCAAACATTACATTTTAATTAAATCGACATGAAAAATATTTCACAAACTATTTTTTACTTTCTGCTGCTGTTGATAACAACGGCGCAGCTTAGCTGTAACAAAGTACTTGACCTGAAACCTCAGGATCAACTTTCCGAGGCCGCATATTTTAAAACGGCCAATGATTTTAAAACGTTCACTAATCAATATTATGGATATCTCAGGAACTTTGCTACTTCATTTGCAGATAATCCTCATTATGATGGACGGGCAGATGTGTTTGGCGGAGGCGGGGCATTTGGTGCAGGCACAAACACGGTAGTTGCAACCGACGCCAACTGGACAAATAATTATGCCAGAATTAGAAACTGCAACTACCTGCTGGAAAAGGCAGCCGGGTTTAATGACCCAAATGCAATCGCGCAGTATGTCGCGGAAGCTAAGTTTTTTAGGGCATATTGCTATTTTGACTTACTACAGCTGTATGGCGGTGTCCCTTTGATCACTAAAACACTAAAATTGGATTCCCCTGAACTTTACGGTGAACGAGCCTCCCGGGATGCAATAGTTGACCAGATCGTTGCGGACCTTGAAGCTGCTATACCGAATTTGCCAGCTTCGATAGCATCGAATTTGGCCGACTTCGGTCGCGTGAGCCGTCCTGCGGCTCAGGCTTTTTTAGGTCGGGTGGCCCTTTATGAAGGAACCTGGCTTAAATTCCGCAACGGTGATGCAACCCGATTTAATATGCTGTTAGATAAGTCGTCAGCTTCTTCAAATGCAGCAATAACCAGTAATCAATTTGCTTTATTCGGTACTCCGGCATCTAACGGCTTAGGCGGTAATAGCACTGTTTTAGGCGATTCTGCCCAAAAATATCTTTTTATTTTAGAAAATCCGAAATCGAACCCGGCTGGCGTAACCAAATCTGCCAACCACGAATATCTCCTGGCCTATCGCTATGACGATATCAGTAAAGTTATAAACATCAATATCAGCCGTCAAGGTACTCAAATTGGCCCCCAGCATAAGTTTATAAATGCTTTTTTGTGTCAAGACGGACTACCGATAGAAAAATCGCCCCTTTTTCAGGGTTTTCAAACGTATGGTTCTGAATTTGTTAATAGAGACAACCGTTTAAAATACACTATCCGAGTGAATAACATGTATTATTGGTATGGTAACGCCAACTATCGCGTTACCTGGTTAAACGACCTGGCTGATATTGCTACATCGTTAGGCAAAACGGTACAAATTGGTGGGTATACCAATCAAAAATGGGTAACCGAACGCAATTGTCCGGATAAACTTGAATCAGAGGATTACCCTAATATTCGTTATGCTGAAGTTTTGTTAAACTATGCTGAAGCTGTTTACGAACGAAATAGCAACATTTCTGACGCTGATCTGAACAAGTCTATCAATCTGGTGCGTTTACGTGCAAATAAAAACATGCCTCCCCTATCTAATGCTTTCGTTTCCGCAAATGGTTTGGATTTCCGTACCGAAATCAGACGCGAACGATTTATTGAATTGTATTATGAAGGTTTTCGTTTTGACGATATCAAGCGCTGGCACAGTGCTGGCACTGATTTAGGGACCAACGTAGGTGGATCTGCCTACGGTAATGTAGCTGAATTTGTAAGTGCCTGGCCAGTTGGCATTAAATACACCGGAACACAAGCACAAATTGGACCGAATCCTCTTTCGCCCGCTCCTACTAACGCTCGCGACGGCAATGGTCAACTGATTTTAGATAATACGGCTCGTAACTTTACTGAGAAAAATTATTTATATCCAATTCCAACCACGCAAATAACATTGAATCCCGCTCTAACTCAGAATCCGGGCTGGTAATATGAAGAACGAAGTGCTGCGCTACCATGCAGCAGTTCGTTCGTTTTAAACTGGCGTTGGTCCTCTTACTATCTACGAAACCGAGAACGCTAGCAACAAAATCAATCGTTGTAAATAGTTTCCGCAACAAGGACTGTGACCGTTTTTGAACCAACATCTGCTATAATTCATCCACTTTCTTTTTTGAATATTGAGTATTAAACCCGGAAATATCTGTCTATAAATAAGAGTTTATAAAACTATTTATACCGTCTATGATTTTTAAATACAAATTTTTGTGCCTCGTCACCTTCCTGTTAATTAGCCAATTATCATTTGCTGAAATCATTACTTATAAAGCTCCGAAATGTGACCTCGTGAGTACTGCATACAGCTTAAAAATAAGGGAACATAATAATTCCTGGTTACCTTTAGACGTTTACCAGGCACGTGTAACCAATGTGATTAAAACGAAGACAATTCGAGAGCAAACTTCTTTTGCTTACTTTGATTGTGATGGAATAGTTGAAGTAGAATTAACCATCCCTGCGGGTGGAATTAAAGATATTAAAATCAGGCCTCTGGCTTATGGAATAGCACCTATAATTAAAGGTAAGAAAGTTACTTTTTCAATTAATGTTAATCAGTATGTTTCTATTGAAATTAACGGAGATATTTTTCATAATCTACAACTTTTTGCAAACGAAATTGAACGATCTAAACCCACAATTAAAGACACCAACATATTATTCTACGGGCCCGGTATACATCGCATAGGGAAAGTAAACTTACCATCCAACAAAACGGTTTACATAGCCGGCGGTGCAATTGTTGTTGGTAGCTTTTTAATGGACCATGCTAAAAATGTAAACATTACCGGCCACGGTATATTGACCCAAACTGAACCAGATTTAAACGCCACCAAACCCTTTGCTACCGACGCAAGCAAAGTTAAACAAGGCCGCGGCGATTTGTTGACAATTAATTATTCTGAAAACGTTAATATTGAAGGATTGATAGTGCTTCCTTACCATTATTCAATCATGATCGGACAGTCTTCAGACGTGAAAGTAAAGCATTTTAAATCCTTTAGTTCTGAAGGGAATGCTGACGGCATTGACATTTTCTGCAGCTCCGATGTCATCCTGGACCATATCTTCATGCGAAACTCGGATGACTGTATTGCAATTTATGGGCACCGCTGGAACTATTTTGGAAATACCAGAAACATTACCGTAAAGGACGCTATACTTTGGGCCGATGTAGCCCATCCTATACTGATCGGCACTCATGGTGATTCTCAAAATCCTGATACCCTTGAAAATATCACGTTCAACAATATTCAAATCCTGGATCAACATGAAAATCAAATTGATTATCAGGGATGTATGGCGCTTAATTCTGGTGACAGTAATCTTATTCGCAATGTAACATTTCAGGACGTAACTATTGAAAATATCAGGAAAGGTCAGTTAGTGAACTTACGAGTGATGTATAATGCAAAATATAATACCTCTCCCGGGGCCGGAATCGAAAATGTATTGTTTAAAAACATCTTTTATAAGGGTGAAAATGCGACATTATCCATTATCACTGGTTATGATGACAAAAGAAAGATCAAACACGTCGTTTTTGACAACCTAAATATCAATGGAAAATGCATCACAGATAACATGGCAGAAAAGCCTGGCTTTTATAAAACGGGTGATATGGCCAACTTCTTTATTGGTGAACACACAGAAGATGTTAAATTTATTAATAGTCACTCTGATCATAATTGAAAGTTTTCTTGTTGTTTAAATCTAATTGAAAAGTGGTGAGTAATTCGGTGAGTAAGAATTTCAATCCACGTAAGATATTGAATTTAAAGATCCAGCAAGGCTCTATACGGATGCCGAATACAATTCCTATAATGAAAACGCCACATATTCATCACCCGACTTACTGCCTATTTTGCCGCCGCCGCAGGCTATTACAATATATTGCCTGCCGTTTATTTGGTAACAAGCCGGTGTAGCGTATCCGGCTGCTGGTAAGCTGGCCTGCCAAACAACTTTACCAGTCTTCTTATCAAAGGCGCGTATTTTTTCGTCTTTGGTGGCGGCTATGAAAACCAGTCCGCCTTTGGTTACCAGTGGCCCGCCGTAGTTTTCCGTTCCGGTTATGGGGATGCCTTTTTTCGTCAGTTCAGCATATTCTCCCAAAGGCACCTTCCATAGCAACTTACCCGTTTGCAGGCTTACAGCGTTAAGTGTTCCCCATGGTGGTTTAATGCCCGGATAGCCGTCTTTATCTAAAAAGCGGGTGTAACCAGCCATGGTGTATGGTGCGCTTTTGAAGTTGTTTGGGCCCATAGTTTTAGCTGTTAAGGTTGGCTCCCCGGCTTCCTTTTCCGGAATTTTAAGCAAGAATGCCAGTATCGCTTTTTTCTCGCCTTCGGGGATGGCTTTAAAAGATGGCATCATGTTACGCCCGTTCTCCACAACGCTGCGGGCGGTATTCTCGTTATACTTTTTATTCAAATTTGTTAACGCAGGTATGGTAGAGCCATTGCCCTGCAATTTTTCTCCGTGGCAACTAATACAATAACGGTTATACAATGCCTGGCCGGTACCTTGTAACGAATGGTCGGCAGCGCTTGCTTGCGGCACATCAATCATCAGTTGTATCCAGGGCAATTCGGTGGCGTTTATATACATTATTTTAGTCTCCTGGTCTACAGCCGCACCGCCCCACTCGCCGCCGCCATCAAAGCCAGGGAATATCCAGCCGCCCTCTTTTGCCGGGGGAGAAAACATGGCGCGGTATTTTACTTTTCTATATTTCTCCAGCATGTCCTTGTTGGTTTGCGGCGAAAGGTTGGTTACATCTTCCGGGTTAAATACCTGCCGTGAAAAGGGCTGCGGCAAGGTGGGGATAGGTTGCGTTGGCCAGGGCTGCTCGCCGGGTAACGCCGCCTGCGGCACCTGTTTTTCTACGATTGGGAATATAGGCCGGCCTGTGGCCCTGTTAAAAACAAAAATATAGCCATGCTTTGTTATTTGGGCAACAGCATCTATGGCTCTGCCATTGTGATAGAGGGTAACAAGGTTGGGGTTGGCGGGCAGGTCGCGGTCCCATAGATCGTGGTGCACCACCTGGTAATGCCATATATACTTACCGTTTGCCGCATTGAGTGCAATAAGCGAGTTGGCATACAGGTTTTGCCCTTTACGATTGCCGCCATAAAAATCGCCACCAATAGAGCCGGTGGGGATATACACGATCCCCGTTTTTTCGTCAAGCGACATGCCCGCCCAGTTGTTGGCAGCGCCTAATCGTTTCCATGCTTGTTTATCGTCCCAGGTATCGTAACCTTTTTCGCCCGGATGCGGAATGGTGTTAAAGCTCCACCGTAGCTTTCCCGTAAGGGCGTCGTAAGCGCGGATAGGTGCAGGCGAAGCTTCCTCCCCTTCAGACACCCGCATGCCCATTATCAGCATATCTTTATAAATTATGCCAGGTGTGGTCGCCGCTATAAAAGAATGGCTAACACCACCTAACTTTTCAGTCAGGTCGATATACCCATCTTTTCCGAAGGCGGTTACCCTTTGCCCATTCGCGGCATCTACAGCAAACACCCTGCTGCCTACGTTGTAAAATATACGTGCATTGTCGCCATAAGCATTGCTTTGCCAGTACACCACGCCCCTGTTCACTTTATAGTATGCTTTCGGGTCGGTGTTTTTTGCAAAATCTGCAGAAGCTGGGTCGAATATCCACTTCTGTTGCCCTGTTGCCGCATTCAACGCGAACAGCTTTAAGGCTGGCGTAGAACCGTATATGGTTTCGCCAATTATGATGGGGTTACACTGGTTTTGTGTTTGGTTGCCTGCATCTTTATCATGCGAGCTATACGTCCAGGCAATCTTTAAGCCCGCCACGTTTTTAAGCGTTATTTGTTCTGCGGCAGAATACCTTGCGCCGTCTTTTGTGCCGGCGTAGTTTGTCCATCCCTCGTAACCAATTGCGGGATAGTTTATGGGCCGCGGCTGGCACGATACCAGCGCAAACAAGCACAAGTACATTAAATTCTTCATGGAGTTAATATATATTAGGGTCCCAATCATCCGTACGAAAGGGGAATGCGGGCATCATGTTATTACTATACAAGCTCGCATCAGCCGGATTATTTGCCCAGCCATACCGCACGTTCAGCGGGGCTTTCACCTCATCGCTCCATACCACTACCATATTGCCGGTAATTTTGGCTTTGGCCCAAACAAATTTTTTATCAGCACCCGCAATAGCAAAACCGGTAACATAGCCGTATTTATCTTTTGCTATCAGTTTTGAGGCCGTAGTATTAAAAGTGACTTTAACCGAATCGCCGATGATTTGCATCGATCGATAGACTGGCCCGACATCTGTTTCAGCTTTATTGAAAACGAGTTTTTGCACCGCCAGCGCCACTCTTTTGCCCACATCCTGTTTATTACGGGGGTGAATATCATCCGCGTCGCCCAGATCCAGTGTATTTACCAGGGCAGTATGAGGAAGTTGGAGCACACGGGACTGCGATTCGCGCAGCACCCCCCAATTACTCGGCGAAGGCATTTGTACCGCCTTATTAAAGTTGGGTAATTGCACAACCACAAATGGTAGGGCTGCATTGCAGAATTGCACGCGCCAGTCTTTAACGAGGGATTGCAATTGCTCCCGGTACTTAAAAGCAGTTGGTACATCGGGAGCGTTTTGTTCGCCCTGGTACCAAAGCACACCGCCTACAGTAAAATTTGTAAGCGGCGAAACCATCCCATTATATAACCCAACCGGTGTAGTAAGAGGTTGGCTTTGCGCACGGTAAGCAAAATTGCCAATCCGGTATTTCCAGCTGCCGGCCAGCGATAGTTGAAAAAAATCAGCATTTATTTTCATGCTTTCTTTATCGCCATATACGCCTCCTGTAGCATCAAGATTAGTAACCTGCAGGGTGATGGTATTTTTACCCGCCTGTAAATATTTTACGGGCACAAGATACCTGCGCACTTTGCCAGATCGGTCGTTAGCCGAATCTATCAGGTGCCCATTCATCCAAACCCTTGCGCAATCATCAAAGTAACCCAGCGATAGGGCAATGTGCGAAGCGGCTACATCCGCAGGCAAATCAAAAGATTTACGCATCCATAATACGCCGCCAAAAAACTCCAGCCCGTTTCCCCACCACCAGCCCGGTACATTCCATTCCTTCCATTTGGTATCATCATAATCTGTGGCTATCCAAACAGGCTTGCCATCTTCTATACCGGCATCATTTTGGGTAGGCAGCCAGTCGTTTTTTGCCTTCAGGAGGTTAATACGGCGTACGCGCTCATCTTCATGATACTTCTGCAGATCAGCCAAACCCTTCCAACCAAACCCCGTATTGCTTAACCAGGCCTCGATGCGGGAGCCGCCCCAGCTGGCATTAATGAGGCCGATAGGTACATCAGGATGCGCCTTACGCATTTCGCGCGCAAAGAAATAACCTACGGCAGTAAACTCTGCCGTAGTGGCCGGCGAACTGCTTTTCCACTCGCCGCCGCTTAGTAAGCTTGCCGGGACATCGGCATTTGCTTTGGGTACTTTAAACTGCCTGATACCGCTATCCGTTGCAGCAGCAAGTTCTTTAGCAGCATTAAACACGCCCGAAACCGCAAATTCCATATTAGATTGCCCGGAACAAACCCAAACATCGCCCACCAGCAGGTTATTAATTTTAAGCATTTCATCCCGCCCTTTTATAGTGAGCATATAAGGGCCACCGGCTTCTGCCGGGGCAAGCATAATAAGCCATGCGCCATCTTTTGAGCAATGGGTTTGGTAGCGGCGGCCCTTAAACTCTATCGTAATTTTTTCCTGCGGATTAGCTGTACCCCAAATGCGTGCGCTTATCCCCCGCTGCAAAACCATATTGTTACTTATAAGCCGCGAAACAATAATTTTCGCCTCACTGTTTGGGCAGCAAAACAGCAATAGCAAACCCGTAAACAGGTATATATTTTTTTTCATCATGCTGATTTTTATTGATTGGCATCCGGTTGTTTTTCGAGCCTGAGCATGATCACATCGTGCGGCGCTACCTTCGACCTGAAGGGCTTATCGGTTAGCCCTACATACTTGCCAGTCCAAAGGTTTTTTAGTTTAAACCTGCTATTTATCGCGTTCAACTGCAATTTCGATAAGGTGTCGGTAATAACCTCTTGCTTCCAGTTAAAATCAACTGAAATAGCGCTGCGGCTGCGGTTTAAAAAACAAACTGCCCAATCGCCACCCTTCAATGGCTTGAGCCAGGTTTCCAGACTATCTTTAACACTGTAGCGGTACCCCTGTATGCCCAGGCTATCCTGATCAACTGCAATAACCGCTTTGTTGGTTAATATTGATGCGCTTTCTTTGCTCATATTCCGCACATCGTTACCTGCCATTAAGGGTGCACTCATCATGCTCCACAACGAGAAATGAGCCCTGTCTTCCCCTGCAGACATGCCATTGCCAACCTCCAGCATATCAGGGTCGTTCCAATGCCCGGGGCCTGCATAAGCTCTTAGTGCTTCTTGTTTATCAGTTATGGCCATAACGCCTAATGCCGTAAAATCGCCCATATCTTTTATACAGTCAAAACAGCTGTAAATATCGCCTGTGGTGCGCCACAGGTGCCCGGCGCCTGCTCCCCAAAGCCAGGGCGTGTTACCGCCCCATTCGCAAATACTGAAGACCATGGGGCGGGCGGCAGTTTTCAGCGCTTTGCCCATGGTGGTGTAAGCCTCTTTAGCATTCAGGCCATCAGCAAAACACCAGTCAAATTTCAAATAATCTACTCCCCAGGAAGCATATAGGCGTGCGTCCTGATATTCGTGGCCGCGTGTGCCGGGATATTTAGCACAGGTTAGCGTGCCGGCACAATTGTAAATACCAAACTTAAGCCCTTTACCGTGCACATAGTCGGCTATAAATTTCATACCGTGCGGAAACTTTTCCGGGTCGGCAAGCAGGTTGCCATCCTTATCCCGTTCTTTGGCCAACCAACCATCATCAAGCACTAAATAAACATAACCCGCCGCCGCCATACCCGATGATACCATTTTATCGGCCATGCTCATTACCAGCGTTTCATCAAGCCCGGTTTTAAATGTATTCCAACTATTCCAACCCATTGGCGGAGTAAGGGCAAGCCCTTCAAACTTTTGTGCGGCGGCATTCATGCTTATCAAAAGCGCCACGGCTATCAGCAAATTTTTCATCGTTATTTGAGGTTTTTTTTTATTGAAAAGGCACAGCTATCGCTACTCATAGCACTTCTTGTGAAAAAAACACGAACAAGAAAGCGCTATCAGGAAATGATCAGAATTTAAAATTGACACGTTCGCTTAGGTAGCGGCTGTGGGGTTTGGTTTTATTTTCCACCAGATAAAGCCAGCCATTATTAAAATAAAAAGCCCTACCCCTATTACAACCTGCGAAAAGCTGGTTGCCAATATGCCCAGCGTTATAATGCCCAACCCTATTACCGCCATTGATATGGCAATTACCTTTACGCCAAAAACATTTTGCTGTTGCGATGCGGCATGCTCCTCAATGGTTTGGGCGTTGGCTGTTTCAGGGGCAGCTACCATATAATCCGGGCCTTGTAAACTGTTGAGTTTGTAATAAAACTCCAATGCCAGCAGTAGCAAAACAGGCAGCCCAACACCAACAATGGTTTCAATAGTGCGGTTAAACTTCAGATGAAATAAGGACGGGGTTATTACTTTGAAAAACAGGCTTACCAGTAGCGATATGACCGAAACGGTAACCAACGAAAACGCCGTTTGCCGCCTGGTAAATAATGACCAGATGATTGGGCCGAACAATGCCCCACCGGCAATTGAAGCCGTACTTAGCACCACCTCTACCACACCACCCGCCAGTGGGATGAGTATAGCTACAATGATAGTTAGGGCCCCGAACAGCAGCGTGAACAAGCGTGCCATCAGGATAAGCTCTTTTTCGGAGGATTTAGGGCGGATAAGCGTTTTATAAATATCATTGGCAAAAACGGTTGCAACCAGGTTAATAGTGGTGTTTGCCTTGCTGGATGTGGCCGATATCATGCCGGCCAGCACCAGGCCTATTAAACCAGCGGGGAGTACCTTCTGGCATATCATCATGTAGGCACCTTCTGGTTCCAGTCCCTGCAGGTTAGGGTTTATAATACGGTAGATCATGGGCGGCAGCATCCAGATAACCGGACTGATAAGATATAAAGCCGTAAATAAGTAAGCTACCTTTTTTGATTCTCTAACGGTAGCCACACTGGTATAGCGCTGCACGTAGGCCCAGTTACCGCCGATATAAAACAACTGGTACACAATAAAGGCCAGCATAAACTCAAAGGTATAATCGGCATTAAAGGGTTTAAAAAAACCAGGAGGTGCTTTGGAAAAAAACTGCGATACGCCGCCTATTTCGCTAAATGCTATTGGGATAACAATAAACACCGATGCCGAGAGTATAACAAACTGCACAACATCGGTAACCAGCACAGCCCAAAGGCCACCTGCTGCGGTGTACAGTACAATAATCAGCCCGATAACGATGATGCAAGTATTGAGCGGGAACAACGTAGCCACATGCACCATTTTGCCTACGGGGTAAAGCACCGCCGCTGTAGAAAACAAACTGAGCAACAAGATCAAATACGTATAAAACTGCTGCGTTTTTACGCCAAAGCGCCTGCCCAGGTAATCAGCCGCCGTCATGGCGCCGGTTTTTTTCCATTTACCGGCAATAAAACGCGCTACCAGTAAGCCGCTGATGGCCATAGTAAGTTGTATAACATTGGATACCAGGCCGCTTTTATAAGCGATAGATCCCCATACCACAAACGTACCTGCCGAGAAGTAACTGATAAACAGCGACAAGCCGTTTATCCACCAGGGGGTTGCGCCGCCGGCTTCAAAAAATGCCTGTCCGTTTTTACTACCCGCCTTGGTAAAGGTTAAGCCTATTGCAAATATTAGTAAGGCGAAGATCGCCATTACGTAAAAGTCTATTTGTACCATATTTTATAAAAAGCATTTAAGCATAACACCTTACCGCAAATAAAGTGGCGGGCACCAAAGCCGATGGATGTTGAATATTGATGATCAGTTTTTTTGTTGTTACCGGTGTTGCAAGTGTAATAATATTACGGCTTTGGTAATTGCCACTTTTTTGATAGATAAGGGTACCGTCTTCGCTCTGTATGCTGTAGTTCCGTACGCAAAACGGCATTACCGATTCGGGGTGGTGGATAAGCACCGTTTCCATCGGGTGATCGTAATCAGTATCAAAAACCAGATGGATGCTGCTTATGCTTTTTTCTTCATCCCATTCCACCGTCAGTTTTGGGCTCGCATCATCATACGCCGCAATCCAGGCATTGGGCTGCAGCGCCGGCCTATCGGTACCGTTGCAGATGTTCTCTGCCTTAAAAACATCAAGCCCCGGCGTAAAGTTAAGGGCTATATTTAACCCGTTTGGCCGACGCTGCGGGCACCAGAACTCAAACTCGTCTACGCCGATATCTTCCGTGGGCGTTTGCCTGCCGTAGTTGGACACATTCTTATTCACCAGGTTAAAAACCGAGAGCATCCCCGTTATCCGCTGCTCTGTAAACTGCAGCTTCACCTTGGGGTTTTTGCCGAACATCAGGAATACATAGGCCGCCGTTGATTGCGTGTGCTCGAAGTTTATTGTAAGGCTATTACTGCCTTTTTTGACATCGAAGATGGTACTTGCTATGTTATTATCCGGCGTAAAATTGCCCGGTTTCAAGCTGCTGCGCAGTTCTACTTTTAACTGGGTGTCTTCCTCCGCTTCTGCATTAAAGAGTATTGCTGGAAAATCACCCACGGACAACGGCACAAGCTGCGCAGCTGCTATATCCAAGGGCAGGTACTGCGTATCAACATCCATTGCGTTAATGAGCAGTTCGCTGGAGGCTTGTATTTTTGCCGTTTTTACCAGATCCGCGTCATCCTCTAATGCCACCCCGGGGATATACTGACCCGATCTCTGCAATTCTTTTTGCAGGGTGGCAAAGCTGTGATCTTTAAGAATATCGGCAGGATATACCGATTTTTCCTTACAAACTTTTGCCGCCATACCAACCGCCTGTGCCACATAGGCACTGGTTGCCATAACCCGGGTAGAAGCAAAGGCTACGTGACTGGCGCTGATGATACGCCCCGCCAAAAAGAGATTTTTTATGTTTTTGCTGTACAGGCACCTGTAGGGTATCTGATAAATGCCTTTGCTGTGCCATTGGTTACAGCCCGGCTTTTCGCTGAATATGCCATCGGCGGGATGCAGGTCTATCGACCATCCGCCGTAGGCTACGGCATCAAAATGCGTATTTTGTTCCACCACATCCTTTTGATGCAGCATGTAATCGCCTTCAAAACGCCTGCTCTCGCGCTTGCCGGGGATAGTACCCACCCATTCGAGTGTAAGGTTCTCCGCCTCGGGGAAGTTACCCGAATTTTTAATGTAGTTCCAGGTGCCGTAAACTACCTTCCACAGCTCCCATTTTATTTGCTCAGTATCGTGCACGGTATCCAGCCGGCCGCCATACTCTATCCACCACAGCTTACAGCCAAACTCCTGGGCATTAAAACTTTTAAACCGTGGAATTTTTGTGATATCGGCCAGGGCAAAATCCGGTGCTACATACTTAACCGGTTTGCCGGTATCCTTTGAGTAAAAATAGAGTGAATGCCCCAGCAGTTCGCCGTAAGCATCAGTGGGCGCAAATTTTTCATCGAACTCTTCCTTTGCTTCTGCTCCCATACGGAAGGCTGCGCCCGAAAGAAAGCCAACAACACCATCGCCGGAACAATCGCAAAAAAGCGGTGCCTTAAGTACATATTGGGTTGAGTTTTGGCTGCAAAACGCCGTGAGGGACGAAATAACATCCGCAGATGATTTCTCAACCTCGTAAACCGCCGTGTTTAACAGCAGCTGGATATTCTTTTCGGCAACTACCTTATCCAGTAAAATGGTATCAAATATCAGCGGATTACCTTCGGGGTTGCGATACATGTTCTCTACCATTATCTCGTCTACCAGGCCACCTTCGCGGGCCCACCTGTTGTTGTTGCCCATATGCGATGTTGCACCCAAGATCCACAACCTCACCTCGCTCGAGGAGTTACCGCCAAGCACCGGCCTGTCCTGCACAAGTATTACATGTATCCCGGCCCTCGCCGCCGTTATGGCCGCGCAAACACCCGATAGGCCGCCGCCTGTTATTATCAGGTCTGCCAATCGCTCCTCTAATTTTAATCCCCTTCGCGTTACATACTCCGCTGTTAACATATTCCTATTATTTATATGTGTTTATTTGTTAGTTTTTGCCTGTTATGTGGCAAAGGCCCCTATGGCGCCCATGTATCTGTACGGAATGGCACCGCTGGTAAACCCGCCCGGTTAAAAAGGGTAACAGCAGGGTCGGCTTCCCATGCGTACCTTACCGCTATAGGATGCTTTACCGAAGGCGAACCGACCAGCAGCACATCGCCTTGTTGCGTTACTTTTGCGGGGTGAAAAACATGGTCGTTGCCTGCAATAACAAATCCGCTGCCGGCACCATTATTCTTGAGTACCAGCCCACTTTCCGATCTTTTAAAGCTGATGTGGATAACGCTATCGGCTACCACCGCCGAACTGTAAACCGGCCCCTCGGATATCCCTTTATCACCATAAACTATATGCAGTGCCTGCAAGGCCAGCCGCTCGCCAATAAGTTGTTTGTTATGCGGATGCAGATCGTACCTGTCGCCGGCGTCGATAGCTACGGCCATGCTCGTATTAGGATAGCTTAACGAGGCAGCCTGCGCCTCGCGCATCCATGGCCATGGAGAGGCGCCCTGCAAATTGGGTAGCTGCACAAACAAAAAAGGCATGCCCGAATTACCCCAGCGTTTGCGCCAATCGGTAAACAATAAGGGTTGCAAGGATTTGTACGATGCGTAATTAGCTGCGTTGGATTCGCCCTGGTACCACAGGATACCCTTTATACCATATGGGATTAATGGATTGATCATACCATTGAACAGTGCCGCAGGGTTATTTTGATAGCCGCCACCCAGTACCAGTTTGGGTTCAAGGGTATAGTCGTACTTCCAACTGCCGGTAAGCGGGATAGTTAGGCTGCCATCCATGCTTTTTAGGGATGGTTGGTCAACAGGTGTCCCTATCTGGCCGTTGCCCCATTGCGATACCAGGCGGATGGCAATAACGTTTTTCCCCGCCCTGATGACCCCTTTTGGCAGCGTGTAAACCGTGCTGTCGAGCTGTTTGCTCCGACCAACTTCTGTACCGTTAACGTAGGTAATATCAGATTCCAGCAACTTACCAAAATTGAGCCGGAAACTTTGATTAATGTTACCTGTAGCTGGTACGTCGATAGTTTTACGGAGCCATACAATGCTATATGCAGGTGCGCCAAGGCCGGAGGTGTAGATGGGGTAATTGCGCCCGCCCCAGTTGCGGTCATCAAAATTCATTTCATGTACGCCCAATTTTTGGCCGTTGCCCGCTGTTTGGATAACCCGGTCTTTCTCACGGTTTATGCTATCGGTTATTGCTTGCATGGCGCCCCAGTCGGTTTTATCCAACAGCATTTTGGGGAGCTTCTCTTTGTAATCCGGATGGGTCAAAAGCGCTTCGTAGCTTGTCCAGGCCTCTATTGTGGTACCGCCATACGAAGTATGGATAATACCGATGGCTACCTTCTTTTTTAAATACAGCTTGCGCGCAAAAAAATAAGCCACCGCCGAAAATTGGGCCGCGTTATTGCTATTGCAAACCAGCCACTCGCCGCCCTTTACTTCGGCAAGCGGGTTCCTGCTCACCTGCCGGGTTACATTAAATTCGCGGATCAGGGGGTAATTGGCTGCGGCCACAACTTTTTCCATATGGGCAATGGGGCGGCCGATCTCGAAATTCATGTTAGATTGCCCGGAAGCCAGCCACACCTCGCCTACCATTACGTTTTTGTAGCTGATGCTGTGTTGGTTTGTTTTCACCAGCAATACATACGGGCCACCGTATTGTTGTGCGGGCAGGGTTGCCAGCCAGTGGCCGCCCGCGTCCGTTTTAACGGTTACTGCCTTTAAGTTAAGCTTAACCGTCACCGCTGTGCCCGCCATAGCATACCCCCATATTTTAATGGGGATGCCCTGCTGCAGCACCATATTATTGCCAAATATTTTTGCGGTATTTACATGCGGGGCAAGCTGATAAAGGGTATCGGCAATGGCTTTGCCCATCTCGTTTAGCGCGCCCTGGTTGTAATGAATTTCGTCCTTCAGCCTGTTTTGCGCCATAAACTTAGCCGTTTTGTACACCAGGAACACATGAGGTACTGTTGCGGCAATACGCCGTTGCACCTCCTGAACAGAATCGAACCCTCCTTTAGGATGGTTTTTGTAGTACCCGGTTTCAATGATATAAAAAGGCACCTGCGCACCCAAACGCTGCCTGAACCGAGTGATAAGCTTTCTTAAGCTTGCCTCGTATTCTGCGGCAGTTATATCGCCGGCGTTTATGGCGTTGGCATCGCGTTCGCCCTGTACCCAGATGATACCGTTTAGTGGGCGGCCAATTTTTTTGACGGCCTGCAGCGTTTTAAGTATGGCGTTTTTAAAAAGCACGCCTGTTGTATCCCAGGTGCCGTAACTGCCCTGCTCGGCTTTGTAGTTGCACGAACTGCCGTTACGGGCGGCGGGGATAATGAAGATATTTTTTTGCGAAAGCTGATGCAATTGAGCGGCGAAAGCTGGCCAGGCGCTACCGGTAGCAGCGCGCTCGAAACCGAGTTCATTAGCGCCAACAGGATCTGCCAGCGGGTGAAGCCCATTACCCGTGTACCTGTACTCAAAAGCCTTATCCAGCCCCGCTTTTACCGCCAGGCCCGAATCTCCCTGCCCAACAGCGTTGCTTTGCCCTGCAACCAGGAACAATAATTTCTCCTGCGCAAAACAATTGCTGCCAAACAGTCCGCAAAACCATACTAAAATTACTGTTCTTAATAAATTCATTAACTGTATTTTATCTACAAAGTATCGCAAAAAACAATCACTGCATATAGGCTATGCAGTGATTGCCATACTTACCACCCCGGGTTTTGCCCTAATTCGCTGTTCAAAGCCAGTTCGTTATAGGGTACCGGCCATAAATAATACTTAGGGTCGAAAACGCGCTTATCTATAACTGTCAGCTTTGATGCAAAGGCTTCGTACGACGGGATATCATCCTCATCGAATACCGGTGTGCCCGGGTATGGGTAATCTGCCTTGTTGATGGGTATACCGTACACCGGTTTGCTGAAAACTTTATCTATCAATTTCCAGCGCAGTAAATCGAGGTAGCGCCTGCCTTCAAAGGCCAGTTCTATACGGCGTTCGCGGCGCATTATCTTCCGCAAATCAGCCTGTGCGGTGGTGGTTATCGCCGGGTACGAGCCTGTTGCCCCAAGCGCAACACCATATCCTCTCGCCCTAACGGTATTAATGGCATCCAAAACCGATTGGTCTATCTGGTTAAGCTCTATTTTAGCTTCGGCGTAAATCAACAGTATCTCCGCGTAACGCAGCACTATCTGGTCAAGGTCAACCTTGTTTATATTGGCCAACTGGCTATCATCTATACCCTTTTTCCACAGGTAGCCGGTGAAACTGGCAAATGGGTTGGCCGAGCCTTTATTATCTTTATTAGCAACCTTTTTATTATCCTTAGTGCTGAAAACCAAGGTACTATCGGGGTGGTTTTGGAAGACATAACCTAAAAAGGTATCGCCGGGGGTAACGATGGTAGCATTCAGGCGCGGATCGCGGTTGGCGAAAGGCTTGCTCACATCATATAGCGGCGATTTATCAATGGTTTTACCATCGGTACACTCGTAGCTGTCTATCATCTCGTGCGATGGGATGCTTGATGCAAAACCGCCTGAGAGCCTTGATATGGTGTATTGTATATCGTACGTGTTCAGGTAAGTTACCGACCGCGGAAAGGATAAGATCACCTCCGAACTATGCTGGCCCGCCCTGAGGAAAAGGTTACGGTATGATGGGTATAGGCTGTACACCTTCAAATCCATGATCTGTTTAGCGGCATCGGCAGCTGTAGCCCAATCGTTAAAGGAGATGGCCATGCGGGCTTTCATACCCAGCACAACGCCTTTGGTAAAATACTGCAGGCCCGATGTGTAGCTTACCGGCAATACCGATGCGGCAAAATCGAACTCGCTGTTGATGAAGGCTTTAATTTCGGCAACCGGCGTCCTTTTGATTTTGTATGAATCGGCAAGTGAAAGCGTGGTCTTGATCAACGGTACATCGCCAAAGTGGACAATGAGCAAGGAATACTCATAGGCGCGGGCAAACCTCGCCTGCGCCTCAACTTGCTTGCGGTAGGCATCAGTTACACCGGTTGCTTTATTGATGTTGTCTAAGATGCCATTCGCCCTGGCTATACCTTTGTAGCAGGTTAACCAGGTGTTGGAAAAGTTGAATGATTGTATGGTTGCTGTGCTGTGGATAATCTCGTTACCGATGGTTGTTCTGTTCCAAAAATTATCAGACCATTCTTCCCAATCCTGCGGGTATATGCCACTGTTGTACAGTGCACTCACGGCCAGGTCCAGCTCCGTTTTATTGGAGTAAAAGGTGGAAGTGCTTGGGCTATCTAAAGGGAACCGGTCCAGTTTACGGCAACCAGCCATGGTTAGTAAGGTTAGCAGCAATATTTTGTATGCGTGTGTATTTTTCATGATGCGTTGAATTAAAAAGTAACACTTAAGCCAGAATAATAGGTTACCACCAGCGGGTTGTTGCCTTGCGTACCCTCCGGGTCCCATCCTTTCGGATAATGGCTCGAGGTGAATAAATCGGTAGCGCTTACAAATATTCTCGCATTTTTTACGCCGAAACGTTTAAGCAAGCCGGGGCTGAATGTATAGCCGAAGGTTACATCCTTTAAGCGGATGTAGGAGCCATTGAAGAACCAAAAATCTGAGCTCTGATCGTAATTTACGTTCTTGTTATTGTAGCTCAGTCTGGGGTATTTGGCATTCGGGCGATCGGGCGTCCAGTAGTTATTAAGGTAATAGGTGTTTACGTTGCCAAAGTTGCTGTCGAACGGCTGTACCATAAACCCGCTTAAGCGGCTAAGCTGTTTGCCAATACCCTGGAACGAGAAACCCAAATCGAAATTCTTGTACTTTACGTTACCATTACCGCCAAATAAATAGCGGGGCAGCGAATTGCCTAAAGGCACCTGGTCTTTATCAGCAGTTATTTTACCGTCGCCGTTCAGGTCGGCGTATTTAAGGTCGCCCGGTTTTTCGGCACCGGTTAATTTGGCCGATGCTGTTACATCTGCGGCATCCTTAAAGTAGCCCAGGTTGCGGTATCCGTACCAAACGTTATATGGCTGCCCTTCCAGTAGGGCGTATGAGCCAAGCGTTGAGGTGCCTTTCAGATCGGCAATTTTATTTTTGTAATCGGACAGGTTTACCGAGAAGCTGTACTTCCAGTCTTTGCCGACCCGGTCGTTCCAACCTATCTGCAGCTCCCAGCCTTTGTTCAGCATTTTGCCGCCATTTTGCGGGGTTGCCAGCAAGCCGGTATTCAAAGGGATAGGTAAATTCAACAGAATATCGTAGGTGGTTTTGTTGAAATAATCGGCCGTTATAGACAGTCGATCTTTAAAAAACGCTACGTCCACGCCAATATCAAAATCCTGCTTGGTTTCCCAGGTGATATCCTGAACCGCGTAATTCAACTGGTTGCCCGCAGTAGCCGGTACAATTTGCCCTGCCGAATTGTAAAACAACACGGTATTGAGGTTAATTAGCGATTGATAGCTGTAGTTGCCTATCTGCTGGTTACCGTTGCGGCCCCATGACCCCCTCACCTTCAGGAAAGAAAAGGGCATTTTGCCTTTAAAGATCTCTTCTTCAGACACTACCCATCCACCCGATACTGCCGGAAAAAAACCCCAGCGGTTTTCCGGCGCAAAGCGCGATGAGCCGTCGTAACGGGCATTTACCTGCAACAGGTATTTACCTTTGTAGCTGTAGTTTATCCGCCCAAAAAACGACCGCAGGGCACTCTCGGATGCGTTGCCGGAGTTGGTTGCGTTCAGCTTTGCGCCGGCATCAATTACCTGGTAAGCAGGCAAAACATAACCATCGCGAAAGGCGCTCGAGTTCTCGTCTCGGAAATCGTTGCTCTCATAGCCCAGCAATACCGCAATAGAATGATCGCGTGCTACAGTTACCTGGTAGTTGGCCAAAAACTGTGCGTTCAATGCCTGGTTATACGAGCTTGATTGCGTTAAGGCGTTGGTATTGTTAAACCTGTTCAAAACAATCGAAGGATCGGGCAAGGATGTGTACGATACAATTTGCGAGAAGGCGCTTGAATTGAGAAAACCCAACTGCGGAGCAAATATGCCGCTCAGCCTTAAACCTTTTACCGGGGCATAATTCAATTGCATGCGGGCGCTAAACTGGTTGTTACGCACATTTGTACGTCCACCCATCATGTTGTTTGCTATGGGGTTGGCGCCGTCTTTACCCGGTGCGTAGCGGCCATCGGTGTAATAATCATCATAAATGGCGGGGAGTTGCCTTACCAGGTTAATATCTGATGTGGTGGCAGATAGCGATTGCGCCCTGTAGTAAGAGAAATCTACGTTAGCATTCAGCTTATCGTTGAAACGCAGATCGTTATTCACACGGAACGAGTAGCGGTTAAAAGAACGGTTGGGTTCCAGCCCGTCCTGGTTGATGTAGCCGGCTATTACCTTTGTACGCACATTTTTGTTGCCGATGGTGAAATTCAGGTCGTGCCTGTGCTGAAAAGCGCTCTTTTTAAAGTAGCCCGCCTGCCAGTTGGTATTGGGGTATTTATCGGGCTCGGCGGCGCTTAAAGCGGCGTAATCTCTAATTATTGCGGGGTCGTAAATAGGCGTGGCGCCATCATTAACCTTCAGCTCGTTAAACAATGCCATATAGGTTTGTGCATCAACAAAGGTTGGCATAGTGATAGGTTTCTGCAAGCCAAAATCCACGTTGTAGGTTAGGTCGGCCTGTCCATCTTTGGCACGTTTGGTGGTTACCAGAATTACGCCCGCCGCTGCACGCGAACCGTAGATAGCAGAAGATGCTGCATCCTTAAGCACCGATATACTCTCCACGTTATCGGGGTTCAGGTTATCAAGGCTTCCGGGTACACCATCAATGATCACCAACGGGTCGTTTACGCCTAAAGTGGTAATACCACGTATCAGGATACTGCCGCTAGCGCCCGGCGTACCGGCGTTGCGCGATACCTGCACGCCGGGTATAGCGCCCTGCAGGGCCTGGCTTATGCGGGTTGTTTTACGCTCGGTTATCAGGTCGCCGCTGAGCGTACCTACAGAGCCGGTAAGGTCTTTTTTTATGGCCGTGCCGTAACCAACCACAATTACCTCGTTAAGGTTGTTGCCATCGTTTAGCAGGGTAATGGTGCTGCCATTCTTAAACGAAGCCAGGTCCAGTTCCTGCGTTTTGTAGCCCACAAATGTTACGCGGAGCTTATTCTCCGGATTGTTAGAGGCAATACTAAAATCGCCTTTGACATCAGCCGCTGCAGCCTTCCCTTCTACCGTTAGGTAAACAGTAGCGCCAACCAGTGGCAAGCCGTTGCCATCAACTATCTTACCTTTTATAATTTGGGTGCTTTGCGCAGCCAGCAAATTATATGATAAGATCAGCATGATTAAAAAAGTAAGTTTTTTCATCATCAGGTTAATTTTTAGGTGTTGATAAATAGTTTAATTGCGCAACGTGGCAGCAAAAGCGCTTTCCTTTACCTGCCGTTGCATTTGGGCTGTTTAACCCGTTGATTTTATAGTTCATGATAATTAGGATTTAATGGCACCCGCCGCGTTGAAGCGTAAAGCCGCCTGTAATAATTGGTTGACCGAAAGTATTGCGGAAACAGCCTGTTTAAATGTCGGAAAGACAAAAAACACGAATGGGAACGCTCCCAAATTTGGGACTGCTCCCATTAAGGTAGTAGATAAGGTTTGCCGAAAATAAAACAACCGGTTAAAAATAAATGCTTTACCTTGGGAACGCTCCCAAATTTGGGATTGCTTATATTTTATCAAGTGAAGAAACATCAAACTACCATATTTGATATCGCTAAAGAATTAGGTATATCAAAATCTACCGTATCGAGAGCCCTGACCGGGCATCCCAGCGTACACGAGCAAACGCGCGACAAGGTGTTAAAGCTGGCCAATCAGCTGGAGTATCAGCGCAATATGTTCTCTATAGGTTTAATGAAAAAAGCAAGCCACACGTTGGGTATCATCGTACCAGAATTCTCTCGCTCGTTTTTTCCGCAACTGATCATCGGGGCTCAGGAAAGGGCCAAAGAGGCAGGCTACAACCTCATCATCAGCCAAAGCGACGAGAGCTACGAAACAGAGGTATCAAACGCGCAAGTAATGCTGGCCCACCAGGTTGATGGTTTGCTGATATCTATTACCCGCGAAACCAACAATTTTGAGCATCTCAAGCTTTTTCAGCGCAAGGGTATCCCCATTGTTTTTTTTAACCGGGTATGCGATGAGATGATCGTACCCAAGGTGATCGTAGAGGATCAGGAAGGCGCCTTCGCCGCCGTTGAACATTTGATAGTCCGCGGCAAACGCCGGATAGCCCACCTGTCGGGCCCCGAATCGTTGAGTATATGCAAGCGGAGAAAGGCCGGGTACATGGCCGCGCTGGCTAAACACCAGATAGCATTCGACGATGACCTGCTGGTTCATTATGACCTGGCGATTAACAAGGTAAAAATCTACATCAACTATTTTCTTAACCTGAAGGAACGGCCTGATGCCATTTTTTGCATTAACGACCCTACGGCTATAGAGGCCATCCGGCTTATCAAAGAAACCGGCCTGCACATCCCCAGGGATATCGCTATCATCGGCTTTAGTAATGATTTTGTTTCCTCGCTTATCGAGCCCTCGCTAACCACCGTGGAGCAGCCCATAAAAGAAATGGGCAGAACCGCCACCCAGCTACTGCTGGACCAGATAGATCGCGACCTGGCCGATTGGAAAGCTCCCACAGTTGTCCTAAAAACGCAGCTGATCGTACGCAATTCAAGTTGATCGCTATAAAATATTACGGCCCCATAAGGAGCCATAACATCAATTGTGCAGGTATAAAAACTATTTAGTGGCTATATACTCGGCGTAAGCCGATTGCCCGTACAGGTTACGCGCAGCCAGCTTAACCTGTATAGTTTTCGGGCTGCCTTTTACCCTGAACCGGTACTGGTCTACCTGGCTGGCGGTGATGATTTCGGTATGCCAGGTGTTTTCTAATGGCAGTTTATATTGCAGGCTGTACCCAATCGATTTTTTAATTGGCACAAAGCATATAATGGCATCGCTGTTGTTTAAAATAACCCCCTGTATAAAGGGTTTCGCCGGTATAATACCTCCATCAGGCATCACCGCAATCTCTGCCGACCAGCTATCGTTTTGCGCACTGCGTTTCATGCGGTAGTAATATTGTTTGCCATTAGTAAGGCCCTCTACATGTATTACGCCTTTGGTGGTGGCCGTTATTTGTTTGGCATTGGCATAATTGCCGGCTTTATTAGTTACCTGTACAACAAACTCCTTATCATCGGGCAAGGTTGAAAAACCGATAAAGAAGCCGCCATCCGCAGGCTCAGTGTATTGGATAAAAGGGCGCAAAACGGCATCGGTTACTTTAACAGGCGGCAAACTGGTTACCGTTTCGCCCATATTGTTCATGCTGATAAGACTCAGTTCTACCGTTTGCTGCCTGCTTAGCCCGGGTACGGTTATATAATTTATGGTGGATACCGGGGTTTCCCGTTCCGCGCCGCCATCTACCGTGTACCTCAACTTATATGCCGTAGCCGTGTTGCTTTTTTCATATAACACTTTTAGCAGGCAGTTTTGGTCTGCTGTTTTGCTGTAAGGGTCTAAGGCGCTGTAGGCTGCTATTACTTTTGTTGCCTGCGGCTTTTTAAAATACATAGTGGTATCGTACAGCGTATAATTCAACGGCGAAACAATGCTTACGTTGGCCATCAGCGGTTCGCGGCGGGTTACTTTACCAGCGAGGGATAAATCGAAGGCTGCATCGCCGGGGATAACATCCTGCAAGGCTTTGCTGCCGGCGGCGGTTATCAGCTGCTTAGCGTCAAGCAGTTTCCAAACTACGCGGTAATTATGCAGGGGGTAAGCCGGCATATCTAAAACACCGTGCGGCTTTAAAGATAATTTAGCGGTAAACTGCTTATTGCCTTCGGCGAGGGCAGCGTTGCTCAACGCAATATCCGCAAACGGCATATTGGCCTTTTTATAAGAATAAAATGCGTTCTTTTTCTGGCGGAAAACATCCACTATACCCCATGGGCGGTTCTGCGAAAATTCTTTGGTACCGGTGTAATTGCTGCGATAATCGTTAAACGTCCACAACGAGGCGCCGATAAGGTGGGGCTTCTGGGATATATCATTCATCAGCGCCTTAATGGTAAAATCTGCCGACAGATCTTCATTCAGTTGGTTATAGCCAAATTCGGAGTAAAAAAGCGTTTTGTTCGGGTGCAGTTTGTGTACTTTATCAGCATAACTGCCGCTTGCACCGTATCGGTTTATAAAACCAAGATCCGAAAATATTAAGGGGTCTTGCTCCCGGTCGGCGGTGTGGCTTATCATTACATGCATACGGGTGGTATCCAGGGGCCTGGTATAAATAATGCTGCTTTCTACATAATCCATTACATCGGCGTTGCGGCCAATCTCGTTGCCAACACTCCAACCGAATATGCAGGCGTGGTTAAAGTGATCGCCAATCATGCGCTTCATCCAGGCATTGGTAATCTCGTTGTCTTTTTTTACCAAATCCGTTTCGCCCCATACCGGTATCTCTTCTATAATTAAAATGCCCTTTTCATCTAAATAATCAAGCAATTCTTTGTGATACGGCACATGCGACATCCGGGCCATACCCACGCCAAGGCCCTTCATCAGGTCGATATCCTCCTTTACGCGCCAAAGCGGCAATACGTTGCCGTTGGTGCGATCGTCGGGCACCAGGTTAAAGCCAATGGGCCGCAGCACTTCGCCGTTTAGTTTAAGCTGAAATTTTACGTTATCCAGCTCAACCCTACGTAAGCCAAACCTATCCTCCTGTTCGTCTATAGTAACGTTGTTTTTTACAAGCACCACTTTGCAGGTATACAGCTGCGGATCATCGAGGCTCCAAAGCTTTATATCGCCGGCAAGCAACTGCGTTTTAAGGTTTATCGCCTGCAGGCTGCCGGCCGCAATAATGGCACCGAAGGGAATTGCTTCAACGAGCTTTTTTTGCTGATAAACCAACACGCTCCCGCTTACTTTTTGGGCAGATGTTTCCTTATTGAAAACACTCACCGAAAAATCGATAACAGCAGTTTTATAATCCGGACTAACCTTTGGGGTAATACGGTTCTGCTTTATATACACCGTATTGTTTACCAACAGCTTAACCGGCCTGCGGATTCCGCCCCAGTTCCACAAGGCACCTACCTTAAAACTGTTATCGGCACTAACAGTAATGGTGTTGCCTGCGCCATAGTTTAAAAATCCGGATATATCCTTTTCAAATTCGAGGTAACCTAAATTATTGGCGATAACAAATTTGCCGTTTACCCAAACCTTAACATCGCTGCTCACGCCTTCGAAATAGATCCGGATGAGTTTGCCCTTTAGTTCAGCCGGTATGTTGAATGTTCTTTTATACCAGGCCTTGCCGGTATAATTTGCGTACTCATTTTTGGTATCCCAGTTGCCCGGTACGGTTAAAGCGTCTGGAAATATTATTTTATCGTTGGCAAACCATTCTTGTTTCTCGCCTTCGTTGGCCGGGTCGGTTTTAAACAACCATTTCCCGTCCAGCGAAATCTCGCTACCGGTAATCGCGACCACCTTAGTTGGCAGCACGCCGTGCTTTAAATTATGTTCGTTTGAGAACGCAACGGTATGTATTATGCACAGTAAAATAATGGATGCTAAAAACTTCTGCATAATGGTATCTGATAATGTTGTAGTTGGTTTCCAAATCTATTCAGTTATCATCAGCAAAGAACAGCTTTTAATTATTAACCCAACATGGGAACGCTCCCATTTTTGGGATGCATCCCATAGGTATTATCCCAAGAAAATCTGCGGCTAAATCCGGCTATATTCTGCATTTTTAAACTCGCTTATTTCATCCATAATTGTACGCGTTTATGCTCAACATAATGTGCTTTAAAATAAAAGGCAATTAATTATGAAATATACATTCACCATCGTTTACTTCTTGTGCTCAATTACCGCAGCATTTGCTCAAAAAACTTTCATAGCACCCGGGCAGACCCGGCCCGACCAGAACGGGAACCACGTACAAGCGCATGGCGGCGGAATTATTAAAATAAAAAACACCTATTACTGGTATGGCGAAGAACGCCGGCAGGGCCTCGACCCAAACCTGCGTTACGTAAGCTGCTACTCTTCAAAAGACCTGATGACCTGGACTTTCCAGAAAGACGTGGTTCAGATGGCTGACCCCGAAAACCTTGGCGCAGGCTGGATACTGGAACGGCCAAAGGTTTACTACCAGGCTAAGGGGGAAAATACGTAATGTATTTCCATTTGGATAATAAGGCCTACTCTTATGCTCGTGTTGGTATTGCTGTTAGCGACAGCGCCAACGGGAATTTTAAGTTTGTGAAAAGTTTTAGGCCGCTGGGCCGCCAAAGCCGTGACCTAGGCCAGTTTATTGATGACGACGGGACGGCTTACCTCATTTTTGAAGACCGGGAACTTGGCTTCCACATCGTGAAACTCTCGGCCGACCTGATGAGCGTGGAGAAAGAAATGAGCCTTGTAAAAGCGCCTCTTGAAGGTGGCGCAATTGTACATTACAAAGGGCTTTATTATGCCATAGGCTCTGCCTTAACCGGCTGGAACCCCAACCCCAACATATATGCTACGGCAACATCGCTGGAAGGGCCATGGAGTGATTTTAAGGATATTGCCCCGCCCGAAACCAATACCTACCAATCCCAATCAACCATGATGCTTAAGGTAACCGGCACCAAAACAACCACGGTAATATTTATGGCAGACGAGTGGAATCCCAAAGCACAATGGGATTCGCGGTACCTATGGATGCCACTGGAAATAGTCGACGGAAAGTTGTGGCTACCTAAACCACAGCCATGGTCACTTGATATTAAAACCGGGATGGCTAAAATTCTGCAATAAACAGGTTTCAGTTTTGAATCTTTTGTCTTTTATTACATTAACGATAATATTTGTTTTATAAGGATTAGCGATAATTGATTGTTTTGGAGGGCGACATATTCGGTGACCTGCCTAAACTTGACTATATAAAAAATTGATTTAGAGCGCACTGACCATTTGTGTCTGTTCCCTCCCTCTCCTTGAGTTGCATATCAAAGTATTTGAGTATTCTTTGACATAAATCTAATAAAGGGGTTTTGATTTTGCAGTTCCTCCAAAACGTTCAATAAACCACATTATATCGGTGACTTTTTCGAGGCTTTCAATATATCCCTGTAATTGGGGCGGTCGCCAATAAGTCTAAAAGTTCGCTTCCACTTCGATTAATTCAATATACCAACCTCAATTTTTTGATAAAGAACACTAAATGCTTATGATTATATCACATTGGCATCGCGTTTGAAACCTGGTGAGCAATGCGGTTAGTGTGAAACGAAAGCCCTGTAAAGCATTGATTATAAGACCGCTAAAAGAATACAAATATTCCCCTACCACTCCTGTGCGCCAGTTGATTGTAAGCAATTCAAAAAGTTCCTGTATACCAATCGTTCAAACACAGCTCATTTATCTTTAAGAACCATTGTTCCTCGTGCTCATGAGTTATCGAATCACTTAATATGCAAAACAACATGGGGCTTAGTTAGTTGATGTAAGCAGATGAGGATAATCGGATATTACACCATCTACTTTTAAACTTTTCAACTGTTCTATTTCCGCCTTGGTGTTCACCGTCCAGGGTAATACTTTAATTTTTTGTTCGTGGCAGTTCTTCACAAAATCAGCATCCACTATTTTGTAAGCCGGGCTGATAATAAAGGGGATAAAGCCAAGCTCTTTAATATAGTCTTCCGCAGTATGTTTATCCTGCACCAGGTAAGAGGTGCGCACCGCCGGATACTTTTTGTGTATGATCTGTATCGTCCGTTTATCAAAAGATTGTATTACCACGTAAGTTGTTATTTTCTTTTTCTCAATAACATCCATCAGTAGTTTTACAAATTCATCGGGGCCGGGGTTGTAGATGCCATCTCCCTCTGGCGAGCATTTGGTTTCGATGTTGTAAAACACCTGCGGTTTATGCTTGGCCTTAATATACGTTTGTACCGAATCTATCAGTTCGGCAAGGAGCGGCATGTAGGTTTTAATTTTCTTTTGCCGCGCGAATTTGCGGTAATATTTGCTACCCACATCGTATCGTTTCAGCTCGGTATAGGGCATTTTATAGAGGATAAGCTGTTTGGCTTCTTCCACACTTATTTCCTTGCCCTCAGGTGTTAGGCTAAACAAAGGGTTAATATATTCGTCGTGCGAAAGCACAACCTGCCCGTCGGCACTGATGTGGGTATCCATCTCCAGCGTAGTAACGCCCAGGTCAATAGCACTCTTCATGGCCGGGATGGTGTTCTCGGGCATCAGCCCACGGCCGCCACGGTGCGCTTCGGTACTGAATGCCGGGTAAGGTACTTCAGTCATTTTAAAAAAGGTAAAGCCCGATGATACCACCAGGCTTACCCCTAACGCAATTAATAGTTTATTTTGCATCTACTTCACTAGAATATTTATTACCGAACCTATCGGTCACTTCTACTTTTACCTTCTTTACCGATGGGTCGAAATGGGTAACAAACAGGTGGTCGGTTTGTGTGGGTTCTACAAAATGCCTGCCTGCGGGTAGCTGATCTCCCTTGTAGAGGGTTACCGCCAGCGGGTCGTAGCCAATTTCTTTGGGCAATGTGCCCATAGGCTTATCATCCAGCAGGTATTCTACCTTCCATTCGGGGTCGTAATTCCAAACATTGGCTATCAGGCGCATCTGGTTGGTTAGCTTCTCCACATACAAACTTAGCTGATTTTCTACAGGCAGCCCTGTAGATTTATAATACCATTTTATTACCGTACCGTTAACTTCATAAACAGCGTAACCGCGCGGCGTGCCGTCGCCACAGATAGGGCCCGTCCACCAGCCACCGCAAACGGTGCCATGGTTGTGTTCAAAAATACTGTTGGTGATGTTGGTAGCGTTGTAATGCGTATGGCCCGACATGATGTGCACGTTATTAAAGCCTTTTAACAAAGCATAAAATTCCTTATTATTTTTCACCTGGTTGTACACCGGTATGTGCAGGTTAATGACAAGCAGAGCTCCTTTATCTACATATTGCAGATCCTTTGCCAGCCAGGCCAGCTGATCTTCGTTGATATAGCCATCGTACTCGCGTTCTGTGCCCATGTAGCGTACATCATCGAGTACCACATAGTGTGCCTTGCCGCGATTAAAGGAGTAGTAGGTAGGCCCATAAACCTTTTTAAAGGTAACATCAGATGTTTCATCGCCTCCCATGCGGTAATCCATATCGTGGTTGCCCAGCGCCTGGAAGAACGGGATGCCCATCTGCGCCACCGCCGCATTGTAATCCGGAAACAGCTCGTGGTTATCCCACACGATATCGCCCACACAAATGCCGTGTACCAGCGCATCTTTTCCAAGGGATTTAATAGTTTCGATGGTATCAGGCACCGAAGTATCCATCATCTGCTTCACATCCTTTTTATTTTTAACCTGCGGGTCTGCCCAGATAATGAAATGGTGACTATCGTCATTTCGTTTCAGCGGTTGCAGCTTAAAATCGAAGGTGTTTTTATCGCCGATGTTTTCGTAATGGCGGGCAACGTTGTAATCAGTTTTAAACTCGTAGCCTGCGGGGGTGCTCATGAATATGCTGGTTGCCTTAACGTTTGGCGTGAGGGAATAATTCCCCCTCGCATCGGTTAGCACTACGGAGAAGCCGTCAGAAATAGCTACGTTTTTAACGCCTTTTTTGCCATCGGTAACCTTGCCGGTAATAGTTTCTGCAATGCCGAACGCTGATAGTGCATTTGCTTTAAGCGCGATAAAGGCGCTGCCGGTTATAACACCAATGCTTTGTATAAATTTTCTTCTGTCCATTTGTTTTTCAAATAAAAGCAAGCCGATTTTTACGCCGGCTTGCGGTTTTTAGTTTTGAATTGTTGTGAAACCCGTTCCGGTTTCAATAGTACTTAACGGCGATGTTAACGTTAGCGGCACACTGGTTACCGTACGCCCTGTTGTCCATCTACCCGTAACGGCATCGTAAACGCCACCCAGCTGACTAAAGTTGCCTGTTGCAGGCAGCGTTAGTTTAGATTTATTGGTGCCACCGCCGTAAAACGCCTGGTTTTGGCGGGTTACGGGGTTAATGGTGCTGTAATAATCGGTATTGGTAATACGGTAGCCAATCTCCGGAGGGCCGGCAGCATAAACGGTACCGTTACCACCGTACATAATTATATCAAGAGGTACGCTGTTGGCATCAACTGTTGTGCCGGCAAATACAGATATACCTGCCACGTTACCGCTGTTGGCCAGCAAGTTTGCAGTGGCGATACCAAAGTCGGCGCCGTTTACGGTAGAGTATTGCGTGCTACTGATCCAGTTGGCCTCGCTGATATCGGTTGAGCCCAGGCCCCAGATGTTTTTATTGCCACCCACGTAAAAGAACTCCCCTTTTTTAACCGTACCCGACGTAAGGTTTATTTTATAACTGCGTGCCCCGCCAATTGCCCAGCCGGTTGCCGGTGCCGGGTTGGTGCCCGCGTTGTTACAGGTTACAATGGCAAAGTTGGTCACCGCGAAATCGATGTCGCGGGTGGCCATCAGCTGAATGTACTCCTGGTTGGCATCGCCGCCGGTTGGGTCGGTAAGGTAACCGGCAATTATTACCGGCGATGGCTTGATAACCGCCAGTGCGAACATATCATCAATAGTACGCGGCCATACCTGTATGGTGGTGTCAGCAGCGGTGATGTTGGCAAAAGGGATCCCCGTAAAATTAGCGCTAACCGGCAATGCCGCGGCCGAAAAATTTGCTGCAGCTTCGGTATGGAGCGTTACCCTGCCAAAACCATCGTTAATGGTTTTATCGCCGGCATAGGTTTCGCCGGCCTGTGGCTCGGGTTCGGTAATAGCCGAACTAATGGTTACCAGGGTGCTTTCGTAAACATCCGGCGAGGCAATAATACGGCCAGATGGTACCGCTTGTACTGCAATAGCTTTGTTTGATGCCACTTTGGTGATCGCAGCTTCGGTAAGCCCTTTCAGGCGCATGCTGCCACTTATTTTGGTGAGTGTAGCGCCGGTTACCTGTACCATTACCGAATCGCCGGGAACGTAGTTAGATGCCGCAGCTCCAATATCAATGGCAATACCACGGATGGCATTGCGGCGGTTGTTTTGCACTACCAGTATGCCCGCCGGGCTGTTGCCGCTTGCTGCGTTGGAAATTACCACGCCTGCTATCTCCTTTGCACCGCTCATGTTGTCGGTAGTAAGGGTTACGTCGGCACCTTTATATAGCGCCTTCATATCAACTACCGCTATAATAGGGCTAAGCGTGCCTTCGGCATAATCGTGTTTTTTACAGCCGGCCACGGCCATAGTGCCGAGTGCTGCCAGGTATAAATATATCTTTTTCATTGTTTGTATCTTTCTGAAGGTTTGGTACAATTATGGTTTTTGCCACCACACGTTAGTGTTTATTTCATCCGGCCCCTGCGCGGCAACAGCTGCCGTATAGTTAGTGGGATTAGCGCTTTGCACGTACACCGGGTAGGTTAGCCTTGCCGGCATTATGCCGTTGTTACGCAACCCGTTGCCCTTTGGTAAAACAGGGTGCCCGGTGCGACGGTACTCAAACCACTGCTCAAAATCTGTCCAAAACATGGAGTAGTATTTTTGCAGGTGGATCTGTTCCATCTTATCATCCAGGCTGCCTGCTTCGTTCCAGGCTATGTCACCAGTGGCTAAGTAGGTATCTATCGGGGTAGCAAATGTTGGGATCCAAAAGGTGATGCCGTTTTGTACGCCTGCTTTGTAATATGCCTCTGCCGAGCCAGAGATCCAGCCTTTTGCGGCTGCCTCTGCCAAAATAAACTGCAGCTCGCTGTAGTTCATAATGTTGCCCATCAGCGGGTCGTTCATTAAAGTGGTGGTTGATGTGGTAGACAGGAAGTACGATTTATGGTCCACTCCTTCGCCCGGCGCGTAACCGCTTGGCGCACCTACGTACCCGCCCTGGTAGGTAGCTATCGACCAGCGAAGGGTAGTTAACCTGGGATCGGCCCAGCGGTTAAGGTTATTGATAAAGAACTCGGCAATGCTGGGTTGCCGCCAATCCTGCTCGCGCACGCCGCCAATAAAGGGGGAGGTTAAAGCACCTACACCATTCCAGCGTAATACGGCGGCATCATCGTTGCTGGCCATCAGCGGGTAAAGTGTTGGGTTGGTATCTACCATGTCCTTAATTTTGGCAATCACATTCGCGCTTACCTCTGCCTTGCCCGATACACGAAGCAATAAACGCAGGTACAGGGTGTTACCAAACTTGCGCCATTTGGAAGCATTGCCATTAAACACCGGGTCGCTGCCGCCGTTTACATTGGCCACACCGTTCAACAGGGTATCTGCCTGTTCCAGCTTCTTAAAAATATCCAGGTAAATATCTTTTTGTTTGTCAAACGCTGGGGTAAAGTTGCCGTCCTTACCTTTATTCGAATCAAAATATGGTACATCGCCGTAGGTATCGGTCAGCAAGGAATAGATCCATGATTGGCAGATAAGCGAGATGCCCATATAGGTTTTGTTGTAAGTAAGCGGCTGGCTGGCAATATTGTAGATATCCTTAAAATTGGTAAGCTGCGTGTACCAGCCGTTCCAGGTATAATCTGCCCAGGTGCGCTTCACATCGTACCTAAAAACCTTGCCTTCCGAATCGCCGGGATCAACTGTTACCTGCATCAGTTCGTTATTAAGGTTGCGAGCACGCAGCATGTTTATGCTTACGGTATTTACCAGCGCCGGTGCAAGCAGTTGCTGCGGCAGGGCGTTGGGTGTGCCGTTGGGGTCAGTATTCAAGTCGATAAAACCCTTTTTACACCCTGCCATGGTAAAGGCAAGCAGTATAATTAGGGGCATAATTTGATATAGATTCCTTTTCATGATTAATAGTATTAAAGGCCAATAATGAGGTTAAAGCCAAATGTGCGGGTAGATGGGAATTGCGCTATCTCAAAGCCCTGCACAATATCGCTGCCCGAAAGCGTTCCAAATTCCGGGTCGAATACCGGCCAGTTGCTCCAGATAACCAGGTCGCGACCGTATACACCTACCGATGCACGTTGCAAACCCAGCCGTTTCACAAAGCCCGGGTTTAAGGTATAATCAAATCTTGCCTCGCGGAATTTGATAAAATTGGTAGAGAAAGTGTTTCCTTCAGCATTATCAATACCGTAGTGCGAGCGGTAGTAACCGTCGATATCCGAAGCAATCACATCGTTAGCGCGGTACGTGCCATCGGGATTGCGGATAACACCCTTACCAATGATGCCGTTGTAGCGGCCCGGTAAAGTAAGCGTGGTTTTACCCTGCTCGGCCAGTTTGTAGTTGGAGAGCGAGTAAGCCACGCCGCCCACCTGCGCATCAAACAATACATTGAGGTGGAACTGCCTGTACTTAAAATCGTGCCCCATGCTGGCTTTGTATTTAGGCATAGTGTTGCCCAGGTAAACCAAATCGTCCGACAGTCTTGCGAAACCGGTAGCTGCATCATAAACAATTTGTCCATCCGGCGAACGCAGGTAGCCACGGCCATACATATCGCCCATGCTGCCGCCAACGCGTGCCACAATTTGCCCGCCGCCTGTTGGGCCGGTGCGCAATACAACCGCGCTATCGGCCAGTTGCTTAATAGTGTTTTTGTTTGATGTAAAGGTGGTGTTGATGGTCCACTCGAACCAGCCGCGCTGGCGGACAGGGCTGCCATACAGTGATAGCTCCACGCCACGGTTGCTTACCTTACCTACGTTGATAACCGCCTGCGAAAAGCCGGACGATTGATCAACTGTTCTGTTCAATATCTGGTTCCTGGTGTTACCGGTGTAAAGCGCCAGGTCGAAGCCTAAGCGGTTGCCGAAGAAGCGCATCTCGGTACCAACCTCAAGCGTGGTGGTACGTAAGGGCTTCAGATCCGGATTGGCCAGGGTACGCGGGTTTTGCAAGCCGCCGTTGTAAGTGCTGCCCGCCGTAGTATAATTAAAAGTAGTTTGGTATGGTGTTGTAGTACCACTACCTACGCCCGCAAGCGATGCGCGGAATTTCATATAATCTATACCCTGTGGCATTTTAAACGCCTCCGATGCCAGAAAGCTTAAGCTTGCCGATGGGTAGAAGAAGCCTACCTGGTCGGTACGGTTGGCGGTGGCCAGCGTGCTCACCCAGTCTTGCCGGGCAGTCATATCGAGGTATAAATAATCTTTAAAGCTGGTTGATAGCAGGCCGTAAAAACTGTTAATGGCATAGGTAGAACGGAACGGTGATGTAACCAGCGGACCAGCATTATTGGCCAGCGAATACGCGCCCGGATACACCAACGAGTCGGCACGTACCTCATCGCGGTTGTAGGTGTTGCGCAGCATACTACCACCGGCGGTGGCAGTAACGTTAAAGTCTTTGTTTACCTTTTTGTTGTATTTCAGCAGGAAGTCACCACCGGCCTCCTGCGAGTAAATGTTTTGGGTACGGTAACTCCCTTTTGGGAATTTGGTGCCGGCATCGTATGGGCGCTGCTGCGAGCGTTGCTCGTAACCCATATCCATTGTGGCGCGCAATTGCAGGCTAAGTGCCTTGGTGATGCTGTAAGCTGCCTGCACGTTACCCGTAACCGAGTTACGGCTGGATTTGTTAATGAATTCGTACGATACCGCGTAAGGGTTCTCCGGGAAAGAACTGAAAGGATAAAAGATCTGCTTATCAGTTTGCCCAATACGCCAGTAATTTTTCAGTGCATTCAGATCGGCATTGGGTTGCCAAAATATGAACCAGTACATCAGCGACTGGTTACCATACCCCGCGCCGGGTAAATTATCGCTGTGTTTGTTATTATAGTTAACGTTAGAGCTGATCGTAAGCTTATCATTAATTTTTGAATTGACAGACAACGATAAACTGTTGCGTCCGTAACCCGTATTTGGTGTGATCCATTTATTGGTAACGTTTGTTGCCGAAAAACGTGCGGAAGTTTTATCGGTGCCGCCATCAATGCTTACGGAATTAGTTTTGGTTACCCCGGTTTGGAAAAACTCGCGGATCTGGTTTTTGTAGGGTACCCAGGGTGTACGCGTTTTGCCTTGCGCCTGTGTTGTGGGGTCTAACTGGTAAAAGTTCTGCCCATCAAATTTTGGGCCGTAGGCCGAACTTGTTGCGCTGGTGCTTGCACCATCGGGCCCTGTACCAAACGAATAGTAGTTACTTCCCGCAGTTCCCTGCCCGTATTCGTATTGCAGATCGGGCCAGCGGTTAACGTCCTCCATAGAGGTATTAGAGTTAAACGTGATACCCAAACCGCTATGCTTTGCACCCGATTTGGTGGTGATGATGATAGCTCCGTTGGCACCACGTTGCCCGTAAAGCGCAGCAGCGCCGGGGCCTTTTAGTACAGTAACGTTCTCAATATCATTTGGGTTAAGGTCGTTTAAGTTGCTGCCGTAATCGGCAGGCATAATATCGCTGCTTACGCCGTAGGCGGTTTCGCCTGCATTGGCGGTACGTCTGCCGCTACCCTGGTTTATTACCACTCCATCTACCACGATCAGGGCTTCGTTATCACCGGTGAGGTTATTCTCGCCACGCAGGATGATCTTGTTGGAACCTGCAGGGCCGCTGTTAGAGCGGATAAGATTTAAACCCGCCACCTTGCCCGAAAGCGCATCTGTCCAATTCCCGGAGATGGCGTTGGTAAGCTGCTCGCCTTTTACCGACGTTGTGGCATAACCCAAAGCTTTCTCCTCGCGTTTGATCCCGAGTGCTGTTACCACTACCTCGGTAAGCGCTGACGATGATGGTTTAAGGGCTATGTTTACTACAACCTTTCCGTTTGCAGGCACAGTGATGTTTTGTTTCACTGCCTTTTCGAATGATACAAACGTTACCTCAACGGTATAAGTACCGGCATCTACGCTCAGTGAAAAGCTGCCATCTACCAGTGCTACCGCAGATACGCCTGCTGCCGGCACCCTGATGGATGCACCCGGCAAGGGTTCGCCTTTTTCGTCTACTACCTTACCTTCTATTCTGCCTTTTCCCAGGCTGCGGGAAACAATCAGGATACTGTTATCGCCCGATTGGCGGAACGTGAAATTTGTACCTCTTAATAGCAGTTCCAAAGTTTCCTGTACCGTACGCTCGGCTTTGCTTAGCCTAACGGTACGCTTATCATCTAATGTGCTGTTATTATAACTGATAGACAGCCCGCTCAATTTCTCAAGCTGATGAAAGGCATCTTTAAGCGCAATGCCATCGGCACCAAAAATTACTTTTTTGTTTATTGCCGTTTGCGCGCAGGCTATTGTTGTGCCTAAAAAAGGCATCAGCAATAGCGACAGTATGGTTATTAGCCATAACTTTTTCATATATTTACTTAATTTATACTTGTTAATCGTGAGTTTAAATTCATAACAGTGGCCCGGGTTGTGTCCAGCAATTCGGGCCTGTTTTTCATCAGCGGCGTAAGTTTATTTCATTATCCTTCCTCCCTTTTCGTTGGTGTTTGATATAAATAGGTGTTTCCCGTTTTGCGTATAAGCCAGGCCCGATAAGGCTGTAAGATTATCCATCGCCTGCTCGAGCGGCAGGTTCATTAGCCTGGTGGTAAGGCGTACGCTGCTTAGTTCCGGTTCTGTAAAATCAATCTTCACGCCGTACTGGCGCTCCATCACGGAAGCAATGTCCTTTAATGAAGTGTTATAAAAAATAAGGTTGTTACTGATCCAGGCGCTTATATCGGCCGCCTTTGTTTTGTTGAAAGCAAACAGCCCCGTTTGGGTGTTGATGTTGATCTGCTCATCCGGTGTTAAATATTTCACCAACTGGTTTTTGCCGCTCACATTAGCCATTACCCCCACTTTGCCGGTGTTTACGGTTACAATAACCCTATCGTCGGCACCATAGGCCTTTACGTTGAAGGATGTGCCCAGCACAACCGTGCTGATCTCCCCGCTTTTTACTACGAAGGGTTTATCTGCCCTGTGCACCACATCAAAAAACGCCTCGCCATTCAGGTTTAGTTCGCGTTTATCGCTGCCAAAGTTTTTTGCATATTTAAGTGTGCTGCCACCGGCTAAGTATGCGATCGAGCCATCGGGCAAAGTAAGTTTGCTGCGTTTGCCATTAGGGTTGCTCACCACAGCAAAGGCATCGGCAGTAGTTTTATGAAAAATGTTTTTGTAACCAAACCAACCCGCCGCGCATACTACTAAAACGCTGGCAGCATAAGCCAGCCACTTTCTTTTTATCGGGCGAACTACTGCTGGTGTTTGCGATTGCGTGATATGCGTATTTATTTTAGCCCAGGTTTCCCCTGCGCTATCGGGCCGTTTAAGGCTCGCCTTTGCAGCCTCCAGTATGTGGATTGTATCGCTAAACTGCGTGAGGTTATCGGGATGTTCTTCTATCCAATCCTGCAAAGCAGTTAGGCCTTCATCGCTGATGGTTTTCTCGAAATATGCTATAATTAACCGGTGGTAACGTTCTTCCATGATCTGCTTCTGATAACAAAGACAGATTATGGCGGCCCGCTTACGTAGCGTAGTTGGTTAACATTACATTAAGAAATGATTAAGCGCCCGTGGTAAAATTGGTAGAGCCCTTAAGCAATTCGCGGAGTTTTTTGATGGATTGATAAAGTGTGGTTTCTACCGTACGTACGGTGATGCCCAAAATGCCGGCAACTTCCTGCTTGCACATCCCGTCTACCCTGCTCATGAGTAGCACCTGGCGTTGTGCGGGAGGCAGTGTATTGATAAGGGAGAGCATTTTATTGTATGATTCGCGGGAGGAAAGGATCTTGAAAGGTGTATTGTTATCCTGCAGCAATTGCTGTTGAACCGGCGTATCCTCAATAGCGTATACCGGCTCCTTCTTTTTTTGAATGTGATTGAGCGATAAGTTTTTAGCAGCCGTAAACAAATAGTTCTTCACATTAATCACCCGCGTTTCGCAGCGGTTATCCCAAACCTTCATAAACAGGTTGGCGATGATCTCCTCGGCAATTGCGCTATCCTTAATATAGACAGCACAAAACTGGCAAAGTGATCTGTAGTAGCGGTTAAAAAGAGCCTCAAGCGCCTGCGGATCGTTTTGGCGCAACAGATCCATCAGTTCTTCATCAGTAAGGGATAGATGCATACCAAATTTCGTTTCGGGCAAAACTAAGCATGCAATATTAGCGTAACGTTAAATTAATTATTGAAATAAAAACGTTGCAAATAATATATTTACTCAGATTTTTATATTTAAAAAATGCGTGAATTTAGATAGCAGATTTATATTCGTGATTAACTACAAATACGTCTCATACTTAAGACAAATTTATTAGTTAATTAAAGTTAGTTACATTTTCCTTATAAGCGCAAGCGATAATTGAGCTGTTTTTTAGATTAGGTTAATAGGCTTCGACTTACCGCCAATCTTACCTTAACCTTTCCCAAACACTTGTCCTCCCGAATAGCGATACTCCGATATATCCCCTGATATAAAGCTTTTTGTCCTTTAGTTTTAAAGTGCAGCTATAGGTTTTGCCACTATAGGGGTCATAGATTTGCCCACCGTCCCATGCACTATCGTGATAGGTAAAATCGTAAAGCATGACCAGGTCTTTAAGGCTGCGTGAGGTTAACTTTTCGTCCTTGTTTTTCACATCTTTCCGGGAAGTAGTACCATCCGGTTCGTACATTGTTTTGCCCCAGATCAGTTTGCCGAAATATTTGCCGTTAGCTTTATAAATATCAATTTTGCCTGTTTTATCTTCGCTCAGCCATACGCCTAAAATCTTATCGGCTTCCGGTGTTTGTGCCAAAGTTTTTGCTGCTATAAAAAGGGATAGCAATAATATTATTCCTATTTTTTTCATTACTATGCGGATTTAAAACATTGTGTTGAACAAGCAACAACTTTATTTAATTTTAATAACGACTTTCCCTTTAGCCCGTCCGCTTTCAACATAGGAAATCGCTTCTTTGATCGATTCGAACGGAAAAGTTCTATCTATAACCGGTATAATAGTGCCTGCATTTATAAGAGCCGAAATTTCCTTTAACTGGGGACCGCTAGCCTTCATAAAAAGAAATGAAAAGTCAACGTTAAGCCGTTTTGCCTTCTTTCTTACTCCGGCGCTCAAAAGACGCATGATTAATTTTACGTACCAGGCTGCTCCGATTTCTTCTGCAAAGTCAGGATCAGGCGGGCCAGAGATTGAGATGAGTTTTCCACCGGGTTTTAATACGCGTAGCGACTTTTCAAGTGTCTTTCCGTCCTGACTATTCAAAACCAGGTCGTAACCACGCAGGATTTTCTCAAAGTCATCTTTCTTGTAATCAATAATAACATCTCCGCCAAGGCTTTTCACTAAATCAATATTAGCTGCGCTTGTCGTTGTTGCCACTTTAGCCCCTAAGTGCTTCGCCAACTGGATGGCAAACGTGCCTACACCACCCGAACCTGCCTGAATGAAAACTTTTTGCCCCTTTTTCAGACTCCCTTTTTCAATTAAAGCTTGCCAGGCCGTAAGGCCCACCAGGGGTATAGACGCGGCTTCTTCCATACTCAGCTTTGCTGGCTTAAGTGCTATATCAGCCTCCCTAATAGCTATATATTCTGCAAAGGTGCCAATATGATGATCTGCCGGCCGGGCGTAAACCTCGTCTCCAACCTTAAATTTTTTCACACTTGCCCCAACTTCGGTAATAACACCTGCCACATCGTGGCCCAAAACAAACGGAGTTTTGTAGGGCAACAAAAGTTTGAACTCCCCGTTTCTGATCTTGGAATCAAGCAGGTTGATAGCGGCGGCGTGTACTTCCACCAATACTTCATCCGGCTGTGGTTCCGGCACAGGCATTTGCCCGATGCGTCCACCATCCTTGCTTTTATACTTGTTTATAATGAAAGCTTTCATATTTTATATGTTTGATGAGAATGATTTCTACGATTGTAATACCCTATAATGTTTCTTGGGATTAACCAAACCAAAGGCAATTCCCGGAAAAAGCCGGTTGACGATATACAATGCTTTTGTATCTCCTACACGGATGGTAAACTGATCCTTCCTGAGACCTGCGATAAGCGCTTTTACCAGACCTTCTGTAGTCATTTTTTTACCGTCCCTGTCAGCCGTCATTTCTGTAGCTACAACAGGAGGCAAAAGCTCAAATACCTTCAGGTTACTGTTTAAAATTTGCAGGTGCTTTCTCAATGTTTCCGTATAAAACCGCAATGCTACCTTAGAAGCTGAGTAAGTGGCTTCCAGTAATGATGGAACATAACTGAGTATTGACGTAGTGTTGATGATCGCGCTTTCTTTCCTTGATTTCAGCATATCGATAAACAAATTATTAAGTCGGATCACTGCCAGGTAATTGACGTTTATTTCATACGCCGCGTCTTCAAAGTGCCGGTCGTTTGCTATTCCCAGGTTAATCGGGTCAGTTAACACCCCCGCGTTATTGTATAAAATGTCTATACCACCCAATTCCTGTATATGCTTGAAAAGCTTTTGCGCATCACCCGCGTCTGATACATCACTTTTAATTGCCGTAATTGCCGGATACAACTTCTTTGCATCATCTAATTTCCCCTGGTTTCTGCCGGTGATGATCACGCTGGCGCCATTGGTTAAAAATTGTTTGGCTGCTTCCAGCCCGATACCTGATGCACCACCCGTGATCAATACCGTTTTCCCTTTTAATTCCATGATTTTATTTTTTATTCTACTTTGAAGCGTTAACCGATTTCAGAATGGACTTCTCGAAAAGCTTATAGGCGAAGTGTTGAAGCAGGAGTACGATTGATGATCCTTTGCCGACAGGGTAACTAAACCTTGGATTTTTTTCCTTCACTGTTTCCAGTAAAGTAGCGATAACCGGTGTGGGTTCGGGTGCTTTATCAAATGTCTCCTTGGTATAAGCCTTTACCTTTTGCCGGAACAAGTCATAGTCTGCGATAGTTCCTGTTGCTACAGTTCCACTTTCGCCGATACTGGTTTTAAAGCTCATCGGTTCAACTATAACTACCTTGATGTTAAACTGGTTCAATTCAAAGCGGAGCGACTTGAAATAACCTTCGAGGGCATGTTTGGAAGCCGCATAGTAAGATACATACGGAAGACCCACTAAACCCAGCAGAGACCCAAGCGTAATTATTTTTCCATGTTTTTGCTTCCTGAAGTAGGGCAGCAACTCGTTAGTTAATTTGATGGTTCCCCAAAAGTTGGTTTCAAACAGCTGCCTGCCCAACTCAATAGGGGTTTCCTCGGCAAGTCCGTTCACTAAGGAACCTGCGTTGTTGATGAGTACATCTAAAATTTTGACCTCACTCCATAGCAACGTACCAAACGATGCTATGGA
The DNA here is from genome assembly GCF_056406215.1 of Mucilaginibacter sp. P1_D10. NCBI lineage: Bacteria > Pseudomonadati > Bacteroidota > Sphingobacteriia > Sphingobacteriales > Sphingobacteriaceae > Mucilaginibacter > Mucilaginibacter sp. P1_D10. The sequence continues at coordinate 75,248 of NZ_JBFUAP010000002.1, read as the reverse complement.
GTGGTCATCATTCAGATCTAAGGGCAGCAGCTTAAATGGTAGTTTTGCCTGGTGTTTTTCCGGATTTCGGCTTGTACCGATTACCTGGTAGCCATTTTCGTGAAGTTTGCAGGCGACAAGCAGCCCAATGCCTGATGAGGCGCCCGTGACTAATACTGTTTGTTTCATTTTCTTTGTTTTAATATTGTTTAGTTGCCTATGATTGTTGTGCCAGCATTGTATAATCCGTATAACCTTTTTCCCCGGGTGTATAGAAAGTTGATGGGTCGGGTTGATTGAGTGGTGCGTCCGTTTTAAAGCGCTCAACCAGATCCGGGTTAGCAATAAATGGAACCCCGAATGCTACCAGATCGGCATCACCATCATTCAACACCTGGCTGGCCGTTATCTTGTTAAACCCGCGGTTAATAATGATGATACCGTCATAAAGCGGGCGGTAACGTTTCGCAACCTCCTTAACAGCCCATATGTTGCCTGATACATCTGTAAAAGGCTCCGTTAGGTGCAGGTAAGCCAGGTCGTATTCATTTAATTTGGCCACGATGTAATCGTGCACGGCTATCGTTTCCTCATCCAGCATCATACCCTGGATACCATGAAGAGAAGGGTTTAATCTTACGCCTACTTTCCTGATATCGATCACCGTGTGCAGTTCGTCCAGTACATCAAATAAGATGCGTGCACGGTTCGTGATGGAGCCGCCATATTGATCCTGGCGCCTATTGGAATAAAGATTGAAGAACTGGTGTAACAAGTAGCCGTTGGCTGCGTGCAGTTCAACACCGTCAAACCCTGCGTTTATCGCGTTTATGGCAGCCTGTTTAAAATCATTAATAGTCTTTTTTACCTGCTCCAGCGTCATCGCCCGGGCATCTACCGTGTCTTTAAAACCTTCGGGTGTGTATGCCTGGGCCAGGGGATTTAATGCCGAAGGCGCCAGTGGAAGTTCGCCATCAAGCAAATCGGGGTGCGACAAGCGCCCCACGTGCCATAATTGAGCGAAAATTTTTCCGCCGTGCTGATGCACCGCGTCGGTAACCAGTTTCCAGCCTTCAACCTGTTCTTTTGTATAGATGCCGGGTACGTTCAGGTAACCTACTGCCTCACGACTGATGTAAGTTCCTTCTGTAATGATCAGACCTGCCGAAGCACGCTGCTGATAATAAAGGGCAGTTAGTTCAGTAGCCACGTTACCAGGGTTAGCTGATCGGCTTCGTGTCATGGGAGCCATTACCATGCGGTTGCTCAATAAAAGGCCATTTAAATTAAACGGCTCGAAAATTATTTGGTCATTCATTTTTTTTAATTTTTAAGTAGTGTCAGAAATAGTAAGCAGGCTTTGCAGCCTTAGTGCATTGATGTTGGTTGTTATTTTGTACTTTTTAGTATATTTTAGTTCGTTTGGAATCCTTTAAATGAGAATCATACCGAGCTGGTTGTAAAATTTAGTTTGGAAAGCAATCTTAATGCTACGTTAATTCTAAATAGACTTTTTAGTATATTTAATATCAAAAAAAATCAAAGTGCATAACTTTCTAATTCCGCTTTCAGGCTCCTTAGTAAACCAGCCATTGGTTTTGCTGTATTCATCGCCCTGCACATAACAACAGCCCCTTCAACGGCTGCCACCGCTTTGAATGCATAACCAGCCGCATCAAGTTTGTCCGAAAATTCACCATCGACCATGCCTTGATTTAAAATACTAACAAATATTTCCTGCCCGCGCCGGATAGTACCTCCTATCTTTTCTTTAATGGCTGGGAAATTATCATCCGATTCCACCGCAATATTAAATACCGGGCATCCGCCTTTTAAATAGGTATTTATTGGGTCTTTATAAAAATCAAGAAAGGCAAATACCTTTGCCTTTGCTGTTTTACCCTGGCTAATGGTTGACAGCATTTTGTCAGCATTGGTATTCAGCATGTATTCAACAACCTGCAAAGCCAGGTCTTCCTTGCCTTCAAAATGGCCGTAAAGACAACCTTTAGTTAGTTGGGCGGCAGCAAGCACGTCGTCTATATTCGCACCGGATATCCCTTTCTGATTAAAAATCGGAGCTGCTGTCTCTAATATAAATTGCTTTGTTTTCTCCGCTTTTGTAAGCATGGCCATTAAATTAACAACACAAAAATATACTAAAAAGTTTATTTTAAGAATTATAAACCATCTTTCTATCCTTTATGGTCTGAAGATGACAATCATTGTGCCCCAGAATATTGACCGAACTACAGCTATTTAAATTGACGCATGTAGCAAACGTTTGTAAAGGGTGCAATCTCCTTCTTATTTACAGTTCTCGAAAGCGTGCCTCCCTTCGTTAGTAATGATACCATTGATAAATAATTGGAGCGCTTCAAATATTTCATCCTGGTTCTTTAGGTTATTAAACAGGTAAAAGTCTGTTACCGATACATAAATGGCCGCTGTGCCCTGGACATCCAGGCCCGACCGGTATAGCCCCCTGGCTACGCCATCTGATAAATTTGATTCGATGATGTTCTTTAAGTAATTGCGTTTAAATTCATAAAGCGCTCTAAGCGCCCTTGGGTATCTTTTCAACATCACTTCGTTAAAAACATACCGTAAAGCAATCAGATGCCTGAAAAGACTCTGTTGCAGGATTAACTCCTGAACAGGATCATCTGAAGCATCAATGTTTGAACTGATAATACTTTTAGATTGCTCTATCAGTGATTCAACTACAATTTCGACAAGGATCGCTTTATTAGCGAAGTGTTGGTAGACAGTTTTCTTCGACATGCCCGTAGCTTCCGCAACCTCATCCATCGTTACACTGATAACGCCATACCTGATAAAAAGGTCAATCGCATGATCGATCAAACGTTTTCTTTTGTCTTCCATACCGTTGTTTTAGTAGCGAATCCAGCTTTTTTGAAAGCCAGCATCAAGGCTGGTTATCTGTTTTAGCGGTAACATAATTGTAAATAGCCACCCGTACATAAAAATCTGCAAATGCCGTAGCAACCGTACTGGAGGCCTGCTGATAAGCAGTTTGGGCATCCAACACTTCAGAGATTGTCGCTAAGCCTGCTCTGTAATTATCTTCGTTAACTTTCAGATTTTCAGTAGCCTGCTCCAGGTTGTCTTTGGCATAACGGATCTGCGTCAACTGGTCTTGCATGTCATACCAGTACCGCATTATTCCTACCCGCAGTTGGTTTTGCCCGTCCCGGTAATCATTGCGGGCAATTTCTTCATTAATCCTGCGCTGGCTTACCTTTTGCTTACCGCGGCCCCACAATCCGTTGGATATCGGAATGCTCAGGGTGACAAAGCTGGCTGGGGAGAAATTGCTTCCTATGCCGCTTCGGATAGACCCTACCTGTGACGCACTCAGGCCAACTGCCAGGCTGGGCAGGTTATCACCGTTAGCTAAACGGGTTTGCAGCTTTTCGCCTAACACACGTTTGGTTAACAACTGGTAATTGGTATTTCTACCCAAAGCGGTGTCTGGCTGTAAGGCAGGTAATATAGGGGTGCTGTTTTTATTCAGGGTATCCTCCATCACCATAAGCGAATCGAAAGGGATACCTGTGTATACGGAGAAATCAAGCAGGGCTACCCGGCGGCCATTTTGTAATTTGCTTTTGCTAACGAGCAACTGACTTAACTGGACCTTTACTTTCAGCAGATCATTGCGCGCAATTAAACCAGAGGCGAGCAGGTCCTTTTGCATCTTCAGCACACTGTTCAGCAGCGTTTCGTTAACAGCAAGTGTTTTTTGCTGCTCCTGTATGTTCACCAGGTTCCAGTATTTTTGCTCCGTCAGCAATAGTACTGAATCTGCCGATTGCTTTCTGCGTATCTCGCTCACCTGCAATTGCAGTGCTGCTAACTCATTGCCTGCTTTTACTTTGCCACCGGCATAGATTGTTTGCGTGCCGGTAACGCCTAATATATAGAGGTTGTTAATGCCCTTGGTTAGTACATCTGGTATGGCCGGGACAAAGTCCTTAAAACCAAACAGGCCTATGCCTGTGCCGCTAACCGATGGCAGATAATCAGATTTAGCAGCGGCGACATCTGCTTTTGCCGAATTAACCCGTAACTGGCCGTTTTGAAGCGCATAACTATAGGCGATCGCCGCCTGCTTACTTTCCTGCAGGGATATGGTATGCTGCTGGGCATTTGCCTGCAGGCCGGTTAATATAATGATGGATATGATGAATGATTTCATGATTTGTAATACTTATGCGGTTGCGGTTTCCGGTGTTTCGTTCGCCGGGTTGATGTTGTCTTCTTTGCGGAAGAACAGCCAGTATAGCGTTGGCAGCACAAATAGGGTAAGCAGCATGGATAACAGTAACCCAAAACAGATGACGGTTCCCAGCGGCCCCCATAAAGATGACCTGCTGATCACCATCGGTATTACACCCACGGCTGCAGCCGAAGAGGTTAAAAAGATCGGTCGCATCCTGCGTTCGGCAGAAAGTTTTGCTGCTTCAAAAACAGATTTGCCTTCATGCAGGCGTAGCTCTTCCGCAAAATCTATCAAGATGATTCCGTTACGCACTACAATTCCGCAAAGGGCCAGTAAACCAAGGAATGAGGTGAAGCCAAACGGGTAGCCCATTATTAGCAAGCCTGACGACGCGCCCAATAAGCTTAATGGCATGGTTGTAATACTTAAGAGGGCATGTTTAAGATGTTTAAAGTGCCACAATAAGATCAGGAATATGAAGATGATACTTACGCCGAGCGCAGTACCCATGGGCCCCTGGTTCTCTCCCTGTAATTCCAGTTCACCGCCATAACGCAACTCTACGCCTGCGGGAAGTTTTATCTTTTCGATGACCGGTTGCAGGTTCAGCAATACGGCATTGGCTACCGCTTCCTGGGTAACATCCATGCGCACTGTGAGCGTGCGCACGCTATTTCGGCGGGCAATCTGGCCGTCATTCCACTCCGGGTTTACGTCCGCCACCTGTCTTAGCGGGATCTGGGATTTTGTTTGCGGGGACACAATGTTCAGGTCGCGCAGGGCCGAAAGGTCAGCCCTGGAAGCTTTAAGCGATTTGATCTTTACATCTACAGCGTAGTTGTTTTCCCAAACCTGTGTAGCTGTTATACCTTCCGAATGCATGGCTACCGCGTTGGCGATATCGCTCTTGCTTAATCCAAGCCGTGCAGCTTCCGCTGTTTTTACGTCTATTTTAAGGGTTGGCTGTATCTCGTTATAATCTGTCCGGGCCCAGGTAACCTGTTTATGCGTTTTGCCGATGGCTAAAACCTTGTTGGCTACCTGTTTTAAGGCAGCAATATCATTGCCGCTGATCCTTACCTCGATAGGTGCAAGCGCGTTGATCATGTTCAGTTGTTTCATCCGAACATAAGCAGCCGGAAAAATATTGCTGTATTTATGCTGATAGTCAACAATCACCTCTGCGGTAGCGTCTTCCGATACTGTTTTGACCAGGATCTGCGCATAATTTTTTGACGGAAGATTTGGCGCATATACCGAGTGGAAACGCGGTGAACTACTGCCGATAAAGCTGGTATAATTAACAATACGTTTATCCTGCTTTAATATCTTTTCCATTCCCTTCACCACGCTGTCCGTTTGCGAAAGCCTGTAGCCCGATGGCAGGTAGATTTCCATTGCAAATTGGTTTCGCTCTACTTTGGGAAACAACTGCTGCGGCAATACCCCCATAATGCCTATGCCGATCACTACCGACAGCACCGCAAAAAACACGGTTAGCTTGTAGTGTTTCATGGAATTGCCGATATGGTTATTAAAGAAATCCTGCAACTGGTCCAGGAAAGATCTTTTTTCATCTGCTTTATTATGCAGCAAGCCTTTTTTGATGAACAGCGTGTTGAAAAAAGGCACGATCATCATAGAGATAATCAGGGACAGGGTTAGGGCGATCATGATCGTTACCGGGAACAACCGGATAAAATCTTTTGCCGTACCGGTCATAAAAAATGCCAGCGGTACAAAGGTTGCTGATATGGCCAGCGTAGCAGTAAACACAGATGGAAACAATTCCTTGGCGCTGCTAATGGCCGCATCCCAAACAGACATGCCGTGGTCCAGCTTTTCTACGTGGTTATCAATTACAACAATAGGGTCATCCACCACGATACCCAGCACCACAATCAGGGCAGCAAGCGTAACGGTGTCCAACTCTATGCCGGCCATATACATAATACCCAGCGTTGCGGCTATGGTAATCGGTATAGTTGCTGCTGCAACTGCGGCGACCCTAAAGGGCAGCAACAGCAATGCAACGCATACCACGCCGATAAGCGCGAAAGCAAACTCTTTCATAAAATGGCTGATCGAGTCATCCACTACTTCCGGCTGATCGGCCAGTTTTACCAGTTGAATGTCAGGCGGCAGATGCTGCTTTACTTTTTCAATATGCTCTTCCAATTCTTTACCAAACTGTACAATATTTTTGCCGGTGATCATTTCCAACGATATCACGATAGATTTGGTACCGTTTGATGTTACATAGCTGTCCGGATCGTCATACTCACGTTTCAGGGTAGCTACATCACGAAGGCGCACCGAATTGCCGTTAGCATCCTGCCTGATGATCTGTTCGGCAAGCTCGGCCTCGGTTTTATAGTAAGTGCTCAAATGAATGGGCTCATCTACCACCTTGCCTTCTACTTTACCGGTGGCGTTAATAGCGCCTTCATTTTGCAGTACCTGCATCACATTATTGACTGATACACCTTTTTGCAGCAGTTTATTATTATCTACATAAATGGTGATCTGCTCATTCAGGTTGCCGGTATGGGATATCTTGGCCACATCCTGTACCTGCCTCAGTTCGGCCTCGATGTCTTCTACATTACGGAGTAATTCTTTATAGGGCCGTGTCTTGGATTCTACCGACAAAAGCATGGCAGAGGTGTTGCCGAAATCACTATCGATATAGAAGCCTTTAACTTCTTTAGGAAGCTGGCTTTGCAGGATCAGCATGCCGTTTTTGATTTTGTTCCAAAACGCTTTGGTTTGGATGGCATTTTGGTTATCTGCTACTTCCACGAAGATGTACATCACGCCGTCCCGCGAAAAGGAATAGGTTTTTTTCTTGTTAACCTCGTTGTTGCTGAACAGGTATTCTTCTACTTTTTTAGTCAGTTGCTCTTCTACCTGTTTGGAGGAAGCACCGGGATATTGGCCTACGATGACGCCCTGCCTGATGGTGAAATCCGGAAATTCGTTCCGGGGCATATTGAAAAGCCCGGATAATCCAAGCAGCACCAATATGGCCGAAAGCGCAAGCGGGAATACATGGTACTCCATCGCCCATTCAATTAAATTTGAGTTCTTTTTCATGATGGGCGCTTATTTGCTGACGATGACAGGGGTTTGATCGGCAAGCTTCTGGTAACCGGAGGTGATTACAAGCTCATTACCCGACAGGCCGTATTTGATTGTGATGCTGTTGCTGTAAAGCTGCCCGGTAATTACATCTTTACGCACTGCTTTATTCTGGGCATTCATGATGAATAAAAAGTTAGTCCCTTTATCATCTACCTGTACAGCCTGTACGGGTACGATGATTTCTTTAACATCAGCAGACCTAGTACTTTTATCATCAACCGCGTCAAAAGACACTTTACAAAGCATACCTGGCCTTAACAGTAAGTTGGCATTTGGGAGGGCGAGTTTAATATTATAATTGGCGCTGCCGTTCAACGCAATCACGCCAACTTCGGTAACCTTGCCCTGCAAAGGCTGATTTCCCAAGGCATCGATTTTTACTGTAGCCGTAGTTCCGGCTTTATAATGATTGATTTCACTTTCGGGCACTGCAACCAGCACCTTTACAGAACGGGTATCCAGTAATTGTAATACCGGCTGGCCGGGATTGGCTACTGCACCGGCTTCCGCCATCTTATTGCCAACGTATCCGCTAACCGGGGCATAAAGATGCGTATGCGCTATATTCTGGTAAGTTGCCTGTGCAGCCGAGGTGGCCTGGTCATAATTAGATTTGGCTTCCAGCATTTTGATCTCAGCAATACTGCCTTTCTTAAAAACCTCGCTGATACGGATGTAATTTTCATTGGCCAGTTTAGCCTGTGCTAACTGTGCGTTATATTGGCTGCGGTAGGTGGTTTCATCCACAGAACCGACCAATTGGCCTTTTTCCACAAAATCACCCGTTTTAAACGGGAACGACAGAATGGTACCGGAAACCTGAAAACTCAGGTCAATCGTTTTTTCTGCTTCCAGTGTTCCGTTGTAAACAATATGATCATTGATTGCCGAAGCGTCAGCTGACAAATTAAATACTTTTACCGCCAGGGTATCAGGTCCGGGCTTCAGTTTGGTGTTGCTTGAGCAGCCGGTAATCCATAGGGCAGTGAATACTGCTCCGGCCAGTGTTATCGTTGTTTTCATTGAGTTAATTGAACGTTTATTGTTTTTTTGTCGATTACTATACATAGAAACGCCGGGCAATAATTCCCGTTCGATCGCCATTACGTTTTCGAAAGGGATGATATATTTCCTATTGTTTTAAATGTTCGACAAATATACAATTTTTGTATTTTAATATTTTTTAATTTAATTGTCATAAACGCACCTAAGCTGTGTTTTTAAACTTAAACGCGAAAAGTTGCGCTTTTTTTGAACAATTAGCGTATTTTTGTCGATAATGAAAAGGTTTGAAAATGATCAGGTGCGGGAAGAAATAGTTTTAGCTTCTGACGCAGTTTTTGAGCGTTACGGTTTCCTCAGGGTTTCTATGCAGGATATCTCTAATGAGTGTAAGAAAGGGCGAAGTACTTTATACCATTACTTTAAAAATAAGGAAGAGGTTTTGGATGCGGTATGCGAGCGGCTTTTTTTGAATTGTTTGGCAGAAAGTAAAGCCACTATAAGTAAGCGGCGCTCATTTTCAGCCAATATCGAATCGTTCAATGTCACCAAATTAAAGCATCTCCGTCAAATTGTGTCGAAGTATAAACTGGCCATCGACGATCTGCGTTTAGATCCATCAGGCTTTATACTCAAATTCAGAAAATTTGTCGAAGAAGAAATCGCCGTGTTCAAACAGATCATTCAATGGGGTATTGAAAATAAAGATATCGGCGAACTTTCAGAAGAAGACATCGATTTTTTGTCTGAAACATTGAATGCTGCTTTTAAAAGTTTTGAGCAGGAGGTAATCGTTTTTGGGAAATTTCCCCAAAGCGACAGCAAAGTTGCCTGGCTGGCCCAAATGTTACAAAAAGGCCTTTTATAAAAGTATTCTTAATGCTTAATGGCAAGTTATTTAATTGAGTTTCGGGAATTACATTAGGTAACTTATTGAACGTCAATACTTATTCCGTCTTTAGATAATCGTCTTTATTCCGGTAATCCATAAATTAATTGCGCTCAGCATAAAACTGCCCAGTATGACTAAAGGGCCCCGAGAAGTAACTTAATGGCGAGATCAACCGCACATTCGCACAGTTTATTATAGCAAGGGTAGCGTCATTAGCTATTTGAAGCAAGTTATGTTTGGTGATGCCAAAACGACTTGCCTTCGGGCTAGCTACGCTCATTATGCTACCTTCTTCGTTCCACAGAATAACTCGTACCTCGTTACACCTGCTTAAAAAACGCAGGAGTGAATAGATTTACAGGCGTTTAGCTAAAAGTAAAAAAAGCCTTATTTTTATTTAGATTTATTCTAAATTAGCCAAAAATTTAGAATATGAAGATTCCCTTACTTTTAACATCATTGTTTATTTCCAGTTTTTTAATGGCGCAGTCGCCAACAAGCACTATAAACGGTACTATAAAAGGAGACAGTAATGAGCCGCTTGCCCACGCAACAGTATGGCTCGAACCTTCTTCCATCAGTGCCGCTGCAGACGCCAATGGCAATTTTACGTTATCGCAAGTTCAACCAGGCCAATACACCATCCATTCAAGTTACTTAGGCTATCAAAAAAAAAGTAAAAAAATCGATGTTTTAGCCGGTCGTACCGTAAATGTCAATCTCGTACTAACTATTGGCGGCACTTCTTTACAGGCTGTAGAAATTACGGGCCGCAAGGAAAAAACTTATAAAACAAAATCTACTTTCATAGGTAATAAAACTGAAACGGATATCAAAGACCTGCCGCAATCCGTATCCTACGCCAGTAAAGAGCTCATGTCTGACCAAGGTGCAGTACGTGTTGGAGATGTGGTAAAAAACTTTAGCGGTGTATCACAATTTTCTTTTTATGACGATTTAACTATTCGTGGTTTTAGGGTAAACGGGCAAAGCAATACCCAATTGGTGAATGGTCTTCGGTCAAGTACAGGTTTCTGGAAGCAGCCGCTAACCAATTACCTGGAGCGTGTGGAGGTGTTAAAAGGCCCGTCATCTGCATTATATGGTAATGCCAGCCCGGGCGGCGTGGTAAACAGGGTAACCAAGAAACCATTAAACGAAAACCGCAAATCTATCAGTATTTCATTAGGGAGTTTTAACACATTCAGGGGCCTTGCAGATTTTACGGGGCCGGCCAATAAAGACAGTACGCTACTTTATCGCTTAAATTTAGGTTATGAAGATGCCAATTCCTTCCGCGACCTGCAATTTGATAAGAACGTGATCGTGGCACCATCGCTAACCTTTATTGCCTCACCCAAAACACATATCAATTTTGATATGGTTTATAATAATTCGAAAAGCCGCTTAGACAGAGGACAATCCGTTATCGGCAATGACCTTTATTCTACGCCGCAAACGTTAGCCTTATCAGCAGGGAATGATTTCCTGAATGAACAAACATACATCGTTACCTTATCAATTAACCACAACTTTAACGATCATTTCAGCTTTAACGCCGCCTACTCCAAAACCGGGTACCAGGAGGATTTGTATGAACACCGTGGCGCAAACGTATATGCCAAAGACAAACTGGCCGCAGATATCCCTAACCTGGTAGCTATGCAGATATTTGCCCGTAAACGTAAACGCTATATTGACAACTTCAGCGGCTATTTTAATTATACAGGCAAAACCGGTGCTATTGAACACAAAGTTGTAGCAGGGTATGATTACGGCAGCGAGAAAACACCAGTCGGCGCATCCCAGCTTACCGCATCAGGATATCGTAATGCTGCAAATACGGGTACTATTGCCAATTATGTGGCTAAAGATAGTTTAAAATACTTACGCGATACCAGGGGGAACCCTATACCAAATGTGCCATCGTTTGACCTGAACAACTCTATTAACTCGCAACGTTTGCAGGATGATAGTAAAGCGTTTTTTGCGCCTACTACCTTAGCCCCTGCTTATTACTATTTAAATGCGGGGTATGTACAGGATCAGCTTAAGCTGGGTGATTTCCAGGCGCTGATTGGTGTACGTTACGAGTACTACACTGATTTTGCCAACTACAAAACAACTACCGAAGCCAAAACACACTCCAGCGCATGGTTGCCACGTTTTGGCCTGGTTTACACCGCTGCCAAAAACATTAATATTTATAGCACTTACGTAATGGGTTACAACCCGCAAACGGCGGCCACCTTATCAAACCCAAATGCAGGTGGACCATTTGATCCGGTTAAAAGTAATATGATAGAGGTAGGAGCGAAAAGCAGCTGGTTTAATGACAGGTTATCTGTAACTACATCAGCTTACCAGATTGAGCAGAGCAACACGCTTTATAATGCCAATGTTGCCGGTCAGCCGGACCTGCTAAGGCAGGTAGGTAAAGAGCGCTCAAGAGGTATCGAATTTGATGTGACAGGCCGGATCTCTTTGAATTGGAGTGTACTGGCATCATATGCTTATAACGACGCAAAAATTACTGATAGCACAATCCCTGCAGAAGTGGGTATGCAAAAACCCAATGCTCCACATCATATGGCAAACATCTGGACACGCTATAACGTGGCACACGGGCCTTTGTCCGGATTAGGGCTGGGCCTTGGCGCTAATTATGTCGACAAGCGCTCCCTTTCAATCAACCTTGCGCAAAGCATACCAAATTACACCTTAGTTGATGCTGCCTTGTTTTATACCATTGGTAAGATGCAATTGCAGTTTAATGCTAACAACATTACAGGTAAAAAATACTGGGTTGGTGGTTATGATTATATCAGGCTGTTCCCCGGTACGCCAAGAAATTATTTGTTGACTATGACCTATTCATTTTAATCAGGTATGGTCTGGAAAAAAATTAAAGCTGTAGCTGCATGGCTGCATCTGTGGATAGGCCTGGTTACCGGTATTATTGTTGTAATTGTATCCGTTACGGGTTGCATACAGGTGTTTGACGAGGAATTATTTGCCCTTTTCCACAAAAATTTAGTCGAAGTAAACAGAACCGGTCCTCCAAAACCGGTTTCTGAATTACTGGCTATTGCCCAAAAGGTTGAGGGTAAAACAAGACCTATTACCTCCATTAAAATTGGCGGAGAACAGGATAGCTACGTATTTTCTAATTTTAAGGTTAACAAGCGTGAAAATATTACCCTAAGCTACTTCAGTCAGTTTAAGTATAAAGATGATATTTATATAAACCAATATACAGGGCAGGTTTTAGGGGTTATTGATAGCCGTTATGAATTTTTTAACGTGGTTGAGCAATTGCACCGCCAGTTACTTCTGGTAAAGCCTGTCGGCAGTGTGGTGGTTGGTGCCTGTGTGCTTTTATTTTTGCTGATGCTGGTTACCGGTTTTATGCTTTGGCTGCCCAAAAACTACCGGCAACTGAAACAAAACATCCGTATAAAGTGGAATGCCAAGTTTAAACGGGTAAATTATGACGTGCATAATAGCTTTGGCTTTTATGTATTACCCATAGCTATCCTCATAGCCGTTACGGGTTTAACCTGGTCATTTAAATGGTGGGAAAAGGGGCTTTATAATTTATTTGGTTCTGCCAGGAAGATAGAGCTTGCCCGTAAGGCCCCTTTAATTACTACCCCGGATACAACGGCAGATCGCTTCGATCAGATCTTTTATGATATGCAACAGCAGGTCAAAGGGAACTACCGCGTTATAGGGTTCAATTTGCCCGAAAAGAAAGAAAAAGTAATAATGACATACGTTTACCTGAAAAATCGGACCGATGGGTGGCGTAATATGAGCTATTACTATTATGACAGCCGTACAGGCAAGCTTTTTGATGAATTGATACACTCCCAAAAGCCACTCGGCCTGAAGTGGCGTAATTCCAATAAGGACATCCACACCGGTCGAATTTATGGCTTACCTACGCAAATCCTTGCTTTTATAGCGAGCTTTATCTGTGCATCCTTACCAATAACGGGCTTTTTAATATGGTGGGGTAAAAGAAAGAAAGAGAACCGAAGTGCCAAATTACTCCGTTCTTGCCGGCACGACCTTGATTTAGGGCGTTAAAAATGGATTGCCTAGCCATCACACCAGGCAATCCCACAACGGCCTTATTAAACAGCATCAGGTTAACTATGCCTCTTGTTCATCGTTATCCAAGCTTGGCGGGATAAGTTTATACATTACGGGTGTCACGATCCGGGAAAGTATAGTAGAACTGATCAGCCCGCCGATCAGTACAATCGCCAATGGCGCTATGAGCGGGTTTGGGTTCAACGCGATAGGGAGCAAGCCGCAAATTGCAGTTATAGAGGTGAGCACAACCGGCAGAAAACGGGTTTCGCCTGCCATACTGATTGCCTCATCTATACTATGGCCTTCCGCACGTAGCTGGTTGGTGAAATCTACCAGCAACAGCGAATTTTTAACCTGAATACCCGAGAGCCCGATGAAACCGATAATAGATACCAAAGACATGGGGTTGCCGGTGAAGAGTAGGAATACCACGCCGCCAAGAACTCCCAGGGGTATGATCGATAGCACAATAATGATCCCTTTAAAGGTTTTAAACTGCAGCAGCAATACGCCGATAAAAAGGAAGGTGCTCAATATAATCACCGAGAGAAAATTACCGCCCAGAGCATCGCCTTCTGACTCCGCTTCGCCGGAAAGCTTGTAATAATAGCCCTGCGGCATTTTTAATTTATTTAATTGCGGAACAACGTCTTTTAAAATGTCATTGGCCAGTACATGCTCTTTCGTAAGCGACGTAACCTTGGCAAACCGGGATTTATTAAAGTGATTGATCGCTGTAGGCGAGGTTTCAAAAGAGATCGTAGCGATCTGGTCTACTAGCACCGGGGTGCCCTGCACATTATTGACATAAAGTTTTTTGAGTGCATTTAAATTGGAGAACTTGTCCCTTGGCGTGGTGATCACTACGTTGCGTGAATCGCCCCGGTCATCAATATAATCCCCTACGGTTAGCCCTGCAACAGCCATACGGATTACTTTGTCCACATCGCTGGTCAGGACACCCAAAGTACGGGCCTTCTCCTTATCGATCTTTATTTTAACATCAGATTTATAGGTATTGAGTTCGTTGTTGACGAAGAATGTGCCCGGATGCTTCTTCAGAATTTCTTCCACTTTAAATGAAAGGGACCGTAAGGTATCCTGGTTCTCGCCAAATACTCTGATTACAATATTTGCTTCGATAGGCGTTCCCTGTTCAAAATCCTTGATTTCGATCCTGCCATAGGGGAAGTCTTTAAACTTCGTTCTTAACAGTTTAATCAGATCTGTTTTTTCTTTAGGTTTAGCTTCTTCATCCAATTGGACAAATACCTGGGCAAAATCAGGTTTTATATCCTGCTGATGCACATTGTAATAGATCTGTGGGTTGCCCTTACCCACGTTAGAAGTGTAATAGACAATCTCTTTATGTTTTTTCAGTTCCCCCTCTACCAGTTTGGTCGCCCGGTCGCTTTCCGGTATGTCTGCCTGTAGCGGCATTTTAATATTGATCAGGAACATCGGCTTTTCCGACGTGGGAAAAAGCTTGAACCCGGTTAAGGTAAACAGGAAAAAAGCAAGCACGCTTAAAGCTAATGATATCCCTATAGTGGCTTTAGGCCATTTTAAGGCAAGCGGCATAACGCGGCTGTAAGATCTGGTCAGAAACTTTTGCAGATGCTTTAAAAAGAAGTTCCCCTCGCCGTGGGTATGGGTTTTTAACATTCGGCTGCCCAGGAAAGGGACGAGTGTTAAAGCCACGATCATGGATGCCAAAACGCTGGTCATCACAGCCATGGGCAGGCTGCGAATAAATTCACCGGCCATGTCGGGTAAAAAGGCTAAGGGCAGAAATGCGATAACCAGCGTAGCCGTACAGCCAATAACGGCGATACCGATCTGTTGCGTTCCTTTGAATATGGCATCCATTCGCGAATGACCTTCCCTGAGCCAGCGTTCAATATTTTCTACCACCACAATACTGTCATCCACCAGCAATCCCAAAGCCACTACAAGGCCTACGATACTGAGCTGGTTTAACGAATAACCTAGTAAGTTCATGGCGATGAGACCCAGAGCCAAGGAAAGAGGGATGGAGATCATCACGATGAGCGATGCCCTGAAGCCTAATGGAAGCAGGGTAATCACCACCAAAACAATGGCTAAACCAAAATCAAAACCCAGATGGCCCAAACGTTCGGATACCATATTGGCCTGGTCGAAGTTTTTTACCATTCGGATATTCTCCGGCAGGGTTTTGCCAAAGGCTTCCAGTACCGGTAAATATTCTTTCTGAACGCTGGCTATATTCACATTGTCTTTCATAGCCGCCGTAACCAGCACGCAACGGTGTCCGTTTATCCTGGTGATGTGGTTCACCATAGCATCCTTATAACTTACCGTGGCCACATCTTTCAAATAAATGATCTTCCCGTTGGCATTATAAATAACGGTATTAGCCACATCATCCGTGTTTTTGAATTTGCCGCTGGTTTTAACGTTAAACACTTTGCTGTCCAGGTTAATGCTTCCACCCGGAATATCCGCAGCCTCGCTTTGCAAACTACCCATCACCACATTAAGCGGTATCTTCAGTTGCGCCAGTTTATCCAACTGCATATCGATGCGGATCTCCTGTTCGGGCATACCAAAGTATTTTACCACTTTCAGGTTGGTGATTTTCTCTAACTGTGTTTTTAAGATGTCTGCTTCGTCCCGCAGCATTTTACCGGAAGCATTGTCTGACACCAGGGCAACTTGTATTACCTTTACATCTGACGATGACACCTTTTCTGTTTTGATCAGGTAAATATCCTTGGGAAGCTCGCTGTTTTTTAAAGCATTGATCTCGGTGGATATTTCCTGGTATTTGTTATCTACATCCACACCGTATTTAAATTTAGGTTGGATAACCGCTACCCCGTCTTCTACGGTAGTCAGGATCTTTTCAATGTTTTCCAGGCCGTAAATCTTGTTCTCGATAGGCTTCACCACCTGTTCTTCCATATCCTTTGGACTGGTGCCAGGGTAAATAACGGTAATGACGTATTGAGGAGGATGGGTGGTCGGGTCTTCCGAACGGGGCATGGTAAACAGCGTCAGCACACCGACAACTGCTACTAAAAGAAATATGATCAGCGTGAACTGATAGTTCTTGACTGCAAAATTGGTGATCTTCATGGCCTTACTTAATAATTTTAATAAAAGACTGTTCGTTGAGGTAGGCGCTGTTGGAAACGACGATCTGGTCTATACCTTCCAGTTTATCCTTCAGATACACATTTTCATTATCGAATTTCAAAATGCTGACCGGCACCCGTTTCACCCGGTTTAACCCTACGGTCGTAAATACAAATCCTTTGTTGCCGTCGGCCTCTACCAATGATGCATAGGGAATGACCATTACGCTTTCATCCTGATGAGTGGCTATTTCGGCTTTGCCAAACATGCCGACGGCCGGTTTTACGCCGTTTAATTGCAACTTGAGTTCGATCTGGAAAGAGCCCAATTCGCGGTCGGCCGCCTGCGACTTACGGAATACAGTGGCGTCAAAGGTTTGACCAGCATAGCCGTCGAGCGTTACTTTAGCGGTTTGCCCTGGCTTAATGATGGCCCATTCGCGGTCAGTCACACCCACTTTAAGTGAATAGCTGTTGTGTTGATTGGTTGAATTGATGAGCAGAACCGGCGTCCCTTCTGCAATTACTTCGCCTTCATTCGCTATTTTCTTGCTTACAAAACCGTCGGAAGCAGCATAAATTTTAGAGTAGCGCGCGTTAAAAGCGGTTGCTTCTCTTGCCTTTTTAGCTACATCTAAAGCCGTTTTGGTGTTCTGCAATTGTTCCAACGTATAAACACTGTCTTTATAAAGATTCATTGCACGGTTATAATCGCGTTGCGCTTTATCGACACCCAGGCTGGACTGGGTTAAACCTGCAGAAATTTCCGTGGAGTTGAGCGTAGCGAGCAATTGCCCCTGTTTAAAGAACTGGCCTTCCTGTACCAGGATGCGGCTGATCACGCCGCCGATCTTGAAGGCGTATTTGGCTTCATCTTCTGTACTGACCAGGCCGGTAGCGCTAATATGATCGGGTACAACTAACGTAGACACCGGGGCGATTTTAACAGATATAATATCCGGCTCTCCTATTGGATTTCCTTCCTTGTGTTTTTCTTTGCAGGAAGCCATTAAGGTTGCCGCTGCTATGATAATGCTGAATAATTGTAAGTTTTTCATCGTTTTAATTTGTTTTTTAATGGAGATGAAGCTATCATGAGCTTATTTATGTTGTTTTTGAACGGTAGCTCATTATGGTTTCATGATTGTTTGTTTTTTAAAGTATTCAAGAGCCTTTGGGGGTTTTTCATGATCTTATTTTTATTGAATGGTAAAACTGGCATTGGCACGTTCGATGGCTGCATCTGCAATCCACGTGTCGTACAGGGCAATATTGGCACGAAGCTGGGCATCGATCCATTGGTTCTGGGCATCCAGCAGTTCGATGTAGATCGCCATGCCTTGTTTGTATAACTTCAGCATATCACCGTAATAGGTCTGGCTGGTTTTTAATTGGGATTGTGCCGCCTCGTATTGCGCGATAGCGCTTTGCATACTGGCCTGACGTACCTTTAGCTCAGTAAGCAGTTGCTGCTGTACGTAATCGGTCTGTGAGGCCAGGGCCTCGCGGTCGGCAATCGCCTGCTTCACCCGGTAATTGTTTCTGCCGGAAGAAAAGATGTTCCATTGAAGAGAGATGCCAAACAGGTAGTAGCGGCTGTTATTGTTGAACTTCCAGTCAAAAGCCTGCGTCCCCAAGTCAATAAAGGTTCCTAACTTGGGGACGATATAGGATTTGGCCAGCCCGGTCAGGTTGCCGTTAATATCTTTAGCAATCCGTAGCTTGGATAGTTCTTCCCTGCCGCTGACGCTGTTCCCTAGTAGCTGTTCGCCGGCAGGTAAGGCCTTGATATCATCCAAAAGGATGCTGTCGGTAAGCGGCCTGTTTAACAGAAAGTTAAAATAATAACGTGCCGATTCTGCTGTTTTTTGGGCACTGATGAGCGAGGCGTTGATCCGCGATACTTCATTCTGGCTTCTAAGCACAACGGTACGGTTAACCTTACTATTTTCATACAACTTCGTATTGATTCTTTGCCCTTCTTCAACCAGGCGGAGAGAGGATTGATAGATACCGGCAGCATACACCGCTTTCTGATAATTGTAATACGCCGTTTTGATCTCTTTGACCAGTTCGCGCTTGTAAAGCAATACTTCGGCCTTTTGCAGGTCGATCTGCTGCTTTTTGATCCGTCTATTATAAATCAGTTCTGCATTCAGGATGGGAAGTGTCGTGCGAAATTTGGCATCATAGAAATTATCCGGGTTGAGCAGGATCTTTTGGTTTTGCAACTGCGGAAAAGCGTTAGTGCCTGTCAGCTGGTTCAGCGTAGCGTAAACGCCGTTAAACAGGTCGCCGGTCGGAAAATCTATCGTGCGCCCGCCGTCTGCCCTGGTGTAAGTGGTAGAAAACGTAACCTCGGGCAGGAACATGCTTTTTGCTTCCTTTAATGCATAGACATTTTTTTCAAGCACGAAGTTTTGTTGTTTAATGCTTTCATTAGAGGCAAGGCCCTGCTGGATATACTCATCCAGTTTGCCCTGAGCTTTTGCAAGGGGTGCAGCCAATAAGGCTGACGATAAAAACAAAAGCTTATAAATTGTTTGATTTTTAAATTTCATTCTCAATCGTTGTTTTAAATTTAAACAGTGTTCAATATGATTGTAAAAAAAGGCTAACTCTTTTCGAGCAGGGCCACAAAAGACTCATAACCATTCTCCATTAATTCTTCGTCGGTCTTGCCGACAAAACTGTTGTTGCGGTTCTTACAGAAAAGTGCGCAGATGCCATGCACCACGGAGATGATCAGGAAGGTAAAATATTCCGTATCCATATCCTTGAATTTGCCTTTCTGCTGGCATTCGCTGATCATTCCCTGCATATAGCTGATCGCCTCCTCGGCTATCTGGAACCCTTCATGCAAAGAATCTTTAACCGGCTCGTCCACAATAAACATCAGGTTATAGTAATCCTTGTTCTCTTGTGCAAATTGGATAAAAACCCGGCCCGAGGCTTTCAGTCTTTCAAAGGGGTCGCGGACCTTTTCCAGTACCTTTAACTGGTTAAGCAGCAGGAGAAAACCTTCCTTATGCAGTTCGTGGAAGATCTCGCTTTTATCCTTGAAATAGAAGTATATGGAGCCCGGGCTATAGTTGATCTCCTGGGCGATATTGCGCATACTGGTCTGGTCATAGCCTTTTTGCAGGAATATTTTGCGCGCCCCGTTAAGGATGCGTTTGTGCATTTCCTGTTTCTCCTCCAGTTTTCGTTCTGCTATGCTCATTATAATTTACTAAGATACAAATATAAGGTCGCCGGTCATCCGGCCAAATGCTGTAGGGTATTTTTCTATTTACGCATCCCGGGACTGATCCCACCCATAATGCTTACCGCCGTAGCGCGGCCTAAAAACTTGAAGCCGAAGAGCATAAAACGGTTCTTCCAGCCCTGTACTATCCTTGGCTTTTTCCGCTTTTGCAGCCCTTTCACGAGTTCCCGGGCGACGTCTTCCACTGAGGAAAGTACAAACTCAGGAAAATCACTCGTCTGCCCACCTGCATGTGCATGAAACTCCGTTTTTGCCGCGCCCGGATTAAAGCCTGCCACGTAAATGCCTTTTGGCTTGAATTCGTACCATAGCGATTCGGAAAAGTTGGCTACAAAGCTCTTGGTGGCTGCGTATACGGAGCCACCCGGCAACGAAGAATGGGCCAGGAGTGAGCCGATGTTTATCAAGGCATCTCCGGCAACAGCATTCCGCAGATACGTATAAGAAAGGGATACTAACGACTGCATATTCAGATTCATCGTATTGATTTGGTCATCCAGCGGGATATCCGTAAACATGCCGTATAAGCCAGCACCCGCGTTATTGATCAGAAGATTATACTTTACGGCTTTTAAATGCCCTGTCAACATATACATGTCCCCGGCATCGTTCAGGTCAGCGGCCAGTATGGTGTGGCCGCTGCCCTCTAAACTACTTAACGCCTTTTCGAGGCGTTCCCCGTTACGGGCTACCAGTGCTACCTGGTAATCCTGGTGAGCCAGTTGCCGGGCTACTTCGAGCCCGATGCCTCCGCTGGCACCTGTTATCATTGCTTTTTTCATGATGGTCTGGATTAATTTTAAACCGGCACAAATCTATTGAACAGTGTTTAATAAAACAACGCCGTTTTATAAATTATTAAAAATCTGACACTGCAACCAGAAAGGTAAAGGTTTACGGCTCAGGAGGCCAGCAAAAATTGGAAGAAAGGGCCCGGGAACTGGGCGTTATACCATCCACCAAATACCAGATCATAGCGGATGTCGAGGTACTTATCATATCCGTTCCCACAATAGCTGTCCCGGAATTATCAGATCTTATCGCAAAAGTTTCTGATAAGGTGATCGTGATTGATACCGCTAACTATTATCCCTTCCGGGATGGCGAGATCGAAGACCTGAAGAAGGGCAAGGTCGAAAGCGCGTGGGTTTCAGAAACCCTGGGTAAACCGGTGATCAAAGCGTTTAACAATTTGCTGGCGCATAGCCTCGAACATGGCGGCAAGCCTTAAGGTGACAAAGACCGGATCGCGATGGCCGTGTCAGGCGACGATCAATACGCTAAAGAGATTGTATCTGGTCTTATCAACGATACGGATTTCGATGCTGTGGACGCAGGTATACTGGCCGATTCCTGGAGGCATCAACCCGGCACCCCGGCTTATTGTACAGAACTGACTGTGGCAGAACTTAAGCAAGCTCTTTCCGATGCCGAAAAACAGCAGGCAGCACACCTGCGGGATTATGCTATCGGGAAGTTCATGCAACTTCCAACTGCACCTACGCATGAGGATGTATTGGCTTTAAACCGGTCGCTGTTCCTTGAAAACCCTGAAAGACATTGAGCCGCAAGCCAGGTCAGGCATAGGTGCTGCTGAACAGCAGCCCCTTAAGGGCTAGGCACCCATTGCCAATATAAACAGAGAATTTTAACAGCCGCAGATCGGAGCATTGCGTTTAAAAAGCGCCCCTCTCACCGGGAGCGCTTTATTAATCAACTACAAATCTCTCTCAATCGACTTGTTTCTTTATTTGTCCGGGTTTTCCCAGATACTTTTCAGCGGGGTCAGATGAACGTTTTTCAGGCGGCCCGCTTGCTTGCTTTTAATTTTAATGTAACTGAACGGTTTGCCCGGAAAGCTGAGTACCGTTGCCGTTGTCAGCCCCCCGTCTGCAAACAGCTCAACCGAGGACGCATCTACTACCAGTTTAAGTTTCATCACAGGTGTAACGGCAATTCGCGGCGCAACAACCAGATCTTTGAATTCGGGATGAAAATTAACAGCACCGGACCGGGAGCGGTCAATGACGAATTTCCTTTCGGCCGCCCGGTAATTAATAACTAGGTATTCGCTTTGCTGATTCGACAAAGTGATGGCGTAATCCGCCTTTGAGCTGACCTCGAAATCCACTACATACTGACCCGGCGTCCCCGTTCCCGTCCGGCCAATTTCAGCCGCATTTTTTTTGCCTGCCGGTACTTCGATACCCCGGATTTCCGAAACAGGAGAGGAAGATATATAGAATTCTCCCTTCCTTTTCGCCAAGGCCAGTTCCCTCGGAATAGTCATTGTATTCCGCCAGCTGATGGTCGGTAGTTCGTTCGCATACCGCCAGTTGCTCATCCAACCCAGGAAAATCCTTCGGTTACCCGTATTGGACCAGGTAACACCGGCGTAGTCATCAGGCCCGTAATCGATCCATTTCGTTTGGGTGCTTTGTGCAGAAAATTTCTTTCCATCAAACTGCCCGACAAAATACTGTGTTGCGGAACCTCCGCTCGGCCCGCCGGGATTGATGCTCACAAGCAGTACCCATTTCTTTATGCCTTTATAATCCAGGCTTATCAAATCCGGGCATTCCCAAACGCCGCCGTGTGCGCCAAGTTTCTCACCAAATTCGCTTTCCTTGGTCCAGTTTTTTAGGTTGGGCGATGAATAAAAGGTGATGCGATCTTTTGTTGCCAGTGTCATCAGCCACTTTTTACCGGGCTCGTACCATTGCACTTTAGGATCGCGAAAATCCCAGATGCCCGGGTTTGGCAGCACGGGATTGCCTTTATACTTCGTCCAGGTTTTGCCTTCGTCGGTACTGTAGGCAATGCTTTGATACTGGTGTAAGCCTGTCTTCGCATCCTCTATCTTTTTATTGTGATGCGTAAAAATGGCGATGAGGGCATTTTTACCGAAACCCGCTGTATTATTCTTATCAACTACTGCACTGCCCGAAAAGATGGTGCCCAGGCTGTCAGGGTAAAGGGCAATGGGCTGCTCCGTCCAATGCATCAAGTCGGTGCTGGTGGCGTGGCCCCAGTGCATAGGCCCCCAAACGGTGGCGCCCGGGTTATGCTGAAAAAACAAATGATAGGTGCCGTTGAGGTACACCATCCCGTTAGGATCGTTCATCCAGTTTGCCCTCGGCGAAAAGTGGAACTGCGGGCGATACGGTTCATCCCCGGATGTTTGTGCTATTGCGTGGCTTGTGTTAAACAGGACTGTCAACGCGGCCACGCCGCTGATAAATAATATTTTTATTTTTTTCATAAGGACTGATTTAGCGGTAATTAATTCCATATCGATTTTAGCTCCCAGGCCTTCAGGTTGAATTGTGTTTCGGCCCCGCCCGAAAACAACTCTATACCCACTTGCTTTTCTGAAGGAAAAGTGACGGCGCTTAAAACAACTTCGCCATCGTTGGTAAGTACTTCTATCGATGACTGATCTATAAAAATGTGCAACTGCAGCTTGCCGTTTTGCAAGCCGACCGGTGCTATTATCTTTTTGGCGAATAAGTGGTTAAAAGTTGTATCGCTAATAAAATCCGTACAGTTTGTACGATCTAAAACAAGCGATGACGTAAGCGGGTCGTACGATAAAACCAGCTTGCGCTCTTCTCCCACCAAAAAATTAAAGCCGAATACTGCTTTGCCTGTGGGCTTAAAATTGGCCAGAATTTCGTAAGTGTTTTTGGATGGTTTAAAAACGCTTAGGCTTTGTGTTCCCTTTACTTTCAAATTGTTTACTGTTACTGTTTTGCCCCTTAACTCCTTCAATTGCGGTATCTGTTGCTGAATAATGCGGTAACCTGCACTAGTCTGCTTTAATGCCAACAACCTCGGCAACGATTCGAAACCTTTACCCCATGCTGTAGGCACTTTATTGGCATATTCCCAGTTCCCCATCCAACCTATGGCAAATACCGAATCGCGCTGATTCCGGCTGGTATCATAATTGCGCCATGTGCGTGTGGCGTAGTGGTCGGGGCCATAGTCCAGCCATAAGGCATGCTCTAAATGCTGATCCATCAATTGGTTTGAGAACATGATATGGTCGATGGCGATGAATGCATTGCTTGTATCGGCATTATTATCTACAATTTCCAAATGTGCCTTTTTGCCAATAAGGTCATGCACATCCCAGCCGTTCCATTTAAACACTTTAGTATTGTCGCCCGTGGCCGAGCGCTCTACTTTTCCATCAATGACAAGATTGATGCTTGTATTAGCCTTGTTGCCACCCGCAATTAAGAAATTGATGGCGGTGTGCCGTATGGTGAATGGTTTAGAGGCGATTTTACCCACGGAAGAACCCGTCGACGGGGTTCCCAAATAATGAGACCCCAAGTAATCGGAGACGCTCGCGTCCCCGAAAGAGACTGTAAAGCCCGCATTTCCCTGCGCCCATCTTGTGGTGATACCTTTTTCAAAACCATCATAAAGCTCGCCCGGTATCCCTGCACCGGTTTTAAGGTAGTTAGCTGTTGCCTCGTCTGGCACGAACGTGTTACCGTCGAAATCGCCGACAAAATACTGAACCTTGTTTGGGCCGCGGCCAATCATCAATACCCATTTCTTAATGCCGGTCCCGGTTACCGGCAGCTCATACAAGTCGGGGCATTCCCAAAACGAGTTTTTTGCGCCCAGGCCGTTAAAGCCGCTACGGAATTTCCAGTTTTTCAGGTCGGTCGATTCATAGATATGGATTTGCTGGATGTTGGGCAAGGTTACTACCATCTTCCAAATCTTTCCCGGTTTGTACCAAAACACCTGCGGATCGCGAAAGAAAATCCTCTTTATATCCAGCACAGGGTTTTTGTCATAGTAGTTGAAGGTAGTGCCGTTATCATTACTTATGGATATCGCCTGTGTTTCGGGTAGTGTATCGCCCCGCAGGTGTCTGGTAAAAACGGCTACCATACTATTTTTGCCAAAGCCGGAGGTGTTATTTTTATCTACCGCTACCGATCCGCTGAAGTAGGAAAACTTGCCATCGTCGCCTTTCATGGGTTTGGGTTGTTCCTGCCAGTGTACCAGATCTTTCGATGTAGCATGCCCCCACCAAAAAAGATGATAGGTGCCATCGTTTAAAACCAATCCGTCAGGGTCGCCTATCCAACCTTTCTCCGGGCTAAAATGATAAAGAGGGCGATACTTTTCTGCATACCCTACGGTTTGCGCATAGGCACTTACTGCTATTACAGACAATAAAATAATCAGGAAAGCACCACCCCTCTTGTTCATAATTCTGATATTAATGTTTAAGCACTTTCAGATTATTTACATCAAGTTGCAGCATATCGGCAGATAGGCTCCATGGTTTCCCCGGCATACCGTATACGCGGTTGGTTAAGGCAACCTGGTCGTTCAGGTATAACACAGCCACCGAATTGTCCAACACTAAACTAAAAGTGTACGTTTTGCCTGTTTCAAAATTGAAAGGCACGCGCGTAACCTCGGTGCCGTTATTATAGGCTGCGATCCGGTGGTTGGCTGGCTCCATTTTTATAACATAGGTGCTGGCATTATTGGTTTGCGTATTAAAGCCTATAGACGCAGTGCCTGTTAGATTGCTGATGGTAAAGCTGCCGGTAATTTTCGCAGTGCTATCCAGCCCTGCAAACTTATAAAGCGCCAGGTTTGTACCGCCGTTTAAGGTATAGGCGGCCCCAGTATGGTTAACAGTACCTGCGTTGCCGCTGGTTACCGGCTCGGCTTCTTTAGTAAAATAAGCGCTTACTGCCGCAGGACTTTTTACGCCCAGCTTATCGCTGCCCAGCTTAAAAAACTGATGCGAAATTAAGTTGCCGCCCCAGGTTCGTGTACCGTTGTCGTTCTCCGGGCTGCGGCGATGCGCCCAGCCTAAAGTGTACCAGTTTGTCCCATCTGTTGCAGCACGGCCGGCATAAAACTGGTGGCCGTCAAACATATCCTGGCCATCCGCTGGTTTCACCCAGGGGCCGGCGGTTGATGCCGCTACCCGGTAATGAGTGCCCGGCGAGCTGCTCCAGTCTTCGGCAAAAAGCATGTAATATTTGCCATCTACTTTCAGTATATCAGAACATTCCAGCATCAGGTAATCACCCTGCACGTTCAGCGGGCCACGGATAGTCCATTTATTGGCAGCCGGGTCTGAAGATTTATAAACCAAAATTATCCCTTTACCTGCCTGCTGGGTACTCACCAGCATCCAGTATTCAGAAAACTCGTCGTTGTAAAACACATACGGGTCCCTAAAATCAGTACCAGAGTATCCTTCGGATGCTTTTAGCACATAACTGTTGTTTTTGGTCCAGGTTTTCAGGTCCTTGCTGGTGGCGTACATAATAGCCTCTCGGGTGTTAGCGCCTATAAAGCCCGGATTGTTATTGGTAAGCCAGTTGGGGCTACTGTTAAAGCCGGTATAATAGTAATAATAAGTATCGCCGGCCTTTATCATAGATCCGGTACCAATAAAATGGTCTTGGGTGTTTACGTTACCGTAAGGTATCGCCTCGCCACCGTCAGAGAAATTGAGCAAATCTTTTGATGTGAATTTATGGATGGCGTGTTGGCCGGCACTGCTCTGCTTTACCTGGTCGGGCGCATCGTGCAGATAAAATATCTCGAATTGCCCGTTTACGTAGTAAGGCATCACATCGCCTACCCAACCCGTGGTGCTGCCCGTGGCGGTATTATTAGTAGGCTTGGGGTAAATGTTGAACCTGGCATCGGCAACCGGGGTAAATGTGGTGCTGGTTACCGTGTCTTTTTTGCAACCGAAAGCCGCCAAGGCTATCAGTAAAGTACCCGCCGCAATATATTTTTTAAAAACCATGTTGATTTTGTTTATCGTTTAAATTCTGTTGACACTTATTGGTGCAAGTAATCGATAGCGTTTTTGGTGACCTTTTTAATATTGGTGAGGTACAGGTTATTTGTGCTTGCGCCGCCCTGTGGCTCAGAATACCAATCGTAGGCACCAAACGCTATAATCACTACGTTAGGCTTACCAGCAGCGTTTTGCCATTCGGCGATGCCTACGCGGCCATCTAAATTATCGTCCCAGTTTTCTGATGCGAGATTGATGCCGCCGGTTTGTTCGCGCCAGCCTGCGCCGTTGCCATAACCGCCCCATTCGTTTACATACCACCAGGCAGTATGGTTAAGGCGGAAAGTGCCACTTTGCAGCAACCACATTTTCCCCGGCTCGTAAGTGTCCACACCCTGAAATATCGGGTGGCTTTCGCGGGTTCTAAATGAAATGCCCCAGTTATTTGAGCCTTCTATAAAACCGGCGGGCAAAAAGTCGCCGAATACGTTATTAGGGCCTTTGCCTGCAGGCACAACGCCCAACGCCTCTACATAGCGGGCAGCAAATGTGGTAAGCATTAATCCGCCGCCGTTGGCACGGTAAGCCTTTAAGGCGGTAATAACTGCCGGCGTAAGCGCGGCGGCAGGCAGATCCTGCGATGAATCAAAATGCCACCAGATAACTTTGTAGTTGGCCAGGCTGCGGCCGCCTTCAATGCTTTGGAAAGAAATATAATCGGCAGTTGGGTAGTTTGTAAAGAACCAGTCGGCCGCCGCTTTTTCATCCGGGTTAGTAATGGCCGCTCTTGAGCCTGCAAGCCCAAGGAACGCGTATTCGCTGATAGAATTACTGATGACGTTTACGTTATAAACCGCGCTTACGCCACCTATGGTTAAGGTGTAAGCCACGGGTTTGGTAAAATCCTGCGCCACGCCCGATGCCGGAGATGCGGTAATGCCTGCGGGCAGGGTGAGCGTGGGTGTCAGGCTGCTGAGGTTGGTGCCATCGGGCAGTATCACCGAAATGTTCTTGCCCTCCTGATCTATAGTCCCGTTTACGCCATTAATACTGAACCCGCTTATAGGCGGCGTTATCTTTACCACCACGGTATAATCGCGGTAGAGGTTGCCACTGGTTATGTGGTAGGTAACGTTGCCGGTAAAATTAAGGGCTTTGCCAGATGCAGGCGATGTAACGGCTCCATCCGGAATCTGCATAGTTGGCGTAAGCGATGCAACATCAGTACCAAAAGGCAGGTTAACCGTTATTTGCCCGGTGCTGTTGTTTATCTCGCCCTGCACGTTATTTATCGCGAACGATTTAAGCTGCACGTCGGCGTCGACATTAAACGCCGATTTTTTTTCCTTGTTACATCCGGTGGTACACAATGCCAGCCCCAGGATAACTAAGAATGCTTTTAATGAATTAATATATCTTGTCATTTTTATTGATGATTTATAGGAGTTAATAACCCGGGTTTTGAACGTACAGCCCCTCGCTAAAGAAGATCTGATTTTGCGGGATAGGCAGGTACTCATCGCGGCCCTTTGTAAAATGCGCCCCCTGGAAAATATTGCGCACAGGTTTTTCCGTATCAAAATAGGCGTTGATCACCTGGTCGGCTATCCCCCACCTTATCAGGTCGAAGAAACGTTCGCCTTCCAGCGCCATCTCCAAGCGGCGCTCAAAGCGCAGGGCCTTTCTCGCGTTGGCCTGATCCCAAATAATGTTTACACCAGGGTTGTAGGGTTTTACATTGTATTTTGATGTAAAAGTTCCGTTCTCCATTTTCAGCCGGGCGGTACTGTTACCGGCACGGGTGCGAATCTCGTTGATGAGTGGCAACGCCTCGGCCTGCCTGCCCAACTCTATCAAGGCTTCGGCTTTGAACAGCATCACATCTGCCAGCCTGATCATGATACGGGTTTTGGTGTTGCCATAAAACGGCGCTATATTGATGAAGCAATCGCAATCGGGCGATACGTTTTCTTTCATAGAATTATAAGTACCATAGATAGGTACGTTGCGGCTCCAGCCGGCAGTAACCAGGCGGGTTGGCTCGTATTTCCATGGCGCACCGGGGCGCGAGATGGTATGATCTACCCTCGGGTCGACCGTATTTACAGAGAAATCTACGTTTTGCTGATTGAAATTATCTAAAAGCGGCACACCCTCTGTGGTGGTGCGGAATGCATTCATCAATGTCTGCGATGGCTTTTGGAAATCGCAGCAGCCAATCCCCTGCGGCACGGTAAGCATATCACCATAATTTACACGACCACGGCCGGCGCCATCATCTGTGGAGAATTGCACCGACATAATGGATTCTGAACCATTCTCGGTACTGCCCGGTAAAAAATTATTGGCAAAATCGGGCTGTAATTTATAGCTCGATGCCAGTACCTTATCGGCAGCATCTATAACCTCCTGCAGGTGGGTTGCATCAATACCTGTTACGGCGTGGTGTTCATCCTGCTTATACGCCTGGAACAGCCTTGTTTTCGCCAGGAAAGCATAAGCCGCATATTTATTGGCCCGGCCTACCTGTGGCTGCAAGGCCGGGAGGTTTTCTGAGGCGAACTTGAAGTCGAGCGCAATTTTCTCCAGGATCTGGTCGCGGGTAAACTCATTATTCTTTTTGTTTTTGTATTCATCTGCCGGTAGCGTCTCGTCTATGTAGGGAATATTTTTAAACAGGTTCTCCAGCATCAGGTACCAGTAACCACGCAAAAAACGAAGTTCGGCTTTGCGGGTATTCAGCAGGGGGATTTCTGCCTCGGTGAATTTATTCATCACCCTTAAGCCTTCATTTGCCCTGCGGATACCGATATAGATATTAAACCAGATACCATCGTAGTTCCATTGATCGGGGCGCGAGTTTACAAACGTTTCCATGGAGTGGAAAACATCGCCGTCGTTTATGCCGCCACCGCCTTTATAGGCATCATCAGCACGGATGTTACCATACTGATACATGCTGAATGCACGGTTTATTTCATCGTTTCCTAATTGCGAGTAAGCGGCAATTACAAAGCCTTCTGCCTGCTCCGGCGTGGCCACCTGCTCCTCATTTAGCGAACCTTTAGGGCCAACATCTAAAGCCTTTTTGCACGAGCCTGTTATAATAAGCGCCGCTAATAATGTTGTGTATATATACTTTTTCATGATCGGTATATTTTAAAGTTTGATATTGATGCCGGCGGTTACAACCGTTGGATTTGGGTAGCCAAAGCCGGGGCTTTCGGGATCGAGTCCGGTGAATGATTTTGATTTCCAAAGGATGGCCAGGTTATCGCCACCTACATAGAACCGCAGCGATTTCAGCTTAATTTTAGATAAGATGTTTTTGCCAAACGTGTAGCCAATTTGCGCGTTCCTTAATTTAAGGTAAGAGCCATTCTCTACGAAGTAAGTAGAGAACCTTGCCTCGAAATTATTATCTGTAAGCGCGATGGCCGGGATGGTTGAACTGGTGTTTGTTGGCGACCAGGCATTCAGCAGCCGTGCGCCTTTGTTAGACGATGATTCCACCGCGCTCCAAAAATCGGTGTAGTATTTAGCATCGTTACGCACATCAACAGAACCTACGCCCTGCAGCAGGAACGATACATCAAAGTTCTTATAAGCCAGGTTGGCGTTAAAGCCATATGTAAATTTTGGCAACGGGTTGCCTATCCAGGTGCGGTCGTCATCGTTAATCACGCCATCGTTATTGCGGTCGAGGTAACGGATACGGCCGGGGGCAGCACCGTTTTGCGTGGCATGGTTGTTAACTTCTGCCTGGTTTTGGAATAAACCATCGGCAATATAGCCAAAGAACGAGCCATAGGTACGGCCCAATATATTCTGGGTTTTGCCGTCGCCTCCGTAAGCATTTACTACCGATGATGGCAGCTTGGTAACTTTATTGCGGACGATATCGATATTGCCCACCAGTTCGATCCTCAGGTCATTACCGATAGTACTCCTATGTCCCAACGAAAGCTCGAAGCCTTTGTTCTGCATAGATGCGCCGTTTACGTAGGTATTGCCACCCTCGCCCAGCACAGCAATGTATGGCGGCAGCAACAGAATATCTGAGGTGTTTTTGATGTAGTAACTTGCGCTACCGTAAAGTTTTTGGTTGAACATCGAAAAATCCAGGCCAACGTCTGTCATCTGCGTAGCTTCCCATTTCAGGTTAGGGTTTGCATTTTGCGCAAGATAATAGCCTGATGGCAGCACACCGCTTTTGTTGCCATTGATATCGTAAGCGGTAATATTATAGCTGGATAGGTAAATATTGTAGATGGCGTTGTTATTGATTTCCTGGTTGCCGGTTTTACCCCAGCTTGCGCGGAGCTTCAGATCGTCGAACAAAGAGGTGGCTTTTTTGAAGAAAGGTTCTTCGCTAAGCCGCCAACCCGCTGAAAACGCCGGGAATGTACCAAACTTATTATTTGCGCCAAAGCGTGAGGAGCCGTCATAGCGCACCGTGGCAGATACCAGGTACCTGTCCAGGAAAGAATAGTTTGCCTTGCCGATATAGGAGAGCAATACGTTTTTGGCTCCATAGCCGCTGTTATCTTTTATACCGGTACCGGCATCCAAATAAAGGTAGTTCGGGTCTTCCAGCACGAAGCCCTCGCGGGATGCCATGAAGGAGGTGGTTTTATCCACATAGTACTCCGTACCCGCAAATACATCCAGGCGGTGCTTGCCGGTTTCCAACTTGTAATTAAGTGAGTTTGTCCAGGTGGTCTTTACGTTGTGGGTTTGGGTGTTTATCACCTTATTTACATCGTTTTCCAGGTAGCCGCTTACGTATTTTTTTTGCCAGTTACGGGCAGTGTAATCGCCGTAGTCGATGCCGAAGTTTGAGCGGAAGGTTAAGCCTTTATATAATTTAGCTTCGGCAAAAAAGTTACCAAACAGGCGCAGGTAGTCATAACCGTTTTGCTGATTATCTTCCAATACACGCACGGGATTTTGGCGGTCGTTCATACCTTCCACCGGACCGCCCCAGCCTTTACCATCAACCGTATGCACAGGAATAATGGGCAAGGCCTGCAAAGCAGAGTTAATAATATCTGCCGAAACTTCGTGGGTTTTGGTGATGCTTAAGTTTTGCCCAATGGTTACAGCACCCTTAAGCAATTTATAATCAGAATTCAGCCTTGCCGATATCCTGCTGAAACCGGTTGTTTTAACGATGCCTTTATTATCATAATAGCCTAACGATAACAGGTAACGCCCGTTTTCTGTGCCGTTGGATAATTGCAGTTCGTGGTTTTGAATAACACCCAATTGCGATATCTCGTTAAACCAGTTGGTATTCGCCGCTTTAATGGTTTGCGCGCTATTGAGGTATTCGGATACGTACACCTTGTTCAGCACTGGCTGGTTGGTAGATGGGTCTACATTCCAATCGAAGTTATAGTGCAGCCCGTTGCTGTTCGGGTCGAAACCGTTGTTTACATAGGCTTGCCAAAGCACCTTTCCGTAGCCTTCGGCATCCAGCATTTTCAATTTATTTACATAGGTTGATACCGAACCATAAGAGCTTGCGCTTACCTGTGTACCTCCCAATTTACCATGCTTGGTGGTAATAATGATAACGCCATTGGCCGCTCGCGAACCATACACACTAGCAGACGCTGCGTCCTTCAGTATCTGCATCGATTCGATGTCTTCTGAGTTTAATTCGTGCAAAGCAGCCTTAGTAGGCACTCCATCAATAATGTACAATGGATCGTTATTGTTCAGCGTTCCTATACCACGGATGCGAATTGTGGTTGGCGAACTAGGTGCGCCATTACCCGTAATGTAAACACCCGGCACCTGCCCCTGCAAAGCTTTCATCGGGTTGGCTACGGTTTGCTTCTTAAGCTCGTCTACATCAACCACCGCTACAGAGCCGGTGAGATCTTTTTTACGTTCGCTTTGATAGCCCGTAACTACTACTTCATTTAAATCGCGGGTGTTTGTTTGCATTGCAACATCAATTGCATTGCGGTTGCCTACAACTATCTCTTGCGTTACGAAGCCGAGGTAAGAGAATATCAGCACCGGGTTATCGCCTGTTACAGCGATGCTGTATTGGCCGTTTACATTGGCTGCGGTGGCAACGTTACCACCTTTGAGTTTTATGCTCACGCCGGGGAGTAACTCGCCTTTGGCATCGGTTACTTTACCCGTTATGGTTTTATTCTGTGCCCTCGTTATCTGGAAAACAAAGGACAAAGAAAGGATGAGTAGAAAATATTTCAATTTCATTTCCTTTAAAAAGTTAATACTTAAACATTTAGTGGGGCTTGTGCCCGGTTTATAATTTCTGGTAAGAGTAGCCTGGTCAGGGCGAAAAAGTAAACGGTTTCTTCATGGCTTTTAGGGTTTTGGTTTGTATAATTGGTTTATATCTGTGTATCAGCCAATTAACTGACTATTGATTTATGATTTTGGTAGTTGGGGTTCTGGCTAAAGAGTTTTTTCTTCCAGATAAACCTGCTAAGGTCGTACCTCGAATATTCAGGACATGCTCCCGATTGCGAGGTAATGAAGGCTCCCATTGCTACGGCGTAATCAAGCGCCACCTCTACCGGTTCATCGGTAAGCTTCATAGCCAAAAACGCGGCAAGGAAGGCATCGCCGCTGCCGATGGTATCTGCAACGCTTATTTTGTAGGCAGGATAATCGTACCGGTAAGTCGGCGTATAATAACTGGCGCCGGTGCCTCCTTTAGTTATCAATATTTCCTGTACTTCAAATTCGCGGAACAATACTTCAATGCAATCAGCTTCGGTTTGGCAACCGGCATTGTACCATTGAGCTATTTGCAACAATTCGCTGGTGTTTAGCTTCACCATATCGGCGCGTTTGAGCAAATCGGTTACCAGATCTACAGTGTAATGTGGCGCACGTAGGTTTACATCAAAAACGCGATATTTGGCAACATCAAGCAACCTCAGCAATGTTTGGCGACTGACACTGTCCCGCGAGCTTAAACTACCGAATACAAAGGCATCGGCCTTGCTCACCATGTCCGCCAATTGCCGCTGCCAGGTTATTTTATCCCAGGCAACAGGGTAAACTATCTCATACGACACTTCGTTATGATCGTTTATGCTGGCCAATACCTCGCTGGTAGCATATTGCTGACTTATCTGTATGTAGTCTGCAGGCAAGCCAACGGTTTGTAAGAACGCTACAAGGTTGGTGCCGGCCACATCGTCACCAATGCTGCTGATTATCTGGCTGTTGATACCCAGCTTATGCAGATGGTAGGCCACATTCATGGGGGCACCGCCAGGGATGCGGCCGGTTGGTAAAACATCCCATAGCACCTCACCAAAACAAACTACCGATGTGTTTGAATTTCTCATTATCTACTGTATTAATGCATTATCAAATTAGAGCCTATCTGCTCCAGCGATTTGCCCTTGGTTTCGGGCATCATACGCCAAACGAAAATTAATTGCAGTACCATCATGCTACCGAAGAAGAAAAAAGTGGTTGCGCCGCCCAGTTTCTCGGCCAGATACGGGAAGCAAAAGGCAATAAGCGCCGCCATTACCCAATGGGTAGAGCTGCCCAGCGTTTGCCCCTTCGCCCGCATCTCATTAGGGAAGATCTCTGATATAAATACCCAGATAACCGCGCCCTGCGAAAAGGCGAAGAACGCGATGAACACCATCATATAAAGCGGGATGGCAAAGCCGTTGAAAGAGCCTGAGTAAAAAGTAAATGCCACCAAAAATAACGAGGCGATGAGCCCTACCGAACCGATAAGCATCAGCACGCGCCGGCCTACCTTATCAATAATATTAATAGCCAGCAACGTAAATATGAAGTTGATAAGCCCAAGCCCAACTGTAGATAAAAGCGAGGAGTGAGCTCCTAAGCCGGCCATTTCAAATATGCGCGGAGCGTAATAAATGATGGCGTTGATACCCGATACCTGGTTAAAAAAAGCGAACAGAACGGCCAATATCACCGGCGTTTTGTATTGGCCGGAGAATAGGCTGGCGGTTTTGCCGGTATCATTAAGGCTTGAATTTTTTATTGTAACGAGCTCCTCGTCGCAATTAAGCGGGTTTATCACACGCAATATTTCCAGTGCTTTTGCTACTTCGCCTTTTTTAAGGATAAGCCAGCGCGGGCTTTCGGGGATAAAGCGAATGAGTATTAAAAACAGTAAGGACGGGAAAGCCTGTACACCCAGCATCCATCGCCACGAACTTTCGCCGCCCTGGCTGATAAGGTAGTTAGATAGGTACGATATCAAGATACCGAGCACTACGTTGAACTGGAACAGGCCTACCAAACGGCCGCGGCGATCGGCCGGGGAAACTTCTGATATATAAATAGGCGCGGTTACCGATGATACGCCAACACCAAGCCCGCCCAAAAACCTGAACACTAAAAAAATGTACCAGTTATTGGCCAGCCCGGTGCCTATTGATGATAGCAGGTATGCAGCCGCTACAAAGTATAGCGTATTTTTACGGCCGAAAATATCTGAAGGGCGCGCGCCAAATAAAGAGCCTATTACAGTACCTATAAGCGCGATGGAAATAGTAAGGCCATGTTCTACCACGGAAAGGTGCCAGAATTGTTGGATAGATTTTTCTGCGCCTGATATTACTGCAGTATCAAACCCAAACAGGAAGCCACCAAGGGCTACCACCATGGACCAGGCCAGGACGGAATGTTTTCTCATAAAATTTACTAAAGGTGTTATTGGTTTTAACTATCGCAAAGTAGGGCGATATGCCGGGTGGCCGTTATCGGTTTTAGTTCAAAAACGTTTAAATATTCACGCAACTATAATTAGCTGATATTCAGCGGAATAAAATCACAAGTTCCAACATTGATTTCTTTAACCTTTGGTTATGTTACACGCTATCTACAGTTTTGATACATGTTTGATGCAAATTTGAAGATGCCCGGAACCGGCTGTTTGCATTGTAAAATAATTTATTTATACTTTTGATTAACCAATTGCGCAAAACGTGCGCAAACCTGTTGTACCATACATTTCATCTGAAGATAAAAAACGGCTTATGGCTTTTATAAGCAAACTGCGTATTGCAATATTATTATCGGTATTAAGCTTTTTGGCATTATCCGGCTGTAAAAACACCGATAAGGCCTCGCAGTACACCATTGGTTTTTCGCAATGTATTGGATCCGACCTGTGGCGGCGTAATATGCTGGATGAAATGAAAATGGAGCTTTCCCTGCATCCGGGCGCCAACTTTATATATGCCGATGCCGAAGGCAGCAGCAAAAAACAGGTGGAGCAGGTAAAAGCCATGCTGAACGATGGTATAGACCTGCTGGTGATATCGCCCAACGAAGCGCAGCCGCTTACCGGTATAGTAGAGCAGGCCTATAATAAAGGCATCCCGGTTATTGTTATAGATCGTAAAACAGCATCGGCACAGTACACCGCTTATGTAGGTGCCGATAATTACCAGGTGGGTAAACTGGCCGGCGAATACATGCGCACCATATTAAAAGGCAAAGGCAATGTGATAGAAGTAATGGGGCTGCCCGGCTCCTCCCCAGCTATTGAACGCCAGCGCGGATTTTACGATGCCATTAGCCAATATAAGGATATCCACATTACCAAACAGGTTTATGGCGACTGGCTAAAAGAAAATGCTGAGCGGCAACTGATGCAAATACAGCCGGAACTTAAAGATGCTGATGCCCTTTTTGCCCATAACGATGTGATGGCTCTTGGCTCACGCGAGGTGCTGAACAGGCTTCAACTCAGCAAAAACGTAAAAGTATTGGGCATTGATGCCCTGCCGGGTACCGGCGGTGGCCTGCAGATGGTATCGACAGGGATACTTAATGCCAGTGTGGTTTACCCTACGGGCGGAAAAGAGGCTATTATGACAGCCTTCAGGATCCTGAATAAAGAACCCTTCAGCCGGGAAACTATCCTGCAATCGCTGGTGATAGATTCTACTAACGTGCAACTGATGAAACTGCAATGGGGCAAAATCAGCACTCAGCAAAAAGATATTG
Organism: Mucilaginibacter sp. P1_D10; assembly: GCF_056406215.1. Classification (NCBI taxonomy): domain Bacteria; kingdom Pseudomonadati; phylum Bacteroidota; class Sphingobacteriia; order Sphingobacteriales; family Sphingobacteriaceae; genus Mucilaginibacter; species Mucilaginibacter sp. P1_D10. Next base: position 38,693 of record NZ_JBFUAP010000002.1, on the reverse strand, counting down.
AGCGGCAACAGGCCCTGCTTGCCGAGCAGCGCGAGATCTACAACAACCAGCAATTGGTGCTCAACATCATTGTAATAACATTGGTGCTTGCCATCGTTTTTGGAGGATTGGCCTTTTATTCCCTCACCGAAAACCGCAAGATCAACAAAAGCCTCGAAGCAAAAAATAACGAGATCTTATTACAAAGGAACCAGTTGATAGATATGTCGGCGCGTGCCGAGGCTGCAACCGAAGCTAAACTAAATTTTTTTACTAATATATCGCATGAGTTCCGCACGCCGTTAACGCTTATCTTATCGCCGGTGGAAGATATGATGCGGAACGAGAAACTGAATACCCCAGCTGGCAAAAACCTATCGCTCATTCAAAAAAACGTATTTAGGCTGTTACGCCTGGTTAACCAACTGATAGATTACCGCAAAATTGAATACGATAAACAGCAGATTAGCGTATCGCGCAACAACCTGGTAGAATTTGCCCGGGATATACTGGATAGCTTTCAGCATAATGCCAAAAAGCGCAACATTAGCCTAAGCCTGCTTACCAAAGAGCCGGTTATGATGGCCTGGTATGATGTTAACCTGCTGGATAAGGTCTTTTTCAACCTTATATCAAACGCGCTTAAATTCACCAATGAAAACGGCCGTATCCAGCTCATCTTATCGCGTAACGACGATACTATAGAGATCGCTGTGCAGGATAATGGTATAGGCATGGAAGCTAATGAGGCAGAGCATGTATTTGAGCAGTTTTACCAGGCGGATAATGGCATGGCAAAAGGATCGGGCCTGGGGCTGGCGTTGGTTAAACAAATTATTGCCCTGCATTTTGGCACTATTACCGTTAACAGCAAAAAATGGCAAGGCACTACGTTCACTATAACCCTTCCTGCAGATAATAAACATAGCGATGTCGCCGTGCAGAAAAGCAAGCCTAATGCAATTTCCGTTGAGGAACGCGCTAAGGTGTACACCGCCGATTTTGATGAGTTGCCTGTTATAACCAACAACGAAGCGCTTAGTTCGCCCAAAGAACATTCGGTATTGATTATAGAAGATAATATTGACCTTCTGCACTACCTGGGCGAAAAACTGGGCAGCGAGTATGAGATATTTATGGCTGATAATGGCACTTTAGGGCTCAACGAGGCATTTCAAAATGTACCCGACCTGATTATTTCAGACGTAGTGATGCCCGGGATATCAGGCAAAGCCATCGCCGAAATGCTAAAAACCGATATGCGTACTTCGCACATTCCAATTATACTGCTTACTGCGCAGGTAAGTGTGGAGCAACAAATAGATGGCATAAAAAGCATGGCTGATGCGTATATGACGAAACCTTTCAACTACGACCATCTGCTGGCCACAATTAAAAACCTGATCCGCAACAGGGTTATCTTAAAGGAACATTTTACAAGCGATGTAAGCCATGGCACCATGCCGGTTTCTAAAACGCTCGACAAGAGATTCCTAAATGATTTCTCGGGCATTGTAGAGCAAAACCTCGGCAACGAAAACTTGAACGTTGACGACATTTGTAAAACGCTGGGTATTTCGCGTGTACAGCTTTATAGAAAAGTGAAAGCACTCCTCGGCTGCAGCATTACCGATTATATTTTGAACCGCCGCCTTAAAAAAGCCAAATACCTGCTCATAAACGAGGGCTATTCCATATCCGAAATCACCTATATGGTGGGTTTTTCCAGCCCTAATTACTTCTCAACGGTATTTAAAGCCAAATACAATTGCACGCCAAGCGAGTTTAAAAAACAGCAGGCATAATTTAACACCTCTAAGTCTATCTCCAAATTCAGTTGTGGTTGATAATTCAAGTAAGTATAGTACAGGTAGTTGTCCAGGTTTTATTTTATGGCTTTAACATTCAAAACAGCCGCGGATAAACCATCTGAACTAACAGTTAATTTAATATCACCGGCATCATGCGAGCTTCTAATTACAACTAAAGCACGCCCTTTCCAAGCCTTGTGAGCGTTGCCAACATATGGGTCGGTATCTTTCAAATCCGCATTGGCAACTCCGGCAATTGTTCCAGGTCCTTCAATTTTAAAGTTTAAGCGGTTTGCGGCATTTGGCTGAAGTGTACCGTCTTTGTCGGTTACCTCTACAGTAACATAAGACAGGTCCTGCCCATCGGCTGTTATCTCTTTCCGATCAACGGTTACCTTGATTTTTGCAGCATTGCCGGCGGTTTGTAAAGCGGTAGTTTCAATTTCCTTACCGTTATCCACACCGATAGCTTTAAGTTGGCCAGGCGCATAAGGTACGGTAAATTCGGCTTTGTATTCCTGGTCTTCAGTTGTTGGCTTCTCGCCAATAAGTTTGTTGTTGAGGTAAAGGCGCACACCGGGATACTTTGAATAAATTTCAACCTTAATAGCTTTTCCTACATATTCCGGCCAGGTCCAGCTTTCCCAGGTAGGCCATACGGACCACCATGTTGTTTTAATCTCTAATGGATCCGGCTCGGGCTCGCGAACAGCCATGTAGAGTTTTTCGGTGTTATTGTATAAAAGGCTACGATAATGCGAAATGGGCTTTCTCCATCCGATCAAATCGATATCGCCACAATAGGCGCCATGCCAGGGAAAAAAATCATGTTCCCAGTGCTCGCCAGGCACATCGCCTGAGTAATACCAACGGCCTATCCCCGATTCGCCAAGATAGTCCATAGCAGTCCAAACAAAATCCCCGATAACATAATTGTTGTTTTTCACCAGCTTCCAATTTGCAAAGGCATCTTTGGGATACGACTCAGTTTGCATAATCATTCGCGAAGGCACCCGCTGATGATCGGCAGACGCACTCCATAAGTGATAATTATAACCTGCAACGTCGTGTGCCGCCATAAGCGAATCAAGCGTTGCCCAATTTTTACCATTATCCACAATTGCGGATGTAACCGGGCGACCGTTGTCTATTTTTTTTATCGCATCGGCAAGCATTTTGGCGGTTTCTACCGCTCCCGGGGTACCGCGCTCCACTATTTCGTTCCCAATGCTCCACATGATAATCGAGGGGTGATTACGATCACGCAAAACCATAGCATCCAGGTCACGTTTCCACCATTGGTTAAAATACTGGGCATAATCTTGTTTGTTTTTGCCCGTTTTCCAACAATCGAACGACTCGTCCACAACCAACAAGCCAAGCCTATCACAAGCATTTAAAAATGCCTCTGAAGGCGGATTATGAGAAGTTCTTACAGCGTTAAATCCTGCTTCTTTGAGTTGCTCTATCTTACGCTCCTCTGCACGGTCGAAAGCGGCGGCGCCCAGGCAACCGTTATCATGGTGGACACAGCCGCCATTCAACTTTACGGTTTTTCCATTAAGCTGGAAACCATCCCCAACTGTGAACTTTATAGAACGTATGCCAAAACTCGTCTCCGTTTCATCAATTACTTTTTTATTTTGCAGCACCTGTACCCTGGCATTGTATAAACCGGGGCTTTCCGGCGTCCATAGCCGGGGATTTGTTACCGTTATAGTTTGGGCAACTTCCTTCTCACTATTAGCGGCCAGATCAACCTTTATCTGACCATTTCCGGCATTTTTAGCATCTGCACCCCTTAACCAGGTGCTTAAAACAATACTCTTAGGCAGATCGGTTTCGTTTTTTACCCGTGTTTTAATTTGAACAGTTGCCTTTTTTGAAGATACAGCGGGAGTTGTAATGGCAACGCCCCATTGGGCTATATGCACAGCTTCGGTAGCGATCATCCAAACGTGACGATAGATCCCCGAACCACTGTACCAGCGGCTGTTTACATGTTGCGAATTATCTACCCGCACTGCTATCACGTTTTCCTTGTTAAAATCCAGATAAGGCGAAAGGTCATAACCGAAGGATGAATAGCCATATGGGTAAATTCCAAGCGATTTCCCATTTATAAACACTTCAGAGTTCATATAAACCCCTTCAAAATAAATGGAGACTTTTTTGCCTTTCCATTCCCCCGGAGCTTTGAAGGTTTTACGATACCAGCCAATACCCGTCGGAAAATATCCGCCGGCACCACCGGTTGGGTTTTTGGGGCTTACTTTACCTTCGATACTCCAATCATGCGGCAGATCAAGGCTTCGCCATGCCTTATCATTAAAATCCCTCGATTTGGCCGAGGCCGTATCTCCCAGGAAGAACTTCCATTGATAATCAAATAATTGCCTCCGTGCCGTTTCACCGGGATTTTGAGCCCGGCACGCGAGGTTACCAACCAAAAACAGAAAGGCTGCAATTATCACTTTAATATAGTGGGTAATAATATAGGTTTTAAGCGGATTCATAGTGGGTACCGGACCAAATGGCTTTGGCGCACTGATTTGAGCGTTGCAAAACAACGTTGGAGATAGAGAGAAAACAATTCCCCCAAAAAAAATTCTATTCATAAAAGTGATATCATTACATTTTTACTTCAATCGTTCGCTTCAGTTGCTGCTGATTACGAAAAATCACTATTTCGGCAGTTTTGCCGCTAACAGAATTCCGGGCTTCCTGCAGATCTTTAAGATTGCTGACCTGTTTGCGATTAAAAGTTAGAATTACATCATTGGCCTGAAGAAATGCTGATGCGGCAGAGCCCGGGGCAACCGAGAGGACTAATACACCTCTTATCCTGTCCATACCTGTTGCAGATTGCTCGCCGGCTGTGGTAAGGTTTTTTACCCTCGCACCCATAAAGTCTGTTATTTCATCTTTGGTTAAATTATTGGTAATTATGGCCGCCGGAAAAATAGGCTTTTTGGCGATCCTCTTCAGCCCCACCGAGACCACACCAAAATTATCCATCGAGAAATTTTTGAAGCCAATCGACAAAGCCGCGGCACCTTGTTTTACCCGAAAATCTCCTTTTTCAGGATTTTCAAAGGTTAACGGCCCGTATGCAGAATGGCTATCTGTTCCGCGTGAACGGGCTTCGGCCAGCGAAGCGGAATCAGGAAAAGCGTTATAGTCAATTTCCCGGCCCCAGTCGGCAATACCGATAGGCAGGTACGCTGCGCCAATAATATTGTGGCGAAATACATCCCCACTGTTTTTAAACCAAACGTGGGGGTGAAAAGTATTATTGACCATGATATTGTTTTCAACAATGCGTTTTACGCCCTCCCGAAGTTTAATACCCCCATTCAAACACAAGTTGTTGTAAATATGATAATTGCTTGATCCATCATCCAGGTCAATATCCCAACCGTGATCGCAGCGGAAGCGGTTGTTACGCAGGACGATCGGCTTCACAACATCGAGGAGCGCCAAGCCGGGGTTTTCGGCAACAATTGAATCAAGCTTCTTTTTATCCGCCTGCCAGTAACGGTCGCGCCCCCAGGAATTGAAGGACCCGTGATCACCTGTTTCCTTAACGGTATTAAAGATGTCGTTATACTCGATCACATAACCTCCCCATGTGCCTTCGCTGACGTTAATGCCTGCACGGGGCAAATCATAAATGGTATTGTGGCTTACCACTATATCGCTACACATTGATAGTTCTACCCCGGCCGATTGTTTTTCTACAAAACCGAGGTTAAACATCAGGTTATCATAAACTTTACAGTCTTTAGGATAATTGTTTGTTTTTGGTCCTGGCGTAAGATCTATTTTCGCAGGTGATATGTACTCATTATATTCAAAACTGGGCGATCGCACCGCAGCCGGGTCGCCTACAAAACAAATGCCGCTTGCGCCAATTTCAGAGATCCTGCACCCGGATACTTCACAGCCCTGGTTGAAGTTGCTGAAAAAAACAGCGTTACCACCCAAATTTTCGAGTACACATTTTTTGAGCCGGCAACGTACCGCGCCTTCATAAAGTACCGCCCCGCCCCGGTAAATTGTCCAGTCGCTGCGCAGCAAGGGCTCCCTGTTTTGCATAAAGGTGCGCACAGTTTGCATTAAGGTAAGAGCGGAGATGGTGATATTTTTTACCGGCTTTTGTTCCGTGCCCCTGAATTCGAATAAATGGGCAAGCTGTGGTGTCTCAAACTTTGCAGTTTTTAAATCGAGACCTGCGGGCGGATAGTAGTATAGGGTTTTCGTTTTCTTATCGTAAAACCATTCGTTAGCGGTATCAAGTTCTTCAAAAACATTCTCTGTATAACGATATTTTTCATGCATGCCCGAGCGCCTGTTATTTTGCCAGCCCCCTTCAAGCACAGGCAGGCCGCTACTGTCTTTCCCTTTAATTTGGTAATGAATATCTCCCCACCGGGCTTCGTGCAATGCATGTACGTATCCTCCTGCGGGCGATGCCCACCTTGCTGCCCGGCCTTTGCTGATGGCATCGGCTGCGGTGCCACCCATGATTTGTGCCGAAGTGTCGTAATTAGGGTAACGGGCCATATGTTGCAGTTCTCCGTTAACAAACAATTCATCAAAAACAAGGTCCTGCGTAATCGTTGCCTGCCATATGCCATTTTTATAGGGGGTCCAGTTCAGGCGGTTAAGCACCATGCCGCCGCTCACCACGGCCTTCTGGTGGTCTGCAATAGTCAAAACCAACGGTCCATTATCTTTCCTCGAGTCGGCAGGGGTAAATATTACCGGTTTACTTACGTGATAGGTACCGCCAAATAACCTGATGAAAACAGCTCCCGGGATTTTTCGCGCCAAAGTCAAAGCGGCGCTTATGGAAGCAACCGGTTTACTCCGTGTACCGGGATTACCATCGTTTCCCCTGGCAGAAACATACAGATTTGTTTGCGCGGATGCGTGCCCCGGCCATAACGAAACAGCAAATAATGCTGCAGCCATAATCGTCCTGATAGTTGCCATTTCGTCTTATCAATATATAAAAAAAACTTCAGCAGGTTCATAACTGTCCCAGGCTAAATGGCCCATCCGTACCACCTTGAACCCGGCGGCCTTCATCAACATGATATCCTTTTTTATTTTTTCCTGATTTTTATCGTCGTGGGGATGATAATTGGTGCCGACGTATAGTGTTTGCGCGCTAACCGACCAGGACGCAAGCAAAATGATTGAAAATATTAAAAGCGTATTGATTCTTTTTTTCATAATCGTGTTTGCGTACGTGAATTAAGACCGTTTGATCAGGTTTACCAGGATAACATCATTTTCCCGTATCTCAACTTCGCTGGAATACTTAGCACCCGGTTTTATTTCAATTTGCCGTATAGCGATGGGAGAGCCGTTTTGTTCTTTTAACGTTCCAACCTGCTGCTTGTTCAGTTGCTTTGGCCGGCCCATATCCACATAACCTGTATAAGCATCGTTCACCCGGTAGCCTACTTTATAAATTTGCATAGTGTACTTTCCGGCAGGCATATGAGATAAATTTATTTTCACTTTGCCTTTTGGCCTGGCGGGCAGATCTTTGATATAATAAGCCTGATTATTGACAGAATCCGGTAAAGTATAGGTATAGTCCCACAGCAATAGCTGGATGCCTCCTTTATCATTTTTGCAAGCCCATGAACGGGTATCGGTATTGGTTAATTCCGTTCTACCGAGTTTATTCATAAATTGATATGCATAGAAAGCCGGCTTGTTTATCCCTTGTATATTGAGTAAACCGAAACCTCCATGAAAAGGTGTAAATCGTGGGCCGGGCTCTTCAAATACATCGGTAAAAACCCAGTACGACATGGAGTTGGCCGCATTACCAACTTGTTTTATTTTCTCCAGAATATAAGCTGCTTCGTGATAACTATCATGTATGGGGTCGGCCGGTGTGTAGGACGCACTCCATTCTGTATAATGCAGCTCCAGGCCGGGTATGGCCGATTGGGCAATTTGCTTACGGGTATTCAACACATCGCCACTTACCGACATCGAATCTTTGCTTAATACGGTGCCCGAATTGCCATATTCATCCAAAAAGCCCTGATTAACGCCATAAGAATGGGTACTGACGAAATCGATAGGGATATTGTTTTTGCTGCAATGAGCTATCATCTCCGGAACCCATGCTGCTCCTGCGGTGGCTGGACCACCAACCTTATATGCCGGGTTTACGCCTTTAACTGCCTTTGCCGTATAATCGTACAGCTTGAAATAATCCGCCTGGGTGCCTGTCCAAAATCCGGGGGATAAATTAGGCTCGTTCCATACTTCAAAATACCAGGATTTAACCTCTTCGGCACCATACCGTTCTGTAAAATGCTGAACAAGGTTGCTAATGAGTGCCTGCCATTTGTTATAGTCTTTTGGCGGGGTAACATTGCCGCGCCACCAAAAAATTGTTTGGTTGCCGCTTGCCAGGGCATTAGGCATAAAACCCAGCTCTACAAAAGGTTTCATCCCAATTTTATGCAGAAAATCAAAAAGCGCATCTACATACATATAATTATACTGCGGAACTCCCTTTGAGTCTTCCGTGTACACGGCCATATCATCGGTAAGCAGTCCATGCATCCGTATATACTGAAAGCCGCATTGCGTTCTTGCGTATGCCAATTGTTGTTGCCAATCGGCACGCAGCCCTTCGTTTGCCCGGCCTGCACCTATGCAGGTATTGAACATGGGATTAAGCTTGCCCGATACTTTGTTCAAATCCACATTGATAACGCGTTGGCCATATACATTTGCAAAAAAAGCAAATTGTGAAAGCACCAATACCCAAATTATTTTCTTCATTTTCTTTATCAATTCTTTATAAAATTATTCCGTCCACACGAGCACGCCCGCTGGTTTTAGTGTCTTTTCCCCGATTAAAACTTTTGCATTTCCCGGTAGGTTCACGGTATAATCCTCTGATGAATAATTTAGCGCCGTATAAAAACCATCGCGCCAATACACAAAAACGCCGGGAGGATAGTCTTCCGTTGTAGCGCCGGCATCGCTATAAATCTGCCTCAACAGATCCTTTTCCAATTTAGAATCATCGGTATCTACGCCGATATAGGTTACATCGCCTTTGCCTATCCTGTGTTTTACCACGGCAGCTTTTCCTTTGTAGAACTGATTATCATAAGTGGCCAGCACCTCTGTTGAACTATTGGGAACAAGTAAATCTGCCCAACTATGCCATGGATAATGATTCGAATTCATCAATAGATCGCCTTTACCATATGATGAAAGCATATCCGTTTGGCCGATATGGGCGCCTATCAGGTTTGAAATTGGCATAGCTGCCTCTCCTTCCCAAAAATGACCTCTGCGATCTTTAGTACCGGTGCGGCAGGTAACAACCAGGTGGCCACCTTTTGCTACATAGTCGTTCCATTTTTTTACCAGCGCAGAATCAACCATTTCATAGGCGGGCACGATTACAACCTTATACTTTGACAAATCGGCCGTTTCCTCTATTACATCCACAGGGGCTCCTAACGACCTTGCAGTCTTAAGGAATTTTAGCGGGTAATCCCAAGTATTCCACTGCTGTGTTTGCCTTTGCCTGTCGATGCTCCAGTAATTTTCCAGGTTCCATAGCAGCGCTGTAGACCGCGCGGCGAGCTTCGCAGGTGTTTTGGCACCTGCTGTAAATTTCTTCCGCAGTTCTGTTATTTCTTTCATAAACTGCATATAGTCTTTACCGCCCTGCGAGGGTGTTACGCCATCTGTTTGTATCACACCCGAATGATATTGCTCTGCACCATATAAAATTTGACGAAAGCGGTAAGAACAAGCAATCTTTCCTCCGGCAGCAAAACTATGGTACAGCCATAAGCGAACGGTACCCGGCAAAAGCAGGGGGTTGTAGCTTCCCCAATTAACGGGCCCGGGCTGAATCTCCATAACCCCGGAAACACCACCCACAGATTTGTAATATTCTGAAGCAAAAAGGACCAAATCCGGGTTACCTAAACGAAAACCCGATTGGCCAATATTATCGGCGCCTCCGTTTGGATATGCCGTATAGGTCGCAAAATCCAGTTTCCCCGTACGGTTAGGGTCCGAACCTGTACAAACGGCAGTATAATTGGTAGTAATAAATTGTGCTTTTGAAATAGAACTGTGTAAAACGCCTGCCTGAAAATCAAGAAATTCGGCCTGTGTGTCTGCTGAATATCTTTTAAAATCAAGCAAAGCATGAGGATTGTTGCCCCACCAGCCTACCAGATTCGTATTCGGGATAATCACCTGATCAAAATTATTAAACCACTGGCTCCAGAAGGCTGCACCCCAGGCTGTATTTAAGGCGTCAATTGTTTTGTATTTATTTTTCAACCAGGTTCTGAATGCTTCCTGCGACGAGGGACTATAATCGGAATTGGCGCCGGGCTCATTGTCTATTTGCCACCCAATTACGTTGCTGTTTTGCCCATATCGTTTAGCCATTTCCGCTACTATTCTTTTCACATAGCCACGAAATTTGGGGTTGACCATGGACTCCAGTCCGCGCGTGCCGTTCTCTGCGCGGATATAATGGCCGTCCATAATAAATGTCTCCGGGTAATTTATCCGCATCCAAGTTGGGGTGGTTGCCGAAGGTGTGCATAGCAATACTTTTACATGATATTTTGCGCACAGGTTGAGCACTTTGTCGAGCCAGGCAAAATCGAACTTACCTTCTTCGGGCTCCATTTTAAACCAGGCAAACTCGGCCAGGTGAACAAACTCGAAACCCATTTCCGATATCTTTTTAATATCCCTGTCCCATTGGGCTTCATCCCAATGTTCGGGGTAGTAATAGATACCGGTTGTTACCAAATCTTTTTCTGGGAAAAAATGATTGGCTTGCTGTGCCTTTAAAATGGCCGGGGAAATTAAGAGGCCTAATAATAATATCGTTATAAATTTTCGCGTCTGTCGATGCCGCATAGCTGTAGAAGATGTTATAGGTTGTTTCACAATAATTTTTTAGTCAGAATTATCAATAATCGATATATATATGTGGGTCGAGATTGTGGGCAAATCTTCATAAAAAAATCGATGTTATTAAATCACCGGTAACAAGATGCTTTGCGCTCTCTGTCTCATATGCATAGGAACCGGGTATAATAATTGGTTGCTCAAAGAAAGTAGCTTTTAATGTTTACGAGAAAATGTAATTATCAATTTATTAAGGAATTTTATCATTTAATATTATAGTTTCGATTTTTAAGGAACATTTATTGAAATGCAACCCCAACTGCTTAAAGTTCCGTACGAGCCAGATCAATCTAGCCGCAAGCTGAGCAGCGTTACTGCTCATACCTGTGGCATCGAGGGGGTGAAGTATTATAAGTGGGATAGATGTTAGCTTCTTGCGACACCTTTACCCTTCTAGTTTGCCCATTTGGAAGAATTGATCCCTAAGAACTCGGTGCGGCTTGATCCTGTGCTGTTTTCAGACAACGTTGTTAAATGAATAACAGCACTGCCACTACTTCCTGCTGTGGCACTCAATACTTCCTACCTGAATTCCAGGGATGCGGCAGTTTACGTGCCTGGCACAAGCGCGGCTAATCGTTGTTAATCGTTTACTGCGTACGTCGACCTGTCGATGATTGACCCGGTGTCCCAAAGAAACGAAAGGATGCCCGTTTGCCAATGCCCGGTGGGTAACGTAACTATACCAGTACGCCCTGGAAGCTGTATTGGTGTATTAGTATTATAATTTCACCACTACCGCGCTTCCGTTATATACTACACTTTTATCAGTTTTGGCAGTTTCCAGCGGCCCTGATCCATGCTTGCCTTTAACCAAAACAACGTTGAAAGTACGTTGCTTTAATGCACCCGGGAATTTGCCTTTAGTGTCGGAAATACTTAGTTTTTTCTGTTTGTCGTTCCAGGTTAATGAAAAAGTACTATACATCCCTTTTTCATAGTTGTAGTTATCATTTTCGTCTTCATAAAAAGTAAATTGCCCATCAGCACCCGGGTAAATACGCAATTCGATAGCTTTATTTTTTGTTTGGGTAGCATATTCAACTTCGGGGCCCATAGGAACGATAGAGCCGGCGCGCACATACAATGGCATCAGGCCAATCGGTGCGCCTGCATTGATATTCCTGCCTGCGGATAGCCTTTCGCCCGTCCAGAAATCATACCACAGGCCTGCGCCCGGTAAGTAAACATTCCTTGCCGTGTCACCTTTGCCGGTAACCGGATTCACTAGAAATGCCGGCCCGAACATATATTGGTCAGGTATTTTGTAAACATTCGCATCCGTGCGGAAATCAAATGCGAGCGAACGCATCATGGTATAATTTTCCAGGGTGGTTTTTGCTCCAAGGGAATATACGTATGGAAGCAGGCGATAACGAAGTTTATCGAATTTCATTAGTATAGAGCGGGTATCCTCATCCCAGTTTTTTGAGAATATGGCCCGCTCGCCTTTGCCGTGGATGCGCATAATTGGGCAAAAAGTACCGAACTGGAACCAGCGCGTAAACAGTTCCCTGAATTCCGGTTTCGACCAATCCGGCGCGGTCCAGTTGTAATGATATCCACCGATGTCCGATGTCCAGTAGGGAATACCGGACGTGGCGGTATTGATTCCCTGGGGTACCTGTACTTTAAAAGCTTCAAAAGAACAGGAAATATCAGATGACCAAAGCGTGCCTGCATTCCGCTGTTCGCCCGCGAAGGATTGGCGGAGTAAGAAAAATGCCCTTTTGTTGGGAATATCCCTGCGCCAGCCTTTGTATAAGCCGGTAGAATGCTGCAAAGAGTAGGTATTAAAATAATCGATGCCTTTACCTGTCCAGAAATCACTTTTGCGCCGCTCATCTAACAATGCGCCATTATCAGGCTCACATTGGTCAACCCACCATGCATCCCAGCCGTATCTTTTAACGAGACTGTCGCGGGCCATATCCCAGTATAGTTCGCGTGCTTTGGGGTTATGGGCATCATAATAGGTATCGAAGGTGTGCGTAACAACATTGTCCCAGGTAATACTGGTTAAGCCGCCGGATTTTTTCAGGGTGTCGAAATCCCTCGTGCCCTTGCCAAATACAGGCCAAATCGATATCATGCCATGGATGTTTGCTTTATGCAATTCGTCAACCATTTTTTTGGGATCTGGATAACGGGCCGGGTTCATTACGTGTACCCCGATAGGGAATGGATCCCAATAATACCAGTCTTGCACAATAACATCTACGGGGATATGATTACTTCGGTATTTATCTTTAACAGAAAGCACTTCGTCCTGGCTCAAATACCTGTCCTGCGATTGAAACAATCCAAATGCCCATTTAGGAAACATTGGGGCCTTGCCGGTAGCAATACGATACGAGTTGATGATCTGATCGAAACCGGGGCCGTAGAAAAAGTAATAATCCACCTCTTTCCCGCTTTCGGATACATATTTGAATTTGGTATTGCCATCCTCGCCGCCGTAAAAGTTGGATGCCGAATAATTATCCCACATCAGGCCATAGCCCCTTGTAGATAGCAAAACGGGTATCGCGCCAGTCAAATACTTTATGGCCATATCCTGGTTTCGGCCTTTGTAGTTGATTGCGCCCGTGTCAACGGGGTGGCAGCCCAGCCCAAAAAGCGCTTCGTTTTTAGGCGAATTGAACCGGGTGCTTATATTCCAGGTGTCTATACCGGCAATAGTAGCCGGTGTAATGCTCTTCTCATCCTCAGAAGTAATCTCCTTGCCGTTAAGGTCGGCATAGGTTAAGGCATTGGTGGCTTTGTTAATTAGTACTTTTAACCTGGCAGTTGTGATAATAACCTGATTTTTATTTTCACGCACATCAAAAATGGCCTGTCCCCATTTTTTATTAACAATGAGTGAGGATTTGGTGCTGAAACTGGCAAACGTGGTGTATTTAACTTCAATGATATCATCCTTACAAACGGCGATGTACATTAAGCCTTTATCCAGCTTAAGTAGCAATCCCCTGGCATCTTTTTTATACGATATAACAGTGGCGTTAGCAGATACGCTTATGCAAAGCAAAATCAGGGGAATTATCAGTTTGCAGCAGACCTGCTTCAACACTTGTGTTTTATTCAACATGAATATAGGTTTATCTAATGGGTAACAAATTACATTGGTTGCCGGATATAAAATGATAGCTAACAAAGCAGCCCCCGCATGAATGCCGGTGCTTTCGCTTCCCATCCGGAGACAAAGAAACTACTATCTCTTTTTTAAAAGCTATCAGGTTTATTGATCGGGCTGGCCAAAAGTATAGATGGGAAAGATGAACGAACGGGTACAAAAGTGAATAAATAGGGCACGAAATGTTCAATTGACAAAATTTTTCGCGGTCCACACCATCAGATGTGGCACTTAATATTACAGCCTAACGCTTGGGACGGGCATCTACAATTTGAAGAAGAGTGCCTGATTGCGGTTGGTTCAACATGGTTCGTTTTTTTAGGCGAATGACCTGAAAATAATTCTTTGAATAGCGTATATAGTTAATTTTAAAGATAAAGGGCCCGCGACATTACTGCCGCGGGCCGCTTATAAATTATGTTATTAATATATCCATTAATTCCATTCTCCCGAAATATCGCTAGCGACTGCGGAATTGGCATTCTTCTCGGCTAAAGGTATTGGTAACAACACATTTTTATCTTGAAACGGCTGTGTGCCGTCTTCAATTTGCCTTTCTGCATTTATTGTTTGCTTTGCAATACCCCAACGTATCAAGTCAAAATAACGGCTTTGCTCGCCGGTTAGTTCTAACCGTCTTTCGCGCATTAAGATGCTCATGGCATTTGCCTGGCTACCAAGCGAGGTATAAAGCGTAGCATTAACACTTGGCCTGCTGCGCACCTTGTTAATTAAGACCAATGGCTCCGCGCCTGTGTTACCCTGTTGTATGTAGCTCTCTGCCAGCATAAGCAAAACATCGGCATAGCGTATTACCTGGCCATTTATACCACTTTGCGGCCCGCCAAAAGATGCTTGTTTGTTATAATATTCATATTTAAGCCACTCGTACCCTTTTGAGGCGAAGGGATAAGCTACAGCGCCACCAGGGGTACACTGTTGGCAATATTGTGTTTGCCCGCCACTTGCAGCATCACCATAAAAGGTGAAGGCGGCGCGGGGATCTACGTAATTTGCGGCCGGGTTTTGTGGGTTAGGATAGGTAAAAGCCTTAACAGCGGTTGTAGTTACAAGTACATTGTTCCAATCATTCCAACCGTATTCCTGCGCACGGTCTGAGTGTGTTGCTTTTCCACCCCAGGTTTCCTGGCCTCCAAAAACGTAGTATTGGTTACCTATACCCCAATCTGTCCATTGCTGATTCATCACCTGAAAAATGCTTTCAGGATTCAGAGCCGGGTCATTCTGTTTCGGATCATCAAAAAGATCGTTATAAACCGGTGCCAGCGAATAAGTGAAAGGTGCCTGGGTTAACTTTGTAAGTTCGGTTTGCGCCAATGCCCATTTTTTCTCGTATAAATAGGATTTACCCAAAAGCGCCACAGCAGCCCCTTGTGTAGCACGTCCGTAACTTTCAGAAGAATAGGAAAGAGGAAGGCCTGCTTCAGCATCTTTCAGATCTTTTTCAATAAATGCCCAAACATCGGCAACGGGTGATCTGGCAAGGTTTATTTCTGCAGGCGTTGGCTGCGTTATATAATGGGTACGAAGTGGTACCCGGCCATACAAATTAACTAATTGAAAATAAGCATAAGCCCGCAGGAATTTGGTCTCGGCGATATATTGCGTTTGGTGTGTTGTCTCTACAGGTTTAGCCGGATCGGGCTTCCATACCTGCGCACGATCAATAACCACATTGGCACGCGCTATTATCTGGTATAATGCTGACCATATTTGATTCGCCTGGTTTTGATCGGCACCGAAATTATACTGGGCCAGTTGCAGCAGATCACCTCCCAGGGGCTGATTGTTTTTGGTATCATAGCCAAGCAGATCGAGAGTAAAATACCACTCGCGTGCCCACAAACCGCTATGCAGCAAACCTGCGTAAGTTGCCACAACGGCCTCGTTTAAAGCAGCATCACTGGTAAAATATGTATCAGAAGTGTACGCACTTTTATTAACCAAGGTCAAATCTTTTTTACACCCTATTGAGAGTGCCAACAGACCTCCCGTCATAACGAATTTTATATATTTTTTCATAATTATATTTTTCAAAATGTTACTTAAAATCCTGCTTGTATCCCGAATAAAATTGTACGCGGCTGTGGAATCTGGCCACGATCAATGTTGCGATTAAAAATAAGATCGCCGCCGTCAGAGCCTATTTCGGGATCATACCCTTTATAGCCGGTTATGGTAAATAAATTTTCAGCAGCAATGTAAATGCGCAGCCTACTTAAAACATTACCCGAAAACGTTTTCAAAGCGGCCTTACTAAAAGTATAGCCCAGGGTGATGTTACGGACACGTAAATAGGCGCCGTTGTCTATAAAGAAATCTGATGGCCTTAAATTTCCGGACCCGTTGTCATTCTGTCCAGCCCTTGGCAGAGCTGCATTGTCTCCAGGCTTTTGCCACCTGTTTAATATGGCGGTTGAGGCATTATGCCCTGTGCCTGCGAACTCCAAAGTGGATCTCAGATCATTTCCAATTTGCACACCCTGCACACCTGATAGTACTACATTCAGGTCGAAACTATGGTAAGTAGCACCCATGTTTATGCCATACATAAACTTTGGAATTGCGCTTCCCAAAAACTGCTGGTCTTTTTCGTTAACGACGCCATCACCGTTCAGATCCTTAAATATAAAGTCGCCGGGTTTTATTCCAGACTGGTAAACCGCAGTCGCACTGCCCGTTTTCTGCTGTGCTATTGCATTTAATGCATCAATTTCAGGCTGGTCTTTGGCTACATGATCAACCTTATAACCATAGTATGCCCCGATAGGGGTGCCGGGCTTGGTTAATGTCTCAGCAACACCTGTCCCGCCCACAATTGGCGTTGGCGATTGGGTGCCTAAGGATATTGTTTTATTACTGTTAAAAGCACCGTTAACGCTTACGTTATAGCTAAAATCATTTCTTGCCTCAGAACGGTAACCTAACTGAAATTCAAAACCTTTATTTTGTGCATTCGCCGCGTTAACAGTTTGTGTGCTGCCGCCTGTATTTATCCCTATACCCAAACTTGGTGGTACGGGTATATTAACCAATAACCCACTGCTTTTTCTATTGTAGTAATCGGCGCTAAACGTTATTCTGTTGTTGAGAAATGCCAGGTCAATGCCAGCATCGGTTTGGTCAGTTGTTTCCCAGCCTAATAATCCGTTTCCGATAGTAATAAGCGTTGTGCCGCTATTAAATTGCTCATTCTGCCCGAAGGAATACACCAGGTTTCCCGCAGTCGATCCATTAAAGGTATAAACATCGCTGGCAGTAAGAGAGATGCGGTTGTTACCTGTGCGGCCCCATCCTACGCGAAGTTTACCATCGCTGATAAAGGGAAGAGCTGTTTTTATAAAATCTTCCTGACTAAAGCGCCATGCTAAGCCCACGCCTGGAAAATTACCGTACCGGTTTGCCTTGGGAAAGTTGGATGACCCGTCGCGCCTTAAACTGGCAGAAAGAATATACTTTTCGTCAAAAGAATAGATCAAACGTCCGTAATAAGATTGTTCGATGCCTGCTCCATTGGCATAACCTGAAGAACTGGCTGCAGTAATTTTTGTAGCTACGGATATGTCCTTTACTTCATCGGTTAGCATACCGGTACCTGTCATGCTAACAAATTTGCTGCTGCCTGCATCCTTGTAACTTGTACCTGCTGTTAGCGAAATATTGTGTTTGCCAAAGTTGCGGTTATAGGAAAAATAATTTTCAATGGTGTAATGGGAGTAGTCGTTAAAACTACGGCCGGCTTGCCTGTCGAAAGCCAGTTTATTGGAGGTTACGTAGGGTATATTATAAGAATCGCTCGCACTACTGCCATATTCTAACGATGCTTGTGACCTAAAGCTCAAACCATCGATAATTTTTACTTCGCCAAATACCTGAGGAAATAATGTCAGTTCATGGCTGCTTTGGGTTTTTACGCCTAAATCTGCTAACGGATTTACAGCATTACTGTCATCATCAATATTGGTAAGGATGGAGTAACCGCCCGGAATTGAAGCATCATAAATGGGTTGATAAGGTGCATATTGAAGCGCGTTACCTATGCCTGCTACCTGGCCCGCCGTTTTGGAATACCTCAAATTTAAGGTTTGCCCGAAACGAAAACGGCCTAATTTTTCTTCTAAGGTAAACCGGTTTGTAAACCTTTTTAATTGATAATCCCTGATTGTGGCTTGCTGCGTTACATAGCCAGCCGACATATTATAGATAACCTTATCACTTCCGCCGCTTATAGTTACATTATTTTGTGTTGATAAAGCTGTTTTAAAGATCTCGTTTTGCCAGTCGGTTCTGTCAACCAAAACATAAGGAGTGCTAAGTTTTGCCGGTGTTTGATTATTGTTCGAAACATCAATATCTTTAAGGAGCTTTACATAATCGGCAGCGTTCAGCAGATCGAGCTTTTTAGGTATGGTGGCAAAACCTACCTGCGAAGTAAACGATACCTGGGTGGCACCAGATTTACCTTTTTTTGTAGTAATGATCACAACACCGTTAGCACCGGAAACGCCATATATTGCTGTAGAAGCCGCATCTTTTAATATGGTTATGCTTTCAATATCCTGCGTGCTAATTTGATTGAACAAGCCTTCATTACCCTGTATGCCATCAATAACGTACAGCGGGCTAACATCTGTGAAAGAACCCACACCACGTACAATAATTTTAGCAGTTGAGCCAGGCACACCATTTGTAGGCACTACCTGAACGCCAGGCGACTTTCCTATTAGCAGTTGGGCGGGACTTAGTGATGTGTTGGCACCGGCATCTTTTGCAGACACTACATCAACGGCACCTACCAGATCTTTTTTGCGGGAAGTACCGTATCCTATTACCACTACTTCGTTTAGCCTGCTGGTGTTTGGCATCAAAACAACGTCAAGTGCGCCTGATGCCGGCACTACTACCTCTTTTGAATCGTAACCAATAAAAGAGAATATCAAAGTACTTCCCGGAGCAGCATTTATGGAATAGATCCCGTCGATGTTCGTGCCCGTGGCCTCGGTTGTGCCTTTTATTTTAACGGTTACGCCGGGGAGGGGAGCTCCATCGTCCTTGCCCGACACTTTACCGGTAATCTTCCCCGTTTGGGAAAAGCCCGGCAAACTTATCATAATACCTGATAAGGTCATCCCGATGATCATCAGGAATTGTTTTAGTAGTTTTCTTTTCATGAATTTAAAATTTAAGTAAATAATTGTGGATATTATTGAATTAAGGCTAGGCTAATTGGATATAAAAGATTCATAATCAACACATAATTATATTTGCAAGCTGAAATTCATCTTAGCATTTTTCACATCGTCCTGGTAACAACCCGGGGCAGTTTGATAGCAATAAATAGCTATGGTTTTACGGCAGCAATCGATTGCTTAATTGTGGCATAAAAACTCATAACACAGTCCATCAGCAAGTCTTTTTGCCATTGCATCAAACTTTAAACTGCGCTCAGCTGCTTAGTAAATCAAAAAATAAATTAATTGTCGGTTTAATTGATATTGGTAGAACATTACTCAAAAAGCAGCGCGAGAAAACGCTGCGTTGAAATGCTATTCTGGGGGATGAAGCTATGATAACCTAAAAAAAAGAGAGGGGTACGGATGACTAAAAATATGGACCAAAAGTACAATCCGATATAACGCTTTATAAATAAGCATGTTATGCATTCAATCAATCAACTAAACCATTCCTTTTAGTTGCGGCTGTTGCCTGGAGTTTAAAATATACTGCCCAAGCCACCGCTCGATTGTTGGAATAAGACCGATTTCATGGCATCTGTTATCAAACCATCCTTAATATTGCCTGGCGATCGATTCATGTAAAAACCCGAATTACTGGTTATTTATCAAACATTACTGCTTATAGGGATCAAGCAGAGTAGTTGGGGGATAGCGTAAAAAATTATTTGTTTTGCATTTAGAAACGAATACGCTTATAGACGTGCAAGTAATTATAATTCTGCAAAAACCTGCTTCGCTTCTTCCTTTTTGTGGCCCGGAACCCGGTCAACCTCTTTGTATTCACGTTTTAATGAATTGTAATAGTCAGCATCGGTCTTGCCCGCTGCTAACGGCACAGTCCGTGTTGATTTACGTATTTCCATCAATGGGCAATTTCACAGTAATAGAGATAGCTTAGCTCAAGAATCTATAGTAAATCAACACATCCAAGAATTAATTCTTTACCTTGGGTTTTTCAATTGGCTTTCGTTGCCAGTAGGTTGCTAATAGCGATCCTGTAATATTCATTAGCGGACCGAAAACTGCAGGAGCCAACCCCACGGTTGCCATTTTACCCATCTCCTTTGCCAGGCCCGATGCCAATCCGCCATTTTGCATGCCTACTTCTATGGCCATGGTGCGGCAATCGCGCTCGTCCATTTTAAACAGTCGGCCAGCCCAATAACCCAGCGTATAGCCCGATAGATTGTGCATCAGTACTACCAACACCAGCATAAAGCCGATATTTAAAAGGCTTGCCCGGCCGGCAGCGGTAATCACTACTATGATTAGCGCTATGCCAACCATAGATACGATGGGCATCACAACCTCCAGCCATTTTGCTTTTTTCAGCAGGTATTTATTAAACAATATGCCTGCACAGATTGGAATAATAACCATCTTGAAAATGTCCCACATCATGGTCAGCACATCTATTTTAATAAAAGCGCCGCCCAGCAATTTCATCAATAGTGGTGTAAAAAACGGCGCAAGCATGGTTGATACCGCCGTAATGGTGATAGATAATGCAAGATTTGCCTTAGCTAAATATGATATAACGTTGGATGCCATGCCATTTGGCGAGCAGCCGATCAGGATGATGCCGGCCGCTATCTCGGGCGGGAAGCCGCTCAATTTTGCCAGTGTAAAACCAAGCGATGGCATAATTAAAAAATGACTGAACACGCCTATAAAAACGCCTTTGGGCATCTTAAGCACCCCGGCGAAGTCTTTCACGCTCATAGAGGTGCCCATACCAAACATGATTAACTGGATGAGAGGGGTAATGAGTATGGATAGCTTCACTCCACTTATGCTGATAAAGTACTGCGGATAATATAAAGCTGTAGTAACCGCCGCAAAAATAATCAACGTGTACGAAAAGCCTTTGAGCTCAGTAAAGCCTCTGCAGGCAACTGCGAACAGTAAAAAACAGGCAATAAGCAGCAAACCTGCGTTAGCTATTCCGCCGCCGATAATAAGGCCCAGCCCGATAAGCAGGCATAAAATTGCAAGCGCTGCCGCTATTTTATAAATATTGATCTTCTTCATTTTTTTTGTGAGATATTTCTGATGAGTTGCCAATATTTACCAGGTTCGTTTTTGCATAAACTCGTCCAACTGCTGGCGGGTCATTTTCATTTCGCCGGGGTGTTGTTCCAGCCATTTCATAAAGGCATCTTTTATGGCAGGAGCCCACTGGCTGTCAATTTCGCCGGTGGTGTAGGTGCCGGCCTTAAGCATGGCTTGCCCAAATTTATCGCGCAGCCCTATAAATTCTGCTGTGGAAATCACCTTTTCGGCGAGATGCGCAGGGATAAACAACACGCCTTCCTTTTCTGAGATAACCAGATCGCCGGGCAAAACGATGGCATTACCTATGCGGATAGGTGTATTAAGGCCCATTAAAACCATATCTTGCAGGTAAGACGGGTGAAAATCGCGTACGAATGCGTTAAAGCCATCTATTTTGGCAAGCCCCGCCAAATCTCGCGCCGAGCCGTCAAAAATCACTCCATTGCCCGATTTGCTAAATATGGAATTGCCCAGGTTATCGCCGATAAGCGTACCTGCTTCTATCTTACCAAAACCATCGGCTACATACACATCGCCATTAGTCAGTACATCAATGGGCCAGGCATTGGTATTGCCCTTACGGCCCTGTTTGCTGCCACGTTCTTTAATATTCTTTTCAATGTCCGGGCGCGATGGCATAAACATTGCAGTAACCACCCTGCCAATAACCGGTTTATCATTAACGGTTTTCCAGTTGCCCTCAAACTGGTTGTTGTAGCCTTCGTTACGTAAAACTGTCCAGGCTTCTTCAATACCTACGTTTTTAGCCCGGTCCAGCAATGCATCGGGGATCTTCGGCCGCCCGTCTTTAAACCGTTCGCCTTTCCATTCTGACGTGTAAAACATTAATTCCTCCCTTGATATGGTTTGCGCCTGTACCTTGCCCGCAAGTAAAATTGCGGGTAGCAGCACGCCCATTGCAGCTACTTTTAACTTCATATTTTTGTTTAATTTGGTTTATAATTGGTATGCTCTTAAGTATGCATTAACTCACTCGCTGCTTTTAGATAGTACAACCGGGTTATTGCCGATGCCGTTTAAATCGTAAACTATTTTACCGGCGCGCAGGGTTAGCTCGCATTCCAGTTTTTTATTAGCCTCAACCGTAAAGCCTGTGTAATCAAAAAAACCAAACTTACCTTCTCTTACGTTCAGTATGGCTACATCTGCCTCGGCACCTACGCTAAGGTTACCCAGGTCCTCGCGCTTAATTTCCATAGCGGGGTTTGCTGTTGATGCTTGTATCACACTTTTCAGGTCCATCCCCATGGCCAAAAATTTCGACATGGTGGTTAACATATCCTTCATGGCATTATTCATGCTGCCGGTATGGATATCGGTACTTATTGAGTTTGGAAAGAAGCCTTCCTTTATGGCGGGTATGCCCTGCGAGTAAGCAAAACTGATACCGCCATAACCAACATCAAAATAAATACCCCGCTTGCGTGCCTGCCAAACAAAGGGCTTTACCCGCTGTGTTTGCAAATCAACAATGTATTCGCGATTGCTCAATTGCCCAAAGCAATGGGTGAAAATATCGCCGGGCCGCATGTGCTTAGTAAACAATTCTTCGAGTGGCAATGGAGGTCTGCTGCCGCCAAAATCAACCATTACTGGCAGGCCTCCGGCTAAATTACCGGCTTCTACGGCACGGTCTATCGGAGCCCATTCGTGTCCGTCGTAGTGGGCTAATTTAAAGCCGACTACATACTTCTTGTACTTACGCGCAACAATTGCCGACATTTTTGGATCCATATCGTTCATATCCTGCTCGTAGCCGCCCCGCATACCTTCGCCAACAATGTTGATGAAAGCCAGCACCCTCGTTTGCGATTCATCAATAGTTTGTGCCTTAAAGGTAGGAAAGGTACGCCAGCCCGAGCTACCGGCATCCACCACGGTAGTAACGCCGTTACGAAACGTGAAGCCATCCGGCGGCAAAGCGAGGTTGCCGTTCTCATACTGGTGATCGGGCTGGGTGCCAAAAAAATTGTGGGAGTGTATATCTATCAGCCCCGGTGTAACATACAATCCCCTGGCATCAATAACCTGTTTGCCTAATTGGGCATCAATGCTTTTTGATACCTGTGCAATTTTGCCGTCAGCTATGGCAACATCCATCACGCCATCAATATTATTTTTAGGGTCGATAACGTGGCCCCCTTTTATAATTATGCTATACTTTTGCGCATCGGCCCGGCCGCATAAAAAGGCCATACTCAGCATTAAAATAAGTATCTTCTTCATCAAAATCAGTCAAAAATTTAAAAATAGCATCTCCCGTTAAGCCTCTGTATTGTAAAGGCCCTACCAGAAAAAGCAAGAAAATAAATGATTATCCCCGCGGTTTTAAATTGCCCCTAGGCGGTTAAAGCTTGCTGTAAAATCTGTTTCACCCGGTTAGCAACAACCTCTATTTGGTCTTCCCGTAGAAGCACCACGCCAACAATCAGCGCATCACCTTTATCATTAGCTACAATACTTGGCGTGCCGTTTTTCAGCGCCGCCAATACATCCTTAGGGTTTGTGCGTATTTTGGTTTGGTCCCACCTTACAAAAAGGCTCGGGAAGTTATTTGCCGGCCCCGGGTCAACCACCGTTTCGGTTTTAACGGTTGGCAAGGCCTCCAGCCTGGTGCCAATAGTTTTGGCGCGCAATAACCAATCTGCCCATTCTTTTTTATGATCGCGGTCCAAATACGATTTAAGTGCGGCGTACATGCCAAACATTTCTTCCTTGTTCACTTTCATCGGGCGGCCTATCGGCGCCTCGTGCGGGCTGTGGTTTAGCCTTGCCGCAGTTATCAGGTCCTTACGGCCAAATAGCAAGCCGGCACTTTGCGGGCCGCGCATCATTTTACCACCCGAGAATGTAACCAGATCGAAACCCATCATCTGGAATTTAAAAAGATTCTCTACCGGCGGTACATCGGCGGCAGCATCCAAAAATGTAGGGACTTTTTTGGCTTTGGCAACATTCAAAAACTCCTGGTGGGTAATACTGCTTTTATCGGCCGCATTAAAAAACAGGGCCATTACGGTATTGCTGTTGATGGCATTTGCCATTTCATCGGCACCCTCAACTTCTATAATTTTAGCCCCGGTAGTGCTTACTGCCTGGTCGAACAGATACCTGTGCGATTTTTGCATAATCACCTCGGGCCTTGGGCCGGGATGATTGGGCAACATCTTTATTTTTTCTGCATCGGTACCTGTAATGCAGGCCGCAGTACCCAATACCATAGCGCATGCCGCGCCGGATGTTACCATCGCAGCTTCAACGTGCAGCATTTCGGCAATTTTGCCGCCCACCTTATCCTGCAGTTCGTACATGTTGGCAAAATCGCGCGAGGTGGAGTTGATGGCCTCCAGCACTTCGGGCAGCATCAGCGAACCTGATAAAAAGGTCATGGTAACGGATGCATTGATAACCGGCGTAACGCCCAGTTCCTTAAACAGGTTGCGCTTTGGCGCCACAGTTGGCACAGGGGCAATGGTTTTATGTATAGATGAAGCCCTTGCGGCCAAGGCCCCTGTAAAGGGGAGGATAGACAAGCTTTTAATAACGTTTCTGCGTTTCATTTTTGTTGTTAATAGGGAGTATTAAACTTAGATGTAGGCAATGCAATCCATCTCGACAAGAGAATCGCCGGGGACGCCACCCTTTGCAACTGCAACGGTGGTGCGTACAGGAGGCTTTTTGCCAAAGCGGCCTTTGTAAACCTCGTTCATGCCTTTGTAGTCGGCAATGTCGTTCAAATAAACATTCACTTTTAAAACCTTCTCCATAGATGAACCGGCTTTTATTAACTCTGATTCCAGTTCTTTCAGCACAATTTCGGTATGCTCTTTTATTTCAAAAGGCGCTACGTGGGCACCTTTACCCGCAATAAATACCATGTTACCCAATTTGGTTGAGCCCGAAAACAAGGGTACATCCTGGTATTCGGTTACATTATTCACTTCTTTTTCTTCAGCGTTTACAACGTTGGCCTTTGCTAAGCCAAATACAGAGATACCGGCAATTGAAGCCAGCATTTTTTTTACGATAGATCTTCTTTCCATTGCTTGGTTATTTATTGGTTATAAATGATGTAGTTGGTTGGTTAACTACGAATTTTAAATAACCCGCCGGGTGTAGTTCCCCGGCGGAGTTATGCCCTCTTTAATAAAAACCACACTTTTTAAGGGCGGTCCCACCACATCCGGGTCAGGAACTCATCGGCTCCCTGGCGTGTAATTGTAGCCTGGTAGTTTTCACCGTTTAAGTTTTGCTCGGTAGCCGGGTATAAAAACCTTCTGAAGATTTTACCGCCGGTAGCATTACCCACATAAGTATTTGGCACAAGCGCAGGGAAACCTGTGCGCCTGTAGTTTGCAAAAACTTCTGTTGCATTTGGGAAAACACCCACCCAAAACTGGGTGTGGATTTGCTCCATTTGCGCGGAAACCGAACCTGCCGTATTCAGCTTATGGTATTTAATGTAGGTTTGGATTTGGTTGGTGGTGATGGCACCGCCGGTACCAAAAAGCGCCCACTGCCGCATAGATGCGCTGATGCCGTCCTCGTACGACGTGCTTACACTTGCACCGCTGTACCAACCACGCAACGCGGCTTCTGCCAGCAGGAAGTTGGTTTCGGCATTCGTAACC
Source organism: Mucilaginibacter sp. P1_D10 (assembly GCF_056406215.1). Lineage (NCBI taxonomy): Bacteria > Pseudomonadati > Bacteroidota > Sphingobacteriia > Sphingobacteriales > Sphingobacteriaceae > Mucilaginibacter > Mucilaginibacter sp. P1_D10. Next base: position 12,802 of record NZ_JBFUAP010000002.1, on the reverse strand, counting down.
AGCAAGTATGGGCTGTTGAGTTGCAAAATAGTAGCCGGATTTGGTTCAGAGTAAGTGCCAAAATCGGCAGGTTTAGTGCCCAACTTTGCCGACATACCTTTTTGTACCGCAAATGAGGTATCGGCTTTGCCGCCGATCCAGGCTACAGAGAGTACTCCTAAACGCGGGTCATTGTTGGTTTTAAGGTAATCAATAAACACATCCTGGTATTTACCGCCTTCCTGATTACTTACCCCATCTGCCTTCACATAATCGGAGTTAAGCCAATTTAATGCAAGCGGGTTTTTGTTGATATCCTGCCCTGCAAGCACATAACCGTTTACCTTAGCAATATCGGCATCGTTTAAAATAACGCCACCGGCAATTGCCTTTTTTGCCCATGCTTCAGCTGCAACAACGTCAACCTTGGTCATCCGCATTGCCAAACGAAGCATCAAGGAGTACGAGAACTTTTTCCATTTAGGCACATCGCCGCCGTAAATCAGGTCGGCAGCACCAAAGGTGGTTTTGCCTACGTTAAGTGCTGCAGCGGCTTCATCAAGTTCTTTAAGCATGTCGGCATAAATATTCTTCTGCTCATCATACCTTGGCTTATAAATAGCTTCGGTATAACCTTTTCCTGCATCAGAATAAGGCACATCGCCATACAAATCGGTAACACGGCTAAAGCAATATACACGCCAGATACGAGCGGTAGCCAGTAGGTTTACCTGCTCCGGGTTGGTATTTACCTGGGCTATAACCTGCTGTATCTCGTTTATCTCGTGCGGGTAGGCGTTGTTAAACACCGGCCACGATTGCCCGCTTTGGGCAAGGATATATTTGGCGCCAAAACCTGCTACATCATTGTAACTGGTAGTGTATTGCATGGTGCCGTGCAGCAGGTTGAGTACATCGCCCGTACCATCTAACAATGCTTTGGTGAATACGAAAGCAGGAGTTGGGTTTGCCGATGCGTTTGGGTTGGTGTTAAGTACTTCAAAATTCTTATCGCAAGCCTGCAAGCCCATACAGGCGGTAATACAAACTGCTAAATATTTTAGGAGGTTTTTTTTCATGTCAATTGTCTTTAAAATGATGCTGGCATTAACCTGATTTAATTAAAACTTAACCATTAAATTTAAACCAAAGCTTCTGGTTCGGGGCAAGCCAAACGATTCAAAACCCTGGCTGGAACCATTGGTAAAGCTCGATTCCGGATCGAAGTTGTCTGTTTGCTTATAGATAGTAAGCAGGTTGCGCGCCACAAGCGATACGCTTGCACTTTGCAGGCTCAAGGCTTTGAGCCCGCTTACCGGGATGCTATAGCTTAATATTACCTGGCGCAGTTTTACGAAGCTACCATCGTGCAGAAATAGCTCTGAGTACGATTTATAGTTATCGTAATACGTGCGAAGGTTAGCTACCGATACGGTTCTTGAATACGGTGCTCCAGTTTGATCTACCCCGCTGATAGCTAAACCGCCATCACGACCGGGCAACGTTGTTTTCATTAAACCAAGACGCGTACCGTAGATTTCCATTAACGATAATACCTTGTTCCCAAATTTGCCATCTAACAACACGTTAAGACTAAACCTTTTATACCTAAAATCGTTAGAAAGGCCCATGGTTAGCGGTGCAACACCTTTACCCAAAGTTTGCAAACCTGTTGCAACAGGCAGCCCGGTTGTAGCATTAAACACTACGTTGCCGCTGGCATCTTTCATCATACGCGTACCTACGATAGAACCGTAAGGCTGGCCAACAATGTTGTTGATATAACCCCATCCGTTTACCGATGATGCCATCTGGATCTGGTTGAGCCCCGCCGCAAGCTTAACCACTTCGTTTTTGTTATAAGCAACGTTGTAGCTGGCGCTCCATGTAAAGATTGCTGTTTTTATTGGCGTACCGTTTATCAATCCCTCGATACCTTTATTGCTCAGTTCGCCAACGTTTAACAGTACGTTGTTATAACCTGTAGTGCCCGTAATAGCGGTCGACACAATATCGTCGGTTGTTTTACGGTCGTACACGGTGATATCAAATCCAATACGGCTGTTGAGAAAGCGCGCTTCGATACCAGCCTCAATGGTAGTAGAGGTGTAGGGGCGTAAATTCTGATTAGTGATCGTTGTGCTGGATACCGTTTGCAGTGGCTGGCCCGAACTTGGCAACATAATAAACGCCTGGTTTATCTGGTACGGGTCCGGCGCGCCGCCACCCACCTGGGCCCATGATGCACGCACTTTGGCATAGTTTATACCCTGCGGCAATTTAAATGCTTCTGACAGTACAAAGCTACCACCTACCGACGGGTAAAAAATGGTGTTGTTTTGCGGGCTTAACGTGGAAAACCAATCCTGGCGGCCGGTTACAGTTAAGTAAGCAAAGTTTTTATAACTGATATCGGCCGAACCCATTAAAGAGTTGATGGCTGTTTTGTTATTGGTAGGGGTGTTAGAGATTGTAGATAAGTTTGTTGGGCTATAAAAGTATGGGATGATGTAATTACTGCCAATAGTATTAGCCTGGTTGTAAACAGAACGTTGCTGATTACCGCCAACAAAGGCCGAGATACCAAAATCTTTTACTTTGCCGTTGTAGTTTAAGGTTAATAAACCGTTGGTTTCCGATGCATCAACCTTTAGCTCGTTGTATTGTCCGTTTGGCACATAAAGCGTGCCCGTTGGCAATACATAATTATAATTGTAAAAGTAAAAGTCGCGGCTTACCACACCTTTTAACGACAGGTTCTTGATGAACTCGTAGGTTACGCCCGCCTGGCCTATAAACCTGTTCTTAGTATCGCGTTGCTGATATTTGTTTACCACAAAATAGCTGTTTGATGCGATGGGTGCGTCATTCCAGGCTATTTCGTTACCATCGGCATCATATCCCGGGTTAAGCCACCTTATGTCGGCCGTATTGGCTATCATGTAGGGTGTCCAGTTGGGGTTACCTAAAGCATCGCCGGCGCTTGGCCTGTTTTTGGCTTGCTCGATGTTGTATTGCGCAAGCGCATCAAAACTCAGCTTTTTGCTCAATTTGCCGCTAACATTTAAGTTGCCGGTTTTGCGATCGTAGCTGCTGTTAGGCAAAATACTTTTGCCGTTAAGGTCGGCAACAGAAAAACGGTAGGTAAAGGCCTCGGTTCCACCTGTAAATGCAACGGTATTGGTAAATGTAGAACCTGTACGATAAAAGTTTTTGATGTTGTCGCGCTGAGCGGAGTACGGGTGTTCCAATCCATCGGCAGCTACGTAAGTAGAGCCATCTATTTTGGCACCGAATGAACGCCTGCCAGTTGTTATGGCAGCGGCCTGTGTCATGGGCTTTACCCCACCATCGCCCTGGCCATACTCGTACTGCCATTGAGGAAAAACAGCCGGCGTTTCGGCGGTGTATGTAGTGTTGTAATCAACGCCAACGCCTTTTTGCGCACGGCCTTTTTTTGTGGTGATAAGTATAACACCGTTTGCCGCCCTTGCGCCGTACAATGCTGCTGCTGTACCTCCTTTAAGTACGCTTATCGATTCGATATCATCGGGGTTGATGCCAGCAATGCCATCGCCGCGGTCAACGTTGCCGCCGCCTGCATTGGTTGTTGCACTACCACCCGGTACCGAGTTATCAATTGGCATACCGTTAACCACGTATAAGGGCTGGTTACCGCCCGATAGCGAACCATTACCGCGTATGAGCACGCGGCTGGAGCCTCCGGGGCCGGTTGAAAGGCCAGTAGCATTTACACCCGCTACCTTACCGGTAAGGGCATTGGCCAGGTTATTCTCTCTGGCCTGTGTAAACTCTTCGCCCTTAACTTCGGTTACTGAGTATGCCAAAGCTTTTTTCTGGCGCGATATACCCAACGCCGTTACAACCACTTCATTAAGGTTGTTGCGGTTTTCTACCAATTGCACATCAATGGTTTGCCTGCCGTTTACAGCAATTTCCTGAGTTACAAACCCCATGTATGAAAACACGATAACCGTACTCTCATCAGGCACAACCAGCGTGTAGCGGCCTTCTGTATTTGTTACAGCGCCACCGTTGGTGCCTTTTATTTTAACAGTTACGCCCACTAATGGAACGCCCGTGTTATCTACAACCTTCCCGCTCACGTTAACAGGAGTAACGCCTGCAGGCCCAACAGCGGCATCAGCCTTTTTGTCGATAAGGATAACGTTGCCCGATACCGTATAATCCATGCCGAAAGGGTTCAGGATTTTCTTTAATACCGAGCTTAATTGTTCGTTTTTTACGTTGATAGTTACTTCCTGGTCGGTAACAATCGAGTTACTGAAAACAAAGCTTAATTTGGTTTCTTTGTTGATTTGCTTAAGTACATCTTTTACCGGCATATTCACCACTTTTAGCGAAATACGAGTGTTTAGGTCTTGCGCTGATGTGTTTTTTGCCTGTGTTTGAGTAAAGCATACAGAAAAAATAGTGCTGATGATTAGTATCCGCAGGAGTGCTTTACTTAACAAGTGAAAGGACAATGATTTATTTGTCATATATTTGTTCAAAAATTTGTAGTGACGAAATACCCTTAAATGGGAACTATGAATTTGGGGGCTTTGTGCCCCTGAGGGTTGGATGTGCTGGAACACATTCAACCTTTTTTTATGTCTTTTTTTGTTCTATAGGCGGTCAGTTTAGTTTTTAATCAATCAGTTTAGCTAATATTTAATTGTATAAGTGTTGTGCTGTATGGTGTAATTAGAATGGGTGAGCTTCGTTAGCGCCTCTAAAATGCCCGGAAGGCTTTGCGACTCGAAAATACCCGTGATGTGTTCGTGGGCCAGTTTGTTGCTGGCGACATTTATCTGCACGTTGTATTTATTGTTTAGCTTAACAACAACATCCTGCAGGTCTACATCCTCAAAAATCAATTTGTTATCTATCCAGGCAATTGCGTCTTCGGGAGCGGTCATTTTACCGAGCCTAAAAGTTCTTTCGCCCGGTTTTGCAGTTGCCCATTGCCCACGGGTTAGTATAGCCAATGCCTGGGTTTGCTCGTCCTTCACAGCTACTTTGCCGGTAAGCACGGTTACATTCATGGCTTGCATGGGTGAATAGGCGCTAACGGTAAAAGTTGTACCCAATACGTTAGTTAATAATTTACCGGAGTGGATTACAAACGGCTTGTTTACGTTGTGTACTACTTCAAAATAGGCCTCGCCCTTTAAATAAACTTCACGGGTGCTACCATCAAGTTTTTCGGGGTATCGCAATGTACTGTTTGAGTTGAGAGTAACCTTTGTACCATCGGGCAATAAAACAACCTTTGTATTTGCCGGGGCTGCGTATGCTGTAATATAATTTACAGAAGCGTTGATAACTGATGTTTTATAGTAAAAAAAGAATGCCGTAACGCTAATGATAACCGCAATGAGTGCTGCGGATCCAACGTATTGCCTCCGTTTTTTAAGCGCCCATAACCTTAACAAGATATTGTTACGCATGCCATCCCAATTGGGTTGATGAGCTGCGGAGTCAACCTGGGCATTTTGCCATTGTTGTTGCATCGGGCCGTCAAAACCCTCAAAATCCGGGGAGGCCTTAACCAACTCCAAAAATTCGTTAAACTCTTCCTTCGTACATTCATTATTAATGTACTTATTTAAAAGGTATTCCTTCCGCTGCCTATCGTTCATTAACTGTGGTTTAATATGCTAAAGACACAGCAAAACGCATAACAGACTAATGGAAGTAAAGAAAAAGTTAAAAAAATATTAAAAAATGGTATTCCCGCTTCCAAATAGCTTGGAATCGACGACTTAGAATTAGATAATTAGATAAAATACTAAAAATCGCCTAAAAACAGACTATACTTAGTGTATTTTTTACACCAAAATGGGCACTTAGCTTATAAAACTGCTATCTGCTTAAATAAATAGCGGATACGATGGCTATTAGAGTTGGGTTTACGCCATTTTTTGCGAGGAAATTATTAATAAAGGCCAGCGCGGCTAACAAATGATTTTTAACGGTATGTTTTGAAAGATTAAGCATAGTGGCTATCTCATCATAATTTAAGCCATCTTCTTTACTCAGTTTATATACCAGTTGCCTTTGCGGCGAAAGATGGTTAACCGCAGCTGAGATGAGTTGCTTACACTCAGATACAGCTATGCCCGCCTCGGTATTATTATCGTTTGTAACGGCTACCCGCATCAATTCGTTTACCAGGCGGGTATCGCTGGCAGCCTTGCGCAAATAATTGAGGGAATAATTGCGCGCCATAGTATATATATAACCACCCAGGTTGTTTACATCCTGCAGAGCCTCTTTATTCAGCCAGAGTTTAATGAAAATTTCCTGCGTTAATTCTTCTGCTGCGTAATCAGATTTGGCAATAGCATACACCTGGTTATAAACTTGCTTTTTATAACGTTCAAAAACTTCTTCAAATGTAAGATCCTGGCGTCTGTTTAAACTGAAGGCCCTCATTTATAATACTTATGGCGCAAATTAGGAACCTAATGTAATGAAAAAAATACATTTAAAAAGCAAGAACGTAAATTGTTGGTTATTTATCAAACTTTGCTGGTTATAGATGAAGTCTGTTTAATGGTTTGCCAGTTGGTTTACCAGGCAGGTGAATAACATTATGGGGCAAATTGTTTGCATAAAATAGTGATACTCATCACTATTTAGCACCTCCTCCGTCACATTTCAAACGCACACGGGCCTTACCTTTGATTTACATCTGCATCTTTCTGCTACTAATTCAAATGTAATGCCCGCTCATTCAATAACTTGTGTCCTTGCGCTTAACTGTGGTTCATCCAGCCTTAAGTTTTGCCTGTATGAGGGTGCCAACCTAAAGATATTGCGGTCGGGTGCTATTACGCAGATAGGCGGTCATAAGGGCCGATTTGAAATTTTTAACAGCCGCCATAATTTGCTTAGAGGAAAAACCTCAGCATACGCTACCATAGACGAAGCAGCCACAGAGATCATAGCGTATCTGGACAAGCATAAACATGAATTCGCATTGTCTGCAGTTGGGCACCGGATAGTTCAGGGAGGCCCCGACCATCGCGAGCCGGAATTGATTGCCGATAAACTGCTTCAACAGCTTGAGGAATTGGTTTATCTCGCTCCCAATCATTTACCCGGCGAGCTGGCGGTAATCAGCGCCATCCAAAAAGTTTATCCAAAACTGCCACAAGTTGCATGTTTCGATACGGCATTCCACTGCAACATGCCCAATCATGTAAAATACTACCCACTGCCCCATGAGTTTCAAACCAAAGGCCTGATGAAGTATGGTTTTCACGGCCTCTCCTATCAATACATTATGCAAAAGCTTATTGAAACCAACCCGGCGACTAAACAGGAAAAGATAGTTATAGCTCACCTGGGTAATGGCGCCAGCATGGCCGCAGTTGATAATGGTGTGGGGATTGATACCACCATGGGCTTAACGCCGCTTGGTGGCCTGGTAATGAGTACACGCAGCGGCGACCTGGATCCCGGCGTACTGCTGTTCCTGCTAAAAGAACACCACTTAACCGCCGATGAACTGGATAAATTGCTCTGCAACGAATCGGGGTTAAAAGCCATCTCGGGCATCAGCGATGTTGCCGAATTATTAAAGATGGAAGAACATAACCCAAAAGCCGCTTTGGCACTAACGGTTTTCTGCTACCAGGCGCGCAAATTTATAGGTGCGCTTGCTGCCTCTATGGGTGGCCTAAACCGGCTGGTTTTTACAGGCGGGATTGGGGCTAACGCCCCGAAAATACGGGTACGCATTTGCGGTGGCTTAGAATTTATGGGTATCGAAATAGATGAAAAAGCAAACAACGGCGGCCTTCAAACTATATCGGCCCAACCAGGCGGGGTAACCGTGCAGGCCATGCAAACAAATGAAGAACTAATGATAGCCCGGCTGGTTAGCCGGGTTCTGAATAATATTACCATTAATTAAAATTAAGATGGATTTGAAAACGATAGATACAATTGCCGATGCCTTAAGTGCGGAAGAACTACATAAGATCCATGCTTACTGGCGTGCATCTAACTACCTGTCTGTTGGGCAGCTGTATTTGCGGGATAACCCTTTGTTAAAAGAGCCCCTTAAACTGGCGCATGTAAAAACTATGCTGCTGGGCCATTGGGGAACCACACCTGGCCAGAATTTTATTTACGCACACCTTAACCGTATCATCAAGAAATACGACCTGAGTATGCTGTTTGTATCCGGCCCCGGGCATGGCGGGCCGGCTGTGGTAGCGGGCACTTACCTGGAAGGCACCTACAGCGAAATTTATCCGGACATCAGCCAGGACGAAGAAGGTTTAAAAAAATTATTTACCCAATTCTCATCTCCGGGTGGTATTTCCAGCCATGCATCGCCTCAAACACCCGGCTCCATACACGAAGGTGGCGAATTAGGTTACTCCTTAAGCCATTCATTTGGCGCGGTGCTGGATAACCCGGGACTTATAGTTGCCTGCGTGGTTGGCGATGGAGAGGCAGAAACGGGGCCGTTGGCTACTGCCTGGCATTCTAATAAATTCCTTAATCCTTTAACGGATGGCGTAGTGTTACCCATACTGCACCTCAACGGATATAAAATATCCAACCCTACGGTATTGGCACGCATAACCCATGAAGAATTGGAACAGCTCTTTATCGGCTATGGCTGGAACCCCATTTTTGTAGAAGGCTACGACCCGGAGCAAATGCACCGCGATATGGCAGCTGCAATGGATTACGCGGTAGATCGCATTAAACAAATTAAGTACGATGCCGAAAATCCAAACGGACATCGCCCTCGCTGGCCGATGATCATCCTGCGGTCGCCTAAGGGGTGGACCGGGCCAAAGGAAGTTAATGGCTACAAAATAGAAGGTAACTTCAGGTCGCACCAGATCCCGCTTGCGGTATCGGCCAGCAGCCCTCCCGAGCATTTGCATATGCTTGAGCAATGGCTGAGAAGCTATCGCCCCGAAGAACTATTTGATGAGCAAGGGAAATTGGTTGCTGAGTTGGCTGAACTTGCACCCAAAGGCGACCGCCGCATGGGTGCCAATCCGCATACCAATGGCGGGGAATTACTTCATCCGTTGCGCCTGCCGGATTTTAGGGATTACGCAGCTATTGTAGAAGCTCCCGGCGCTAATGGCGAGGGCGACACCTACGTATGCAGCCGTTTTTTGCGCGATGTGATTATAGAGAATGAGAGCCAGCGAAACTTCAGGATATTCGGGCCGGATGAAACCATGTCTAACCGCTTGGATGACGTTTTCAAGGTTACTAACAGGCAATGGGATGCACCCGTTATTAAAAGCGATGAGTTTTTGGCTACCGATGGCCGCGTGATGGAAATGCTGAGCGAACACCAATGTGAAGGATGGCTGGAAGGCTATTTGCTCACAGGCAGGCACGGCCTTTTCAACTGCTACGAAGCCTTTATTCACATTGTCGATTCCATGTTCAATCAACACGCTAAATGGCTCAAAACCTGTTTAGAACTACCCTGGCGCAGAAAAATAGCATCATTAAACATCCTGCTCACCTCTACCGTTTGGCGGCAGGACCATAATGGTTTTACCCACCAGGACCCGGGTTTTATAGACCATGTTGTTAACAAAAAAGCAAACATCGTGAGGGTATATTTACCGCCCGACGCCAACTGCCTGTTATCGGTAATGGATCATTGCCTGCGCAGCTATCATTATGTAAATGTAATTGTGGCTGGTAAACACGCGGCACCGCAGTGGCTGAATATGCAGCAGGCTGTGGAACATTGTACCCGCGGTATCGGCATCTGGGATTTTGCCAGTAACGACCAGGATTGTGAGCCAGATGTGGTAATGGGCTGCAGCGGTGATGTGCCTACCTTAGAAACGCTGGCTGCCGTATCAATTTTAAGGGAACATCTTCCCGAACTAAAGGTGCGCGTAGTGAATTTAGTAGACCTGTTTAAACTGCAAAAAAGCAGCGAACATACCCATGGGCTTACAGATACAGATTATAACGCTCTTTTCACAACGGATAAACCGGTGGTTTTTGCTTTTCATGGATACCCCTGGCTGGTGCACCGTTTAACCTACAACCGGGCAAACAACATCAACATGCATGTGCGCGGGTACAAAGAGGAAGGCACCATTACAACTTCTTTCGATATGGCTGTGTTAAACGAGATGGATAGGTTCCATTTGGTGATGGACGTGATTGATCGCTTGCCACAAACAGGGAGCAAGGGAGTTTACCTCAAGCAAATGCTTGCAGATAAGCTGATAGAACATAAACAGTACATTAAATTACACGGCAAGGATATGCCCGAAATTTTAAACTGGAAATGGGGTGCCGAATCTTCTGCCAAACAATAACCCGCCATGAAAATCTATCTCATCAAATCTTTAATGATATCTGCGGCAACTTTGGTCTCGCTGGCCGGTTGCGGGCAGGGAGCTCCGAAATCTGCAACAACCATCCATCGGGACACTACTATTGCGGTCGCCTCTTTTGATAGCTTACAAATTGCAGGCTTTTTTAAACACTATCCCTTACTTACGCCAAACCAGGCCGAGGTTACCGCTTTCTATAAGCAACGGAACTTTACCTACGCATGGTTTAACAACGGTTTGCTTATTGAACAGGCAAGTAACTTAGCCAGCAGGATCCTTAATTTTAAAAGCGACGGGCTTAGTAAAAGCCCACCCTATCAGCGTGTGCTTGATTCCTTGATAAACGAAACAAAACCAAAAGCAGCCGGCCATCAACCCGAAATTGAGGCAGAGTTGATGCTTACCGCTCAATACTTCAATTTTTCAAAATCGGTTTATGAAGGGATCGACGTCTCGGCAAGCAAAGCAAGCGGTTGGCTATTGCCCAGGAAGAAGGTTGCGTACAGCCAATACCTGGATAGTTTGCTAAAAACACCCGGAAAGCAACTATCTGCAAACGAGCCGGTTTATCGCCAGTATGAATTACTAAGAACCTACCTGAGAAAGTACAGCCTGTTGGCCACAAACGACAAGTGGCTACCTATAACCCTGGGTAAGAAACCTGCTCTTGGTGATACATCTGCAGCAATTCAATTGCTTAGGGCCCGTTTGTATAAGCTGGAGGATTTTAGCGGCGATACGGTGAAGAACACCTACGACCCAGAGATGCAAGGCGGCATTAAAGTATTTCAGAACAGGCACGGGCTGGCCATCAACGGACTTTTAAATAACGAAACCTTAGCAGAATTGAATGTGCCCTTATTGCCACGAATAAAACAAATACTGGTGAATATGGAGCGGAGCCGCTGGCTCCCGGTGAGTTTAAATACAGATTATGTTGCCGTAAACATACCCGAATTTAAAATGCATGTGTACCATGCCGATAGCCTGCTTTGGAGCAGCAGCGTGGTAGTTGGTAAAACTGAGCACCCTACAACCGCTTTTTATGGCGAAATAGAATATGTAGTTTTCAGCCCCTATTGGAACGTGCCGCCGGGGATATTAACTAATGAGATCATACCCGGGATGAACAAGAACGGCAATTATCTGCGCGATCATAATATGGAAATAACCGGGCGTAGTAACGGCTTGCCTGTTGTACGGCAAAAACCCGGAAAGGACAATTCTTTAGGCCTGGTAAAATTCCTATTCCCGAATAGCTACAACATCTACCTGCACGATACCCCTTCAAAATCCCTGTTCGGCGAAACAACCCGGGCTTTTAGCCACGGTTGTATCCGCATAGCCGAGCCTGCGAAGTTTGCCGCTTTCCTGTTGAAAGACAATGCGGCATGGAATGATGCTAAAATCAACCAATACATGCATGCGGGCAAAGAACGATATATAACGCTAAATAAAAAGGTGCCGGTATTCATAGCCTACTTTACCGCCTTTACAGACAGGGGAGGCCATCTTAACTTTAGGAAAGATATTTACAACCTGGACGTGCGACTCGCAGACATGCTACTATCAGGAACCGATATTAACTAATTAATATAAAGGAGTTTAAGAAATATTTTTTTGTGCCAGGCATCATCCTTTTTTATGACAGCCATCATAACTGCCCATGGTTAATAGCCCACCTTTACAGCACATCAAACAACACATCCTAACGCAGGCTTGCGAGGTAGAATGCCCGCAGGAGATCTCGGTATTGCACATCGCGAGGATGAATTATGAATACAATAAAGCACTAATAGTCTCCCATTAATTATGGCACCTAAAAAAATAATACTGCTGCTTACCGACTTTACCAAACGGGCGGAACGCGCAGCGCATATGGCACTTGAACTTGCTATAAATAATAATGCAGACGTATTAATATACAATTCTATAGTATCAATCCAGGCATCCGTTATAACGGACGAAAGGCGTTCGCCCGATGTAGAAATTGCAGCGATGAGTGCTAAGAGTGAGGCTCGATTAATCGTACTGTCGAATTATTTGCGATCAAAATTAACACTGGAGCAACAAGCAGCCGTCACGATCATCACAAAAAAAGGAACGGGCCCGATCGCGGACACCATTGCAGAGCTGGTGGCCGAAAATGCCATTTGGTTAGTAGTAATGGGTAATCATATCGACAAAACCATCGCTACCTTATACTTTGATAGTAATATCCCATCGGTAATGAATTATTGTGGTTGTCCTTTGCTACTGGTGCCTTAATAATTGCCCATAAATTCCCAACCCACAAAAAGCTGATTCCATCGAGTAGGAAAGTAGGGATTAGTTCCCTACTTGTCCTCTCACACCACCGTACGTGCCGTTCGGCATACGGCGGTTCATTAAACAGTAACAGTCTTAAGTGGGGTTGAGATGTCTTTGAGACTTACAAAGCCCATTTT